>NZ_JBEPMN010000003.1:0-425525 GCF_040545755.1 Aquamicrobium ahrensii
TACGGCACAAATGACGGAGCAATTGGCGGCGTAGAAACCAACCCGATCCACCTTAGCCAAGCCGCCAAGCTGTCTCACCAGACGGGTCCACCTCACAAGCCCCGAACCCAATCTCCAAGCTTCTGCCTTATCAACACGTAGGGCGCTCGGGTCGGATTGAGCCGGTCGTCGCTTTTCGTTTTCCTCTTGGTGCTCGGGTCGTAGAACAGTGGCCCGTCCTTCATCGTCCTTACGAACTCAATGAGCCCTTGCTCAATGAGATGATCGTGCAGGGGGACCGTGCGCGGCATCGCTCCCTTCACCGCCCCGGCTTCCGGAGTGATATGCAGCGTCCAGAAGCCCTCCGGGTGTTGATCGATGTCCTGCTTGCGTAGCTGCGTAATCTCTCCTACCCGCGCCCCTGTGTATCCGCACAACCACGGCACCCACCGGATGGCTGCGCGGAAGTGCGGTGATACGCGGGGTCCTTGAGGTTGTAGGGTCGCTGTCAGGATGGTTTTTATGTCTTCGGGTTGGAAGGCTCCCTTCGTAGGCGTCTGCCTGCCGGTGGCAACCTTCACGCCTTCCAATGGGTTGGTCGCTATCTTCTTCTGTCGCTTCGCCCAATTGAACACTGTTCTGGCGCTTGTTAGCCAAACCTCATTGATCGTGCGCGCACCCATATTCCCCTTTGCAACCAGCCGGTCCTTCCAGCTAACGGCGTCATCGTCCGTCACCAGAGAGATGTCTCGACCGTCCAGAAAATTGTTGAAATCAACGAAGACCACGCGCCAGCGATTGACGGTCGAGGGCTGGGGTTGCCGTTCCATAACATACGCCTCGAAAGCCTCCTGCACATTCCACCCAGCTAACTTCACGTTGGCAGGAATGATAGGCATGGATTGCGGGAAACGTTCCCGATGGGTGTCGGGCCGATAGTCGCCACCGGCTCGCCGCCGCAGGAGCGCCATAGCGGCCACAAGGTCCGACTCTAGGGTATCCACAAGGCGGTCGAGGGTATCGGAGGATAGGTTGATGCCTTCGCCGGCGAGGAACGTTTGAAGGCGAGACAGTTCCAGCACCACGGCCTTGACCTTGGCGGCATGTCGCGGGCTGCGTCCCTGCTCTTCATCATCGTAGGGATAATCGCCACCGGATGCTTCTACGGCGTCCTGATACCGCTCATATCGAAAATCCCACGCCTCAACCGGCTCCTGATCGTCTGCGTATTGGACGACAAACCAGTCATACCAGCGTCCCGCGATGTCGTGGAGTTGCCGGTGCGATAGTTCCAGCGCCCTGCCGGTGGCCGCAGCACGAAGCGCACCGATACGACCCTCTATGTCCGCCAGCCATTCTGCAAAGGCTGCCTTCGCTTCACCGGGGGATTTGTCTGTGGATAGTCGGAAGCGTTCCTCACGGCGAATACCGTAGGCGCTTTGGTAGGCATCTCGCACGTCGTCCGGAATAGCCTTCCGGGAGAACCAATCGCCGTTCTTAGCTCGCCTCAAGCCAGTCATCGTGACAGTCATTTGTAGCGCCCTTTGTAGCAGGGAGGCGACTACAAGCTCCTGAAATCAAACAACTATCTAAACCGAAAGGCATTTCGGAGAGTGATGGTGCGGTCGAGAAGACTCGAACTTCCACGGGTTGCCCCACAGCGACCTCAACGCTGCGCGTCTACCAATTCCGCCACGACCGCCCGTGGTAGGAGCCAAACATGTTCGGCACGCGGCGTGTAGCAAATCGCTTATCCCGAAACAAGGGCATCTGCAGGAATAATCGCGCTTTAAATCACAACCTTGCCATCATGCTCGCTTCCATGCCCTCACCGCTGGACCTCCAGGGCATTTCTCGCCATATGATGGGGGTAAAATTCGGACCAAGTCATGCCTGAACGCAGCCAGATCGCCACGTCATTTTTTGCCAAAGCCGGTTCAACTCCCGTCGAATGGCGCACCGAGCCCGGGCTTGTCGCCTATCCGGAGGCGCTGGCCTTCATGGAGGCCCATGCCGAATTGATTCGCAGCGCCGGCGCTCGCGAAATGATCTGGCTGGTCGAACACCCTCCCCTCTACACATCCGGCACCAGCGCACGCATCGAGGATCTCATCGATTCTGAACGATTTCCCGTCTATGCGGCGGGTCGGGGCGGCGAATACACTTATCATGGCCCCGGCCAGCGCGTTGCCTATGTCATGCTTGATCTCAAGCGCCGGCGCGAGGATGTCCGCGCCTTCGTAGCCGCACTGGAGGAATGGATCATTCGCACGCTGGACGCCTTCAACATCAGGGGCGAACGCCGCGAGGACCGGGTCGGCGTCTGGGTGCAGCGGCCCGACCGTCCATCAACGCCGGATGGCTCCACCGCCGAGGACAAGATCGCCGCGATCGGCATCCGCATGCGCAAATGGGTCAGTTTCCATGGCATCGCCATCAATGTGGAACCTGATCTGAGCCATTTCGGCGGCATCGTACCCTGCGGCGTGCAGGAGCACGGCGTCACCAGTCTTGTCGATCTCGGCCTGCCCGTGGCCATGGCCGATCTGGACGTGGCGCTGAAAGCAGCCTTCGAAGACGTATTCGGCCCCGTCACGACCCAGATCGAATCGGACTCACCAAGCGTGCCCGACCCAGCTGTGCCCGACATTGCCTGCTGAACGAGGCGGCAGTGCCTTTCCCGCCGCTCAGTTCCCGACCTGAACGCCTGTGGCAGTTCTCATGTCAAGCGGCAGAAAAAACCAGCAGCGGGAAACCCCATGGCTGGAGCGGCATCTTTGTGCGTCCGAAAGGACGCAAGCACGCAAACCGCAGAGGCGGAAGCTTGCCTTGCAGACAACCCACCATCTCCAGCAGAGGCCGGAGCGGCAAAGGCAGCCCCCCCCGCCAGAGGAGCCCCGACATCGGGACACCAGAGCAGCGCACGTTCTGACGAACGCTCCTTCCACTGCTCCATTCTGTTTTCTTAGCCGCATTTTGCAGTCAGAGAATTCCGTCTGACTGCAAAATGCTCTAGCGGGAAACGGTATCTCAGATCGGTTCGGGGTCCTTCATCGCCACAATTATCAGAGCGCGCCTATCCACATCGCCATGGAAACGAGGAAGGTTCCCATGCACACCATTGAGACAACATCCTGAACGAGATCGGTCATGGCTTGCTCCTGTTTTCTGTATGTTCTCACTTTGTTCTTATTCTGTTCAAATGTCAATTAACAGAATTGCATCTTCATCCGAATCGGAATCGGCTGTTTCTCAGGATTAAAGATTGGTTTCCGGGCTTGGGAAGCAAGGCACGCGATCAACCGGCAACCGCCCGCGCTGGCGTGCCGGGAATTGCGCTTCGTGATGTCAGGCTAATGAGTATTCAGGGCAAAAGGACAGGGAGCTGGATACCGATCCGCGCCGTCCACACAGTCCGTTGTCAGGCCCGGGTTGCAGACGACCCTGACCGGCTCTTCCCGTCATGGGAAGACGCTCCCGATATAGTGCCCGCATCATGCGATGCGACGCCCTCGCAAGCGCAAGCGGAGCTTCAGAATGGAACGACCTTGCCTTCGGAAAGGGTCACGCGCCGATCCATGCGGGCGGCGAGCTCGTGGTTATGGGTGGCGATCAGCGCGGCAAGCCCCGACTGCCGCACAAGCGCCGACAGCGCCTGAAACACATAAGAAGCGGTGACCGGATCGAGATTGCCGGTCGGCTCGTCGGCTAGCAGCACCAGCGGCGCATTTGCCACAGCGCGCGCGATGGCCACGCGCTGCTGCTCACCGCCCGACAATTCGGAAGGGCGATGCGTGGATCGCTTTCCAAGCTGCATGTAATCCAGCAGCTGCCCTGCCCGCTCCGCCGCCTCTGCGCGTGGCAACCCTTTGATGAGCTGCGGCATCATCACATTCTCCAGCGCGGAGAATTCAGGCAACAGATGATGGAACTGGTAGACGAAACCAATTTCATTGCGGCGGATCGCCGTGCGCTGGTCATCCGAAAGCTTGCCGCATGCGCGCCCGGCCAGAATGACATCACCGCTGTCCGGCTTCTCCAGAAGCCCCGCCGTATGCAGCAGGGTGGACTTGCCGGTGCCGGAAGGCGCCACCAGCGCCACCATCTCGCCGGACCGCAGCACGAAATCCGTGCCGCTCAGGATTGTGAGCTTGCGCTCGCCCTGCACGTAGTGGCGCTCGACGCCCTTCAGTTCGAGAACGGCATGCGCCATCACTCATACCTCAGCGCTTCGACCGGATCGAGCCGCGCGGCCCGCCAGGCGGGAAACAGCGTGGCGATGAACGACAGCACCAACGCCATGAGGATCACCGAGAAGGTCTCGCCGGCATCCATCTTGGCTGGAAGCTGGCTCAGGAAATAGAGCTCGGGATTGAACAGAACCGTGCCGGAAATCCAGGAGAAGAACTGGCGTATGTGCTCGACATTGAGGCATATGACGACACCGAGCACGAAGCCGGCCAAGGTGCCCACGACACCTATCGCCGCCCCTGTCATCAGGAAGATGCGCAGGATCGCCCCGCGCGTCGCGCCCATGGTGCGCAGGATGGCGATATCGTGGCCCTTGTCCTTCACCAGCATGACCAGGCCGGAAATGATGTTCAGCGCCGCCACCAGCACAATCAGCGTCAGGATCATGAACATGACGTTACGCTCCACCTGCAGGGCGGAGAAGAAAGTCTGGTTGCGCTGGCGCCAGTCGCTCAGCAGGACCGGCCGCTGCGCCGCTTCCTCGATCTTCGGCTTCAGGGCGTCGACGGCATCGGGATTGTCGACATAGATCTCGATGCTTTGCACGAGATCTTCCATGTTGAAATAGAGCTGAGCCTCCGACAGGGGCATATAGACGATCGAGCTGTCATACTCCGACATGCCGACCTCGAAGATCGCAACGATCGGGTAGCCCTTGATTCGCGCCGTGGTGCCGAAGGGCGTGACGTCGCCATCAGGGGAAGTCAGCGTGATTGTGTCACCGATGGCCAGCCCGAGATTGCTGGCCATGCGCGAGCCGACCGCCACGCCATCGGACTGGTCGAAATTCTCCAGAGTGCCGAAGCGGATATTGTCGGCGACCATGCTGACCTTGGAAAGATCCGTTCCCCTGACGCCACGCACCAGAGCTCCGGCGCCGGAGCCGACGTTGCCCTGCGCCAGCACCTGCCCGTCGATCAGCGGAAGGGCGTATTTGACGCCGCCGACACCGTTGATGCGATCCGCCACCTGCTCATAATCCTCAAGCGGCAGATCGATCGGCGTCACGATGATATGGCCGTTGACCCCGAGGATGCGGGTGAGCAGTTCGGCGCGAAAGCCGTTCATCACCGCCATCACCACGATCAGCGTCGCCACCCCCAGCATGATGCCGAGGAACGAGATCGACGCGATAACCGAGATGACCGTTTCCTTGCGGCGCGAACGCAGATAGCGCCACGCCACCATGCGCTCGAAGCCGGAAAACGGTCCGGCGGAGGAAGGCTTCGCGGCCGCCTTGCTCATGCAGCGCCACCAAGCCGCGCAATCGCCTCCGCGATGGGCAGGTTCTCGCGCTCGCCGGTTTTGCGGTTCTTCAGTTCCACCTCGCCGGCGGCCACGCCGCGCGGGCCGACCACAAGCTGCCACGGCAGTCCGATCAGGTCGGCGGTGGCGAACTTGGCGCCCGGCCGTTGGTCGGTGTCGTCGTAAAGCACGTCCTTGCCGGCAGCCGTCAGGGCGGCCTCAAGCTCGTTGCAGACGCGATCGCATTCGGCGTCGCCGGACTTCATGTTGATCAGCCCAACGTCGAACGGCGCAATGGATTCGGGCCAGATGATGCCGTTCTCGTCGTGGCTCGCCTCGATGATGGCCGCGATCAGCCGCGAAGGCCCGATCCCGTAGGACCCCATGGAGACGAAATGCTCCTTGCCGTCCGGCCCGGTCACCTTGGCGTTCATCGCCTTCGAATATTTTTCGCCGAAGTGGAAGATATGGCCGACCTCGATGCCGCGCGCCGAAACCTTGTCGCTCCCGGCAATGACGTTCCATGCGGCCTCATCATGCATTTCGTCGGTCGCCGCATAGGGCGTGGTCCACTTCTCGACGATGCCGGCTATCTCCGCGTCATTGCCGAAATCGATATCCTCGCCCGGCACTTCGAAGCCGAGATAATCGCGGTGACAATAGACCTGGCTCTCGCCGGTCTCGGCCAGAATGATGAACTCGTGGCTGAGGTCGCCACCGATCGGCCCGGTGTCGGCGCGCATCGGGATCGCCTGCAGGCCCATGCGTGTGAAGGTGCGCAGATAGGCTACGAACATGCGATAGTAGGCGGCCTTGGCGCCCTCATAGTCGAGATCGAAGGAATAGGCGTCCTTCATCAGGAATTCGCGGCTGCGCATGACACCGAACCGGGGGCGCACCTCATCGCGGAACTTCCACTGGATGTGGTAGAGGTTGAGCGGAAGATCCTTGTAGGACTTCACGTAGGCGCGGAAAATATCCGTCACCATCTCTTCATTGGTCGGCCCGTAGAGCATGTCGCGCTCATGACGGTCCTTGATGCGCAGCATCTCCTTGCCATAGGCGTCGTAGCGACCGCTCTCGCGCCACAGATCGGCCGACTGGATGGTCGGCATCATGATCTCCAGCGCACCGGAGCGGTCCTGCTCCTCGCGGATGATCCGGCAGACCTTGTCGAGCACGCGCTTGCCCAGCGGCAGCCAGGAGAAGCTTCCCGCGCCCTGCTGACGGATCATGCCGGCGCGCAGCATAAGCCTGTGCGAGACGATTTCAGCCTCGCGCGGGTTTTCCTTGAGAATGGGCAAAAAATAGCGCGACACACGCATATGCTGTTCCGTGAGAGAAAGGGCGCCACCGGAATCGGCGTGCCGAGGCCTGTTTGCTTCGGCTTCATAGCCATTTCATGGCAAATTGGAAACCCGCAGCGACATTCGACGTATCGACGCGAGCTCCACACTGAAAACCATACAAGCCGGGCATGTTCATCGAGTGGGCAGATCGTGCCATCTTATTGTGCAATGCAACACACTTAAGTTCACTCCGGGGTAAAATTTATAGTGACTTTGCCGGCTTTCTTGGTCTAGTGTGCCACGCATAATCGAGAGAGCAGAGGATAAAATCTGCTCTCCTACGCGGTCAAAGTCTTGGGAGGATGCGATCTAGGCGCGGTTATTCGCTGCCGCCGGAAACCGGAAACGGATCGGACGCGTTCAACTTGCAAGGCTTTTTGCCTTGCATTTTTTTTGTGCAGATTTCAGCCGCCGCACCTTTTTCCCGGCCCGTACAGAGTTGAATCTGTACGGTCACACCGCAGCCTGACGCATTGTTCCTGTTACAGTTTCAGGCTTCCGGGAATTGCATCGCCGGTACATTCCTTACAGAAAATCCCACTCTGGGTACGGGCCTGAGACAGGTCTGATTGCAGTATTCCGCAATCAGGGCCCCGGCACCATACGCGGGATATCGTCGAAGCTGTAGCCAAGCCCCAGCGTCACCCAGCCATAGGTGCCTATGATGATCGTGGTGACGATCGTCGTCCAGATGACGGCGCGCCGCATGTGCGGTCCCCGCGGCGCGCTGGAAACAGTGCCCAGCGTGACGTTGTCGTCATCGTCCTGCGTCTTCACACCGAAGGGCAGGATGGCGAACAGCACCAGCCACCACGTCACGAAATAGATGGCGACGAGCGAAACCCAGCTCATGCCTGTTCCAACTCGACCAGAGTTCCGCAAAAATCCTTGGGATGCAGGAACAGAACGGGCTTGCCGTGGGCGCCGATCCTCGGATCGCCGTCGCCCAGAACGCGCGCTCCGCCGGCCTTCAGCCGGTCTCGCGCCACAATGATGTCATCCACCTCATAGCAGACATGGTGCATGCCGCCGGACGGGTTCTTTTCCAGGAAGGCGGCGATGGGCGAACCTTCCCCCAGAGGCTCCAGAAGCTCGACCTTGGTGTTGCCGAGATCGACGAACACCACCGTCACGCCATGCTCGGGCAACGCCTGAGCCTCGGTGACGGTTCCGCCCAGCATATCGCGATAGGTGGCGGTCGCCTTCTCAAGGTCCGGCACTGCGATAGCAACGTGATTGAGACGTCCGAGCTTCATTGCCTCACTTCCCGAATGAACTCCGCGCCTGGAATCAAGGTTCCAGCGCCCTATCGAATCCGAAATTCGTACGACGCTTTCCACAGACGGTGCGAATGTCGAACTCGGAACACTAGCGGGTCACGAACACCGTCACCAGTGGCTTCTTGCCCCAGGCCTGATTGGCGGCGGCGCGCACCGCGCGGCGAACGGATTCCTGCACCAGATCGAGGTCTTTTCGGCGCTGACGCGGGATAGAGTCCACCGCGCCTATTGCCGCATCGATCATCAGATCCTCCAGCGGCTCGCCGCCGGCGTCCGCTTGCGCCACGCCGATGGCGACCAGATCGGGATCGCCGGAAAGCTCGTAACGATCATCGAGCACGACATTGACCACGACATGACCCGCGTAAGAGAGCTTGCGGCGGTCGCGTATGCCCATCGCCTCATCGGTGCCGACAAGCTTGCCGTCCTTGTAGAGGCGACCAAACGGCACCTGATCGATGATCGTGGCCACTCCCGGCCACAGGCGCAACATGTCGCCGTCGCGCACCTGCGCCACCTGCCCGATGCCGGCCATGGCCATCAGCGATCCTTGCGCCACCAGATGCGCGGCTTCGCCATGCACCGGCACGCCGATCTGCGGACGCACCCATTCATACATGCGCTTCAGCTCGCTGCGGCGTGGGTGGCCGGACACATGCACCAGCGCATCGCCGTCCTCGATGATCTTGACGCCAAGATCGATGAGACGATTCTGAATCTCCAGAATGGCCTTTTCGTTGCCGGGAATTGTACGCGAGGAGAAGATCACCGTGTCGCCGGCATTGAGCGCCACCGACTTCATCTCATCCCGCGACAGCTTGGCGAGCGCCGCCAGCGGCTCGCCCTGGCTGCCGGTGCAGATGATGACCAGTTCACGCCGGTCGATGAAGTTGTAATCCTCTTCCGCCACGAATTCGGGCAGCCCGTCCATATAGCCGAGTTCGTCGGCCACCTCGATGACGCGCTTCAGCGAGCGGCCGAGCACGAGGCACTTGCGGCCCGCATCCCGCGCCGCGCGGGCAATGGAGATGATACGGCCGACATTGGAGGAGAATGTGGTGATGGCGACGCGGCCCTGCTGCTGCCCGATCAGCGTCTTGAGGCTGGCGCCGACTTCCTCCTCCGAGGGCGAATCCCCTTCCCTCAGCGCATTGGTGGAATCGCAGATGAGCGCCAGAACGCCCTTGTCGCCATAGGCTCGGAAGCGCGCCTCGTCGGTTTTGGGGCCGAGCGTCGGCGCAGGGTCGATCTTCCAGTCGCCGGTATGGATCACCGTTCCGGCGGGCGTTGTGATGGCCAGAGACATCGGCTCGGGAATGGAGTGCGCCACCGGAATGGCTTCGATCTCGAAGGGGCCAACCGTAAACTTCTCGCCACCGCGATAGATGGTCACCGGGATTTTCGGCGCGCCATGCTCCGACTGTCGTTTCGCTTCGAGCAGAGCGGCGGCGAAAGGCGTCATCCACACCGGCGCTTGCAGGCGCGGCCAGATGTCGTGCAGCGCGCCGTAATGGTCTTCATGCGCATGGGTGATGACGATGCCGCGCAGCCGGTCGAGCTTGTCCTCGATGAAACGCGTGTCCGGCAGGATCAGGTCGACGCCGGGGTGCGTAGGGTCGGGAAAGGTCACGCCGACATCGACGATCAGCCATTCGCGGGCGTTGGCCGGACCGTAACCATAGAGGGCGAAGTTCATACCGATCTCGCCGACGCCGCCGAGGGGCGCGAACACCAGCTCGGCATTTTCCTTCACAGCCATACCCGTCTCCAAATCATGCGGTCTCATTTCCGCTCTAGAGCTCTTTACGCTTCACGCAATTTCAGACGAAAGAACCGGTTGCCGTTGCCGTTTCCACGGAATTGTCTAGACAGCGCCGGCGCTGGCGACCGCGCCGAAATGCACGTCGCCCGCCGCAATCGTCACCACGCCGCCGTCATGATCACGGATGACGAAATGGCAGTCCTCGTCGATGGTCTCGAAGATACCGCGCACCACGCGGTTGTCGACCCGCACGGCCACCTCGCTGCCGATACCGGCCGCCCGCTCCAGCCAGCGGTTGCGGATGGCCGCAAGACCCCGCCCCTCGCTCCACAGTCGCGCGTTCGCGGCCCAGGCGTCGGATAGCGCCAGAAAGAGCGTTTCGGCATCGCAGCTCGCGCCCAGCTTCCTCAGCGAGGTCGCAGGATATGGCAGGTCGTCAGGATGAGCGATCACATTGACGCCGATGCCGACCGCCACCGCGAACCGGCTTTCGCCCAGCATAGCCGACTCCAGCAGGATGCCCGCGAGTTTGGCGCCTGACGCCAAAACGTCGTTCGGCCATTTCAGCTCAAAGCGGTTGCTGCCGGCCTTGCCGAAATTGCCGCCGCCATCGACGCCAACCGAAATGCCGGCTTGCGGCGCGACCGCGTCGAGCGCGTCCGCCAACGCCAGCCCGGCCACGAAGCCAAGCGTCGAGGCAAGCTTCAACTCATAATCGGCGACGACAAGCAGGGTCGCGGCGAGATTGCCAGGCGGCGACTGCCAGGCGCGGCCGCGCCGGCCACGTCCGCTCCGCTGGTTCTTCGAAACGACCCACAGCTTGCCCGGATCTCCGGCGCGGGCGTGATCGAGCGCCTGCGCATTGGTGGAGCCGACAGTATCCAGCGCCTCCAGGCGATAGCCATCGGATGCTGCCGTCGGCGCCAGCGCAAACGCCATCAGAAGAACGACTTGGCTGCTGCCTGCGCCATCACGCCGATCGGAGCGCCGAACAGCACATAGAAGGTGACGAAAGCGCCCGACAGGCCGAGGATGACGCGCAGTTCGGCTGACATGGGCTGGAACCCGCCGGCCGGCTCGTCGAACCACATGATCTTGATGATGCGCAGATAATAGAACGCCGCCACGACCGAGGTCAGCACGCCGATGATCGCCAGCGCGTAAAGATTCGCATCGATGGCGGCGAGGAAGACGTACCACTTCGCCCAGAATCCGGCCAGCCACGGAATGCCCGCCAGCGAGAAGAGCATCAGGGTCATGATGGTAGCCATGATCGGATTGGTCTGCGAAAGGCCGGCCAGATCGCCGATCTCCTCCACATTCTCGTCATTGCGCCGCATTGCGATGATGAAGGCGAAAACGCCCAGCGTCATGGCCACGTAGATCACCATATAGATGAGCACGCCGCGCACGCCCGCCTCGCTGTTGGCCGCGAGACCGACCAGCGCGAAGCCCATATGGCCGATGGACGAATAGGCCATCAGGCGCTTGATGTTGCGCTGGCCGATCGCGGCGAACGAGCCAAGCGCCATAGATGCGATGGACACGAAGACGATGATCTGCTGCCAGTCGGATGCGGCGGGCTGGAAGGCCTCCATCACCAGACGCAGGATGAGCGCCATGGTCGCGACCTTGGGGGCGACCGCGAAGAAAGCCGTCACCGGCGTCGGCGCGCCCTCATAGACATCCGGCGTCCACATGTGGAAGGGCGCGGCGGAAATCTTGAAAACCAGGCCGGACAGGATGAACACGATGCCGAACAGCACGCCGATCTGGCGTCCCTGCCCCGAAATCGCGGATGCGATCACCTCGAAATCGACGGAGCCGGTATAACCGTAGACCAGCGACACGCCGTAGAGCATCATGCCGGTGCCGAGCGCGCCCAGCACGAAGTATTTGAGGCCGGCCTCGCTGGAGCGCAGCGAGTCACGGTTGATCGCCGCGACGATGTAGAGCGCCAGCGACTGCAGTTCGAAGCTGAGATAGAGGGCGATCATGTCGTTGGCCGAGGCCATCAGCAACATGCCGACCGTCGAGAGCATGACCAGAACGGGATATTCGAACGTGTCGAACTTGTGCGCGCGGCTGTAGCCGATCGACATGACCAGCGCGACGGCCGACCCGGCGAGCGTCAGCAGCTTCATGAAGCGCGCGAACGGGTCGAGCACGAACGAATTGCCGAACGCGCTGCCTTCGCCCGTAGCGAAAGCCAGCCACAGTCCGGCGACAGCCATGACCAGTACGGCGAGCGTCGTGACCAATGCCCCCGGCCGGCCGTTTGAGAACACACCGATCATCAGGAGCACGAGGGCGCCTGCGACGATGATGAGCTCCGGCGTGACGAGCACGAGACTGGTGGAGAGTTCCGGCGTCATTGTTACCTCGGTCTCCGGTCAGTTTGCGGCCGCGGTCTGCGCGGCATTGATCGATGCGTTGACATTATCCACCAGCGCCTTCACCGACTCGGCGGTGACGTCCAGCACCGGCGCGGGATAGACGCCGTAGAAGATCGTCAGCACCACCAGCGGATAGAGCACGACCTTCTCGCGGGTGGAGAGGTCGAGCAGGTCCTTGAGGCCGTCCTTGGTGAGCGCGCCGAAGACGACGCGGCGGTAGAGCCACAGCGCATAGCCTGCCGACAGGATAACGCCGGTGGCGGCGAACACGGCCACCCAGGTGTTGACCCGGAACACCCCGAGCAGCGTCAGGAACTCGCCGACGAAGCCGCTGGTGCCCGGCAAGCCGACATTGGCCATGGTGAAAATCAGGAAGGCCACGGCATATTTGGGCATGTTGTTGACGAGGCCGCCATAGGCGTCGATCTCGCGGGTGTGCATGCGATCATAGATGACGCCGACGCACAGAAACAGCGCGGAGGACACCAGACCATGCGACAGCATCTGGAAGATGGCTCCGTCGATGCCCTCGGCGTTCATGGCGAAGATGCCCATGGTCACATAGCCCATGTGGGCGACCGACGAGTAGGCGATCAGTTTCTTCATGTCCTCCTGCATCAGCGCCACCAGCGAGGTGTAGACGATGGCGATCACCGACAGCGTGAACACGAAGGGCTGGAACATGTCCGAAGCGAGCGGGAACATCGGCAGCGAGAAGCGCAGGAACCCGTAACCGCCCATTTTCAGCAGAATGCCGGCCAGAATGACGGAACCGGCCGTCGGCGCCTCGACGTGCGCGTCCGGCAGCCAGGTGTGAACCGGCCACATCGGCATCTTCACCGCGAAGGAAGCGAAGAAGGCGAGCCACAGCCATGTCTGCATACTGGCCGGGAAGTCGTGCGCGAGCAGCGTGGGGATGTCCATGGTGCTGGCGTCCCAGTACATGGCCATGATGGCCAGAAGCATCAGCACCGAGCCAAGCAGCGTGTAGAGGAAGAACTTGAACGATGCATAGACGCGCCGCTTTCCGCCCCAGACGCCGATGATGATGAACATCGGGATCAGGCCCGCCTCGAAGAAGACGTAGAACAGCACCAGATCAAGCGCGCAGAAAACGCCGATCATCAGCGTTTCGAGCAGCAGGAAGGCGATCATGTACGCCTTCACGCGCTTCTGCACCGCTTCCCACGAAGCCAGGATGCACAGCGGCATCAGGAAGGTGGTGAGGATGACGAACAGCATGGAGATGCCGTCGACGCCCATATGGTAGGAGATGCCGCCATCCAGCCACTCCGCCTTTTCCACCATCTGGAAGCCGGATTGCGAATTGTCGAAGCCGATCCAGACGAACAGCGACACCACGAAAGTGAACACCGTGGTCAGAAGGGCGATCGAACGGATGTTGCGCAGACCGTTCTCGCTTTCGTCGCGGATCAGCAGCACCAGGAGTGCGCCGACGAGCGGCAGGAACGTGACCGTAGAAAGAATGGGCCAGTCGGTCATAGCATCATCCAGGTGGCAAGCGCGGCAACGCCGATCAGCATTGCGAATGCGTAGTGATAGAGGTAGCCGGACTGCAGCTTGACGACCCGCTGGGTGACGTCGACGACCCGCGCCGAAACGCCATCCGGTCCAAGCCCGTCAATGATCTTCCCGTCGCCCGTCTTCCACAGGAAGCGGCCCAGCGCCTTTGCCGAGCGCACGAACAGGAAGTCGTAGAGTTCGTCGAAGTACCACTTGTTCAGGAGGAACTGGTAGAGGCCGCGATGCTGCGCCGCGAGGCGCTTCGGCGTCTCAGGCGAGCGGATGTAGAACTGGTACGACAAGAGGAAGCCGACCACCATCGCCACGAAGGGCGAGAGCTTCACCCACATCGGCACATCGTGCATCTCGTGCAGGACGTGGTTGTCGGCCGAGGTGAACAGCGCCGTCTTCCAGAAGGTCTCATAAGCCTCGCCGATGAACTGGTCGTGGAACAGGAAGCCCGCGAACAACGCGCCGACAGCGAGGATGTAGAGCGGGACCAGCATCACCGGCGGCGATTCATGGACGTGATGCAAAACCTCCTCGCTGGCGCGGGACTTGCCGTGGAAAGTCATGAAGATCAGCCGCCAGGAATAGAAGGAGGTGAAGCAGGCGGCGATGACCAGCAGCGTGAAGGCGAAGCCCGCCACCGCATTGTGGCCGACAAAGGCGCTTTCGATGATGGCGTCCTTGGAGAAGAAGCCGGCGGTGCCGATGACCGTGGCCGGGATGCCGACGCCGGTCAGCGCGATGGTGCCGATGATCATCATCCAGTAGGTGGTCGGGATCAGCTTGCGGATGCCGCCCATCCTGCGCATGTCCTGCTCGTCCGACATGGCGTGGATGACCGAACCGGAACCGAGGAACAGCAGGGCCTTGAAGAAGGCGTGCGTGAACAGGTGGAACACCGCCGCGCCATAAGCACCAACGCCCAGCGCCACGAACATGTAGCCGAGCTGCGAACAGGTGGAATAAGCGATGACGCGCTTGATGTCGTTCTGCACGAGCCCGACCGTCGCCGCGAAGATGGCGGTGGTCGCGCCGATGAAAGTCACGACCATCAGCGCGCTATGCGACAGCTCGAACAGCGGCGACAGGCGCGCCAGCATGAATACGCCGGCGGTGACCATGGTGGCGGCATGGATCAGCGCCGAAACCGGGGTCGGGCCTTCCATCGCGTCCGGCAGCCAGGTGTGCAGCGGCACCTGCGCGGACTTGCCCATGGCGCCCATGAACAGCAGCAGGCACACCACGGTGATCGCCGCCGTCTTGTCCAGCGAATATCCGAGGAACGTCAGAACAGCGCCCGTCTCCGCAGCGCCCTCGGCCGGCAAATAGCTGGCCGTGCCGGCGAAGATGGTCGAGAAATTGACCGAGCCGAACAGCACGAACACGCCGAACAGGCCGAGCAGGAAACCGAAGTCACCGACACGATTGACGATGAAGGCCTTCATCGCCGCGGCGTTCGCCGACGGCTTCTTGTACCAGAAGCCGATCAGCAGATAGGAGGCGAGGCCAACGCCTTCCCAGCCGAAGAACATCTGCACAAGATTGTCCGAAGTCACCAGCATCAGCATGGCGAAGGTGAACAGCGACAGATAGGCGAAGAAGCGCGGCCGATGCGGATCGTGGTGCATGTAGCCGATCGAATAGATGTGAACCAGCGCCGAGACGGTGTTCACCACCACCAGCATGACGACTGTCAGCGTGTCGATGCGCAGAGCCCATGCAGCGTCGAGCCCGCCGGTCTGGAGCCAGCGCAGCACCGGCACGGTGAACGTCGCGGCGTCGGAGAAGCCGACCGAGAAGAATGCGACCCACGACATCGCGGCCGACACCACCATCAGTCCGCAAGTGATGTATTCCGAAGCCTTGGCGCCCAGCGACGTGCCGAACAGGCCGACGATCAGGAACCCGATGAGGGGCAGGAAGACGATGGCTTGATACATGTTCCGCGCCTCAACCCTTCATCATATTCACATCTTCCACCGCGATGGAGCCGCGGTTGCGGAAGAAGACCACGAGGATGGACAGACCGATCGCCGCCTCGGCCGCCGCAACCGTCAGCACGAACAGCACGAAGACCTGCCCCACGAGATCGTTGAGCACCGAGGAGAAGGCGACCAGATTGATGTTGGCCGCCAGAAGCAGGAGCTCGATCGACATCATGATGACGATGACGTTCTTGCGGTTCAGGAAGATGCCGAACACGCCGATCGTGAACAGGATCGCCGAGAGTGTCAGATAATGTCCGATGCCGACGGTCATGTCAGATGCCCTTCCCCGTCTCGACCTTGCGTACTTCGATGGAGGTCTCCGGCGTGCGGCCGACCTGCGCCGAAATCGACTGGCGCTTGACGCCCTGCTTGTGGCGCAGCGTCAGCACGATGGCGCCGACCATGGCGACGAGAAGCACGATGCCCGCCATCTGGAAGAAATGGATGTAGTCCGTGTAAAGAATATCGCCGAGAGCGGCGGTGTTGGAGCGCTCCGCCATGTCCGGGATCGGCCGCGCCGCCGTATTGCTGAGTTCGGGCGCCAGCACATAGCCGCCGGTCACGATGATGAGTTCGGCGGCGAAGATCAGCCCGACCAGCGCGCCGATCGGCGCGTAGCGCAGCGCCCCCTGCTTGAACTCGGCGAAATCGACGTCGAGCATCATGACCACGAACAGGAACAGCACCATGACGGCGCCGACATAGACGATGAGCAGGATCAGCGCCAGGAACTCGGCTCCCGCCAGCAGGAACAACCCCGCCGCGTTGAAAAAGGCGAGGATCAGGAACAGCACCGAATGAACGGGATTGCGCGATGAAATGACCATCAAGGCCGATGCGACCGCGACGAGGGCGAAGAGGTAGAAGAAAGCCGCCTCTAGTCCTTCAAGCATGGGGATCCCCCGGGTTTCCAAATCCTGATTCCGCGCCGCCTCCGGTCACGAAACCGCGTGTTCCTTAGACGAGCCGTTGCGGCCCGTCCATGTGTCAAATGCCGATGTCCGGATCGTACCTCCGGCATCCGCGCTCAGCGATAAGGCGCATCCATCGCGATGTTGCGGGCGATTTCGCGCTCCCAGCGGTCGCCATTCGCCAGCAGCTTTTCCTTGTCGTAGTAAAGCTCCTCGCGCGTCTCGGTGGCGAACTCGAAGTTCGGTCCCTCCACGATGGCGTCGACGGGGCAAGCTTCCTGGCAGAAGCCGCAATAGATACACTTCACCATGTCGATGTCATAGCGCACGGTGCGGCGGGTGCCGTCGTTGCGGCGCGGGCCGGCCTCGATGGTGATCGCCTGCGCCGGGCAGATCGCCTCGCACAGCTTGCACGCGATGCAGCGCTCCTCTCCGTTGGGATAGCGGCGCAGCGCGTGCTCGCCACGAAAGCGCGGGCTGATCGGCCCCTTTTCATGCGGATAGTTGATGGTTTCCTTGGGCTGGAACATCTTCTTGACGCCCAACCAGTAGCCACCCAAGATATCCTTCAGAATCAGCGACTTAGCCGCTTGAGCGAATGCAGACATCAGGCAAGACCCGTCAGCTTGAGGAACGCGGCCGTGGCCACGACCATGAACAGCGAGATCGGCAGGAACACCTTCCAGCCCAGCCGCATCAACTGGTCGTAGCGGTAACGCGGAAGAACGCCCTTGGCCATCGAGATGATGAAGAACACGAAGCAGACCTTGAGAACGAACCAGACGACGCCCGGCACCCAGGTGAAAGGCGCGAAGTCGAAGGGCGGCAGCCAGCCTCCGAGGAACAGGATGGTGGTCAGCGCGCACATCAGCACGATCGCCACATACTCGCCGAGGAAGAACAGCAGGAACGCCGTCGACGAATATTCCACCATGTGACCGGCGACCAGTTCCGACTCCGCCTCGACGAGGTCGAAAGGCGGCCTGTTGGTCTCCGCCAGCGCCGAAATGATGAAAATGATGAACATCGGAAACAGCGCCAGCCAGTGCCAGTCGAGGAAGCTGTTCGACAGGCCGAGCCATGTGCCGATGCCGTCCTTCTGCGCCATGACGATGTCGGTCAGGTTCAGCGAGCCCACCAGAAGCAGAACGGTGACGATGACGAAACCGATGGAGACCTCGTAGGACACCATCTGGGCCGCCGAACGCAGGGCGCCCAGGAATGGATATTTCGAGTTCGAAGCCCAGCCGCCCATGATGACGCCGTACACTTCGAGACCTGAAATCGCGAGGATGTAGAGGATGCCGACATTGATGTTGGCGACGGCCCAGCCTTCATTGACCGGGATGACGGCCCAGGTCGCCATCGCAAGCACTGAAGTGACCAGCGGGGCGAGAAGAAACACCGCCTTGTTGGCCCCGGATGGAATCACCGGTTCCTTGAACACGAATTTGAACAGGTCGGCGAAGGCCTGAAACAGACCCCACGGGCCGACCACGTTCGGGCCGCGGCGCATCTGCACGGCCGCCCAGATCTTGCGGTCGGCATACAGTATGTAGGCCACGAAGATCAGCAGGATCACCAGCACCGCGAGTGACTTCGCGATAATGATCAGCGCAGGCAGGATGTAGAAGGAGAAGAAGCTGTCGTCCATGTCCTATTCCGCCGCCTGCTTGAAGCCGCCCTGCGCGAGCGCCGAGCACTCGGCCATAACGGCCGAGGCGCGCGCAATCGGGTTGGTCAGGTAAAAGTCGCGCACAGGCGACACGAAACCGGCTTTTTCGATACGGCCGGCAAGCTTTGCCACGGCGGCAACGTCGCCCGCCGAACCAGCCTCGATCTGGTCGATGCGGGCAAGATGCGGATAATCGCCGTAAAGTTCCTTGCGAAGCTGGCCGAGCGAGTCGAACGGCAGCTTGTGACCGAGAACATCCGAGAGGGCGCGCAGGATGGCCCAGTCCTCGCGGGCGTCGCCCGGAGCGAAACCGGCGCGGCTTGTCTGCTGCACGCGGCCTTCCGTATTCACATAGGTTCCCGACTTCTCGGTATAGGCCGAAGCCGGCAGGATCACGTCGGCGCGGTGCGCGCCGGCGTCGCCATGGGTGCCGATATAGACCACGAAGCCGCTGCTGACCTTGCTCATGCCGATCTCGTCGGCGCCGAGCAGGAACAGCACGTCGGTGCTTTCCAGCATGGCCGCAACATCCTTGCCGCCCTCGCCCGGCACGAAGCCGATGTCCAGGCCACCGACGCGGGCAGCCGCATTGTGCAGCACGGCCAAACCGTTCCATTCCGGCCCGACAGCGTCGACGGCTGTCGCGAGCCTGGCCGCGAGGCCGAGCACGGCCGCACCATCGGCGCGCGCCAGAGCCCCCTGTCCGACAATGATGAGCGGACGCTCAGCCTTCTTCAGCGCCTCGAAGAAGGCGCCGTTGCCGTCGGCGATATCCTTCAGCGTGTCGGGACCGGCTCCAAGCGCCTTGTAGTCGTAACGCAGATCGCCAAATTCGCCGATTACGCCGATTGGCAGCGGGCCGGCGCGGAAACGCTTGCGGATGCGGGCATTGAGCACCGAAGCCTCGAAGCGCGGATTGGCTCCGATGATGAGGATCGCATCGGCATTCTCGATGCCCTCGATCGTCGGGTTGAAGATGTAGCTTGCGCGGCCCAGCGCCGGGTCGAGCGCAGCGCCATCCTGACGGCAATCGATATTGGTGGAGCCAAGCGAGGCCATAAGGCGCTTCAGCGCATACATTTCCTCGACGGCGGCCAGATCGCCGGCAATCGCGCCGATCTTGTCGGGGGTGGTAGCCGAAACGGCATCGCGGATGGCGGCGAAGGCTTCACCCCAGCTTGCCGGCTTCAGCTTGCCGTCGCGCCGCACATAGGGCCGGTCGAGGCGCTGGGTGCGCAGCCCGTCCCAGATGAAGCGGGTCTTGTCGGAAATCCATTCCTCGTTCACCGCGTCGTTGTTGCGCGGCAGGATGCGCATCACTTCCCGGCCACGGGAATCGACGCGGATCGCGGAGCCCACGGCGTCCATGACGTCGATGGATTCGGTCTTGGTGAGTTCCCACGGGCGCGCCTGGAAGGCGTAGGGCCGCGCCGTGAGCGCGCCGACCGGGCACAGGTCGATGACGTTGCCCTGCAATTCCGAGGTCATCGCCTGTTCGAGATAGGTGGTGATCTCGGCGTCCTCGCCACGGCCGATGAGGCCGAGTTCGGAGATGCCCGCCACTTCCGTGGTGAAGCGGACGCAGCGCGTGCAGTGGATGCAGCGCGTCATGATCGTCTTGACGAGCGGGCCGATATACTTGTCCTCTACCGCGCGCTTGTTCTCATGGAAGCGGGAGGAATCGACCCCGAAGGCCATAGCCTGGTCCTGCAGGTCGCACTCGCCGCCCTGGTCGCAGATCGGGCAATCCAGCGGGTGGTTGATGAGCAGGAATTCCATCACGCCTTCGCGGGCCTTCTTGACCATCGGCGTGTTGGTGAACACCTCGGGAAGCTGGCCTTCCGGGCCGGGGCGCAAATCGCGAACGCCCATGGCGCAGGAAGCCTGCGGCTTGGGCGGGCCGCCCTTCACCTCGACAAGGCACATGCGGCAGTTGCCGGCGATCGACAGCCGTTCATGGAAGCAGAAGCGCGGCACTTCCGCGCCGGCCACTTCCGCCGCCTGCAGCAGCGTGTAGTGGTCGGGTACCTCGATCTCTTTCCCGTCGACCTTGAGCTTTGCCATCTTGCCTCAACCCCGCGGCCATGCCGCGATCTTCATTGCGGACGCCATCGAAACGGCGTCCTGCCCAATCTCACTTTACCCGTCGCCCGCTCGGCAGCGCCGCCGCCTGACCGACCCAGTCGTCGCGCCGGATACGGCCGCGAAACCCCAACGTGTCGTCAACCCAGGCGATTTCAGCATCCGTCCACGCCGCAATCTGGCGCCAGGTCCAGACGCCATAGCCATTGAGAACCGCCTCAAGCTTGGGGCCAATCCCGGAGATCGCCTTGAGGTCGTCCGGCGCGGCCGGTTTATTCATCGCCTGCGGCTGATGCGACTGCGTCGAAACTTCCGCGGCGGCTTCTTTCACGAGGCGGAGAGCCGACGTTGAAGCCGCCCGGGTCACCCCACCCTCCCCGGCAGCCTTTCCGGCATTCTCCACCGAAACGCCCTCGAAAGCCTGAAACAGCTTCTGCGAAGCCTCGCTAGCTCCGGTCAGCGCGCCAAGCCAGATACCGAACGCCTGACTGGCGAGCCCGAAACCGAGCGCCGACGCAGCGGCCATTCCGGCCGCCGGATGGACGAGCAGATTGACGGCGCTGGCCATCTCACTCGGAATCATCTCTGGTGCGTTGTTCTGCATGGCTTCGAAGCTTTTCAAATCGGTCTGCAAACGGTGGGCCGTCAATCGCGGGCCTTGTCCTGCCGTTTAGCTGCGTTCCGGTTCCCTTTCCGTTCCTGCCTGCCGTCGGTTGCGATCACGCCTATTCGGCGGCGACCAGAACCGGCTCGACCCGATGGGCGTTGCGGGTGAATTCGTCGATGCGACGCTCGATTTCCGGGCGGAAGTTGCGGATCAGCCCCTGCACCGGCCAGGCGGCCGCGTCGCCCAGGGCGCAGATGGTGTGCCCTTCGATCTGCTTGGTGACGTCGAGCAGCATGTCGATCTCGCGCTTCTGCGCCTCGCCGCGCACCAGCCGCTCCATCACGCGCCACATCCAGCCCGTGCCCTCGCGGCACGGCGTGCACTGGCCGCAGCTCTCATGCTTGAAGAAGTAGGAGAGCCGCGCGATCGCCTTCACGATATCCGTCGACTTGTCCATGATGATCATCGCCGCCGTGCCGAACGAGGATTTCACCTCGCGCATACCATCGAAATCCATGGGCGCATCGATGATGTCCTCGGCTTTCACGACGGGGCATGACGCGCCGCCCGGGATCACCGCAAGCAGATTGTCCCAGCCGCCGCGGATACCGCCGCCATGCTTCTCCACCAGTTCGCGGAAGGTGGTGCCCATCTCTTCCTCGACCGTGCAGGGCGTGTTCACATGGCCGACCAGCATGTACAGCTTGGTGCCGACATTGTTCGGACGCCCGAAAGACGAGAACCAGGCCGCGCCACGCCGCAGTATGGTGGGCGCAACGGCGATGGATTCGACATTGTTGACCGTGGTCGGGCAGCCATAAAGCCCCATATTCGCCGGGAAAGGCGGCTTCAGCCGCGGCTGCCCCTTCTTGCCCTCAAGGCTTTCCAGAAGTGCAGTCTCTTCACCGCAGATGTAAGCACCAGCGCCGTGGTGCACGTAGACGTCGAAGTCGTAGCCGTTCTTGTTGTTCTTGCCGATGAGCTTTGCGTCATAAGCTTCGTCGATAGCGCGCTGCAGCGCTTCGCGCTCGCGCATGAACTCGCCGCGCACATAGATATAGGCCGCAACCGCGCCCATGGCGAAACCGGCCAGCAGGCAGCCTTCGACCAGCGTATGCGGGTCATGGCGCAGAATGTCGCGGTCCTTGCAGGTGCCGGGCTCGGATTCGTCGGCGTTGACCACGAGATAGCTCGGGCGGCCGTCGCTTTCCTTAGGCATGAACGACCATTTGAGGCCGGTCGGGAAACCTGCGCCGCCGCGGCCGCGCAGGCCGGACGCCTTCATCTCATTGATGATCCAGTCGCGACCCTTCTCGATAATGCCCTTGGTGCCGTCCCAGCAACCGCGCGACATCGCCCCGGCCAGCGACTTGTCGAAGTGGCCGTAGATGTTGGTAAAGATGCGATCCTTGTCCTGAAGCATCGTTCTTCCCTCAAACCGGCTTCTTGCCGAAGACGCGGACATATTCGTCCACCCCACCCCTGGCGAGGGCCTTGGCCTGCTTGACCCAGTCCTCGCGCTCGATGCGGCCATGGAAATTCAGGTATCCGTCCACCCATTCGCGCTCGGCTTTCTTCCACGAGGCGACCTGCGCAAATGTGAAGATGCCGAGTTCGTGCAGAACCTGCTCGTTCTTGGGGCCGACGCCCGAGATCAGCTTGAGGTCGTCAACCGTGGCCGGACGCGCGATGCCTGCGGGGCGGCTCTTGTCGTCCAGCGACGGCTTGGCCGCCTTGCCCGGTGCAGCCTCTTTCGGAGCGGAGACGCTCACGGCCTTTTCCGCTGCCGGCTCGGCTTTCACTGTGGACGGCGTCTTCAGCGCGGGGCTGGTTTCGGGCGCATCCGTCTTCGGCTTGGCCGCATTGGACGGAGGAACCTGGGCAGGTTCGGCTTCGGTCGCCGGCTTCCCGGCCTTGACGGCCTTGTCTCTGGTCGACTTCAGCACGGCCTTCTCGTCCGTCAGGGCTGTAAAGCCACCCGTCGGGGCAGAGAAGAAACGCTCGACCTGCGGGCCGGTGGGCACGGAATCGCCCCTGCCCGCCTCGAACTCGTCAATGATCTCGGCCAGCCGCCCGGGCGTCAGGTCTTCGTAGGAATCCTTGAAGATCATGACCATCGGCGCATTCACGCAAGCGCCCTGACACTCGACCTCTTCCCAGGACAGCGTTCCGTCCTCATTGGAATGGAGTTGCTCGGGATGGATCTTCGAGCGGCAGACATCCATCAGTTCGCCTGCGCCGCGCAGCATGCAGGGCGTGGTGCCGCACACCTGAATATGGGCGCGCGTTCCGACCGGCTTGAGCTGGAACTGGGTGTAGAATGTCGCGACCTCGAGGCCTCGGATATAGGGCATGCCCAGCATGTCGCAGATCGACTCGATCGCGGCTTTCGTCACCCAGCCATCCTGCTCCTGCGCGAGCATGAGCAGCGGAATGATCGCCGATTGCTGACGGCCTTCCGGATATTTTGCGATCCAGTTCTGCGCGGCCGAAGCGAACTCCGCGTTGAAGGAGAATACAGCCGGCTGGACGCTGGCATCTGCGAGACGGCGAACGGACATTAGCGGTCGACCTCACCAAAGACGATGTCGAGGGAGCCGAGGATGGCTGAAACGTCTGCCAGCATGTACCCCTTGCACAGGAAATCCATGGCCTGGAGATGGGCAAAACCCGGCGCGCGCAACTTGCAGCGATACGGCTTGTTGGTTCCGTCCGACACCAGATAGACGCCGAATTCGCCCTTCGGCGCCTCGACGGCTGCATAGACCTCGCCGGCCGACACCTTGTAGCCCTCGGTATAGAGCTTGAAGTGGTGGATCAGCGCTTCCATCGAGCGCTTCATCTCGCCACGCTTCGGCGGCACAACCTTGCCGTCGAGATTGGAGACCGGGCCGGCGCTTTCCTTGCCGAGCAGAAGATCCACGCACTGGCGCATGATCCTTGCCGACTGGCGCATCTCTTCCATGCGGAGGAGATAACGGTCGAAATTGTCACCGTTCTTGCCGATCGGAATGTCGAAATCCAGTTCGGAATAGCATTCGTAAGGCTGCGACTTGCGCAGATCCCACGCCGCGCCCGAACCGCGCACCATCACTCCCGAGAAACCCCACGCCCAGGCGTCTTCGAGCGACACCACGCCGATATCGACGTTGCGCTGCTTGAAGATTCGATTGGGCGTCAGCAGGGCGTCGAGGTCATCGATGGTCTTGAGGAAGGGATCGATCCACGCGCCGATATCCTCGATCAGCTGCTGCGGCAGGTCCTGATGCACGCCGCCCGGCCGGAAATAGGCCGCATGCATGCGCGAACCGGAAGCCCGCTCATAGAAGACCATCAGCTTCTCACGCTCGACGAACCCCCACAGCGGCGGGGTCAGCGCGCCCACGTCCATGGCCTGCGTCGTCACATTGAGGACGTGCGACATGATGCGGCCGATTTCGGAATAAAGCACGCGAATGATCTGCCCGCGCCTCGGCACCTCGATGCCGAGCAGGCGCTCCACCGCCAGGGCAAAGGCATGCTCCTGATTCATCGGCGAACAATAGTCGAGCCGGTCAAGATAGGGCACGGCCTGAAGATAGGTCTTGGCCTCCATCAGCTTCTCGGTGCCGCGGTGCAGCAGACCGATATGCGGATCGACGCGATCGACCACCTCGCCGTCGAGTTCCAGCACGAGACGCAGCACGCCGTGCGCGGCCGGATGCTGCGGGCCGAAGTTGATGTTGAAATTGCGGACGGAGGTTTCAGCCATTTACTGCTTCACCTTTTCATCGCCGGGCAGCACATAGTCCGTGCCTTCCCACGGCGAGAGGAAGTCGAAATTACGGAATTCCTGCTTCAGCTCGACAGGCTCGTAAACGACGCGCTTGGCCTCGTCATCGTAACGCACCTCGACGAAACCGGTGAGCGGGAAGTCCTTGCGCAACGGATGCCCCTCGAAACCGTAATCGGTCAGGATGCGGCGCAGATCCGGATGACCGGAGAAGAGCACACCATAGAGATCGTAGGTCTCGCGCTCGAACCAGTCGGCGCCCGGCCATATGCCGGTCACGGACGGAACGACGGTCTCCTCGCCGGCATGAACCTTGAGACGCAGGCGCAGGTTCTTCGTCGGCGACAGCAGGTGATACACCACGTCGAAACGGTCGAACCGCGCCGGGTAATCCGCTCCGCAAACATCGATCATCGACACGAACCGGCACTTCGCGTCGTCGCGCACGAAGCGTGCCAGCTTGACGATGTCGGCAGGCGCAACCGTAATCGTCAGTTCGCCAAAGGCCAGTTCGCCAGACAGGATTTCGACGCCGCCATTCGCTTCGATATGGGCGGCCAGTTCGCTGAGCGCTTCACTCATTCTTGTCACCGCTCGATGGTGCCGGTGCGCCGGATCTTCTTCTGCAGCAGAAGAAGGCCGTACATAAGCGCTTCGGCGCTTGGCGGACAGCCGGGCACATAGATATCGACGGGCACGATGCGGTCGCAGCCGCGCACCACCGAATAGGAATAGTGATAATAACCGCCGCCATTGGCGCACGATCCCATGGAGATCACATAGCGGGGCTCCGGCATCTGGTCGTAGACCTTGCGCAGCGCCGGGGCCATCTTGTTGGTCAGCGTGCCGGCCACGATCATGACGTCCGACTGGCGAGGCGAGGCGCGCGGCGCAATGCCGAAGCGCTCGCTGTCATAACGCGGCATCGCCGAGTGGATCATTTCGACGGCGCAGCAGGCCAGACCGAACGTCATGTACATGAGCGAGCCGGTGCGCGCCCAGGTGATCAGCGCCTCGGTCGAGGTGACGAGAAATCCCTTGTCGGCCAGCTCGTCATTGATGCCGATGAAGAAAGGATCGTCCGACCCGACCGGCTTGCCGGTGCGCGGATCGAGAACGCCCTTTGGCTGCGGCGCGACAAGCGTGCCGGAATTGCCGATCAATCCCATTCCAGCGCCCCTTTCTTCCACTCATATATGAAGCCGATGGTGAGAACACCAAGGAACACCATCATCGACCAGAAACCGAGCATGCCGATGTCGCCGAACGAAATGGCCCACGGGAACAGGAAAGCCACCTCAAGATCGAAGATGATGAACAGGATCGACACCAGATAGAAGCGGATGTCGAACTTCATGCGCGCATCGTCGAACGAGTTGAAGCCGCACTCATAGGCGGACAGCTTCTCGGGGTCGGGATCACGATAGGCGACCAGGAACGGAGCCACGATGAGTGCCAGCCCGATTACCAGCGCCACGCCGATGAATATGACGATCGGCAGATACGAACTCAACAATTCGTTCATGCTGCAACTTTCCGTTGGCGGCGGATCCGCCTGAAACTAGCGCAGCCGGCCCTGTTACGGAAGCGTGACAGATTTGCCCGGAACCATTTGGTCCCCTGCTGCAACGCGGCGAGGGTTAGCGCAGCCGGATTGCCGAAGCAAGTCAAACCTTGACCAAAACGCTGCACTGCACACTATCTGCGACAAAACTGATCATCTTTGATTTCCTTCACTTTTTACTCCACTTTTAGTCCTGACAGCATCCACGAGCCTCGGCTGCTAGATTGCTGGAATCGGGCTGCCGTAAACCATGACTTGAGATAGGTTTGGATTGCATGAAGGAAACCCTCTCCCCGGCTCTGGCGCGCCGTATCGCCCTGTCCGCGCAGGGCTTCGGCGGAGGGCGCGCAAAGGCTGCGTTGGATCGCCGGCGCCTTTCCCGCACGCTGTCGCGCATCGGTCTGCTGCAGATCGACTCGGTCAGCGCGGTGGTGCGCGCGCACTACATGCCGCTTTATTCCCGGCTCGGCCCCTACCCTCTCTCTCTTCTGGATGAAGCCACCCGTCCGGGGGCCAGACGCCTGCTTTTCGAGTACTGGGCGCATGAGGCATCGTTCCTGCCGCTGGAGACATATCCGCTGCTGCGCTGGCGCATGGAAAAAGCAGCGCGCGGCGAGGAGATGTATCGCACATTGGCCAGATTCGGCCGGGAGCGCTCGGATTTCGTCGAAGAGATTTTCCGCGAAGTGGAAACGCACGGGCCGCTGGCCGCATCCGACATGGAAGGCCACAAGGGCTCGGGCGGCTGGTGGGGCTGGAGCGACGCCAAGGCGGCCTTCGAATGGCTGTTCTGGGCCGGAAGGGTCACAACGGCCTGCCGACGCGGCTTCGAACGCGTCTATGACCTGCCCGAACGGGTGCTGCCGCGTTCCATACTCGACACGCCGGTTCCAGCTACAGCCGACGCCCAGCGCGAACTGCTGCGCATCTCCGCCCGCGCCCATGGCATCGCCACCGCCGCATGTCTGCGCGATTATTTCCGGCTCTCCGCCACTGAAGCGGCCCCCCGCATTGCCGAGCTTGTCGAGGAAGGCGAGTTGATTCCCGTCGCCATCAAGGGCTGGTCACGGCAGGCTTACCTGCACCGCGACGCGCGCCGGCCGCGCAGGGTCGAAGCCCGCGCCCTGCTGGCGCCTTTCGATCCACTGGTGTTCGAGCGGGATCGTACGGAAAACCTGTTCGGCTTCCGCTACCGTATCGAAATCTACACGCCGGCCGCCAAGCGACGATATGGCTACTATGTCCTGCCCTTTCTGCTCGGCGACAGGATCGTCGCGCGCGTCGATCTCAGGGCCGACCGCGGGGCGGGCGTGCTGCGCGTCCATGCCGCATACGCCGAACAGGGGGCACCGGCCGAAACCGCTGAAGCTCTTCTCGCCGAACTGGAGCAGTTTCGCGACTGGCTGAATCTCGACCGGATCGAGATTATCCCCGCCGGGAATCTCGGCCCGGCGCTGGCGGACATGCTCGTGTCGTAGCCGCAAGTTGACAGCCGGACCCGCCCAAGCCTAAATCCGCCCAGACGGTCTCCCTTTCCCAAGGAGGGGAGCTAAGAGGGAATGCGGTGAGGTGACCCCGAACCCGCAGCTGTCCCCGCAACTGTAAGCGACGAGCCTCAGCCGACAGCCACTGGGTGCGGACCCGGGAAGGCGGCGACAGGGCGACGACCCGCGAGCCAGGAGACCTGCCGTCTGCAAGGAACGAGCCGAAAGCCTGGCGGGTGTCCCGGGCAAGGAGCAGATATTGGATTCAGGCCCGCCCACTCAGACGGAACCAGCCGCCAGCGCCACAGGAGCCGGCACGACCATCATCGTGTGCATCTCCTGCCGCGACGCCACCGGCTCGGATGCGCATCCGCGCGCCGGTGAAAAGTTGGCGGAGGATGCGCGCCGGGCCGCCGCCGGCCTGCCGGTCGAGGTGCGCACGGCAGAATGCCTCGGCAACTGCAAGCGCAGGTTAAGCGCCTCGATCCTGTCGGAAGGCGCATGGAGCTACGTGTTCGGCGATCTCACCGAAGATTGCGGGGCCGATCTGGTCGCCGGTGCCAGCCTGCTGGCCGACGCCGATGACGGCAAGATTCCATGGCGCGGTCGTCCCGATTCGCTCAAGCGCGGCCTCGTTGCGCGCATCCCTCCCCTCACTCTCCTCAAGGACAGATCATGACCGCAAACGCCACCCGTGTGCCCTGCACCGTCGTCACCGGCTTCCTCGGCGCCGGCAAGACCACGCTGATCCGCAACCTGCTGGAGAACAGCAACGGCAAACGCCTCGCGCTCATCGTCAACGAATTCGGCGACGTCGGCGTCGATGGCGAGATATTGAAAGGCTGCGGCATCGATAGCTGCCCGGAAGAAAACATCGTGGAACTGGCCAATGGCTGCATCTGCTGCACCGTGGCCGACGATTTCGTGCCGGCGCTCGACCAGATCCTGTCTCGCACGCCCAGGGTCGATCACATCCTGATCGAAACCTCCGGCCTCGCCCTGCCGAAACCGCTGGTGCAGGCTTTCCAGTGGCCGACGGTGAAAAGCCGCGTCACCGTCGACGGCGTGGTCGCCGTGGTGGATGGCCCCGCACTTGCCGAGGGCAAGGTCGCCTCCGACATGGACGCGCTCGCCGCCCAGCGCGCCGGGGACGAATCGCTCGACCATGACGACCCGATCGAGGAGGTGTTCGAGGATCAGGTGGCCTGCGCCGACCTCATCATCCTGTCCAAGAGCGATCTGCTGGACGAAGCCGCCGCCGCCCGCGCCCGCAAGATCGTGGACGCCCATATCACCCCAGCCGTGAAGGTCGTTCCCTCCGAACATGGCAAGGTCGATCCGTCGATCCTGCTCGGCCTCGGCCTCGCTGTCGAGGACGACATAGAAAACCGCAAGTCGCATCATGACGGCGCGGGCGATCATGAGCACGACGACTTCGACACCTTCGTCATCGACGTTCCCGCGGTGACCGACCCCGAGGAGCTGGCGCGCCGTATCGCCGCCGCCGCCGAGCAGGAGGATGTGCTGCGCGTCAAGGGCTTCGTCGAGGTTTCGGGAAAACCGATGCGTCTGCTGGTTCAGGCTGTCGGACCGCGCGTCAATCATTATTATGATCGCGCCTGGGCAACCGGGGATGACCGACGCTCGCGGCTGGTGGTGATCGGCCTCAAGGGTCTCGACCGTCCGGCCATCGAGACCATACTCGCAGGCTGAACAAGGCAAAGGACGCCACTCATCAGGCCATTCATCAGGATTGAACGATGCACATCCTGACCACCAGTTCCGCCTCGCTCGACGACGTCATCGAGCCGGTCGACCTGCGCCAGACACCGGGCGACGTGGTGGCCCTGTCCTTCACGGACAGCGATCTTGCGGCGCTGGCCTCGGCATGGAAAGCAGAAGCGGACCGCCTGCCCTCCATGCGGCTGGCGGCCCTGCGCGACCTGCGCCATCCCATGTCGGTCGACCTGTGGGTGGACAGCGTCGCGAGCCACGCAAAAGTCATTCTGGTGCGGCTTCTGGGCGGCTACGACTGGTGGCGCTACGGCTGCGACCAGCTTGCCGCCACCGCCCGCGCCGGGGGCGTCAAGCTGGCCCTGCTGCCCGGAGAATGCCGCGAGGAGGACGAGCGGCTGATGCAGGCCTCCACCCTGCCGCGCGAGGAGCTCGCCCTGCTGCTCGGCTATTTCCGCGAGGGCGGGCCGGCCAACATGCAGGCGCTGGTGCGCCGGCTGGCCATGCTTGCAGGCCATGAGGCCGAATCCGCAGCGCCCGAACCCGTGCCGAGGGCCGGCTTTTACGAACCCGGATCAGGCGTCGTCGAAACGCCGCGCATCGGTGGGGAAGCGCCCGTCGTGCCGGTTCTTTTCTACCGTTCGATGCTTCTGGCGAACGACATCGCCCCCATCGATGCGCTGACAGTCGAATTGCGCCGCACCGGCGTCGTGGCGGTTCCTGTCTTCGTCTCCAGCCTGAAGGACGCGACCTCCCTCGCCTTCGTCGAGCAGGCAGTCGCGGCTCTTCGGCCGGCCGCCATCATCACCGCCACGGCCTTCGCCTCCGGCGCTGAAGCGGGTGCGGAAACGCTGTTCGACCGCACCGGCGTTCCGGTTTTTCAGGTGGTCGTCGCGACGACGAAGCGTGAGGCATGGGAAGGCGGCCAGCGCGGCCTCGCGCCCGCCGACCTCGCCATGCATGCCGTGCTGCCTGAACTTGACGGGCGCGTCATGGCCGGCGTCATCTCCCTGAAGGCGGAGACGGATGCCGACCCGGCGCTCGGTCTGCGCGCCTATGTGAACCAGCCGGCGCCCGACCGCATCGCGCAGGTGGCGCGGCGGCTTTGCGCTTTCCTGCGGCTGCGGGCCACGCCGCCGGCAAAGCGGCGCATCGTCATCCTCCTCCCCGACTATCCGAGCGCGCCCGGCCGCACCGGCTATGCTGTAGGGCTCGATGTGCCGAACAGCGTGCTCGCCATGCTGCACGACCTGAAGAGCGCCGGCTATGCAGTTGACCGGATTCCGCAATCGCCGCGCGCCCTGCTCGACTTGCTCGACGCTGAAGGCCACAACTTCACCGTAGACGATTACCGCTCCCGGTTCGCCGAGTTGCCGGGTGAGGCGCGCGAGGCAGTGGCGCAGGCCTGGGGAGAACCAACCGAAACGCGCTTCTCCTTCCGGGCGGCCACATTCGGCAATGTCACGGTCGCCCTCGCTCCCGATCGCGGCCGCTCCGAGGACCGCCGGGCCGACTATCATGACCCCACCCTGCCCCCGCGCCACCAACTGGTCGCCTTCGGCCTGTGGGTGCAGAAGGCGCTCGACGCGCACGCCATCGTCCATGTCGGCGCGCACGGCACGCTGGAATGGCTGCCGGGCAAGACGGTGGCGCTCAGCGAAGCCTGCTTCCCCGAGATCGTCACCGGTCCGCTGCCGGTCGTCTATCCCTTTATCGTCTCCAACCCCGGCGAGGCAGCGCAGGCCAAGCGGCGCATTTCAGCCGTCACGCTCGGCCATCTGCCGCCACCGCTGGTTAGCGGCGAACTGGACGAGCACCAGCAAAAACTGGAGCGACTGGTGGATGAATATGCGCAGGCCGACGGCCTCGACCGCCGCCGCCGCGACCGGCTGGCGAAGCTGATCGTCGAGACCGCCGCCGAAACCGGTCTCGCCGTCGAAGCCGGCGTCTCCACCACGGACGCACCGGACGAGGCCCTGCGCCGTATCGACGCCTGGCTCTGCGACCTCAAGGATTTCGCCATCAAGGACGGGCTGCACATTTACGGCCGCGACCAGCCGGATGAAAACGATCCGCTGCGTATGCAAAGCGCGGAAGCGGAAAAAGCCGCACTGCTCTCAGCCCTCGATGGCCGCCACATCACCGCCGGCCCATCGGGTGCGCCGGCGCGCGGCCGCACCGACGTGCTGCCCACCGGCCGCAACCTGTTCACCGCCGATCCACGAACCATGCCGACACCGACCGCCTTTGACCTCGGCAAGGCGGCGGCCAGCGAGGTGGTGACGGCCTACCTCCAGAGCCATGGCGACTGGCCGCGCTCGCTGGTCATCGACCTGTGGGGCTCGGCCTCGCTGCGCACCGGCGGCGAGGAGATCGCACAGGGGTTGACACTGATGGGCTGCCGCCCGCAATGGGACGCCGCCACGGGCCGCGTGACTGGCGTCGAGGTGCTGCCGCCGGCCGTGCTCGGCCGGCCGCGCGTCGATGTGACCTGGCGCATCTCCGGCCTGTTCCGCGACATGTTCCCGACCCAGATCGCGCTGATCGACGCCGCCGCAAGGGCAGTCGCCACCCGCGACGAAACCGATGACGAAAACCCGCTTGCAGCGCTCGCCCGCACCGAAGGGCGGGTCGGCCCGCGCATCTTCGGCTCCTCGCCCGGCACCTATGGCGCGGGCATCGAAAGCCTGCTTGCCAGCGGCGACTGGGAAAGCCGCGACGAGATCGGGCGCGCCTATCTGGACAGCGCCTCCCATGCCTATGGCGGCGCGGAAGGCGAAGGCGTGGCTGCCCCCGGCGCATTCGCGGACCGGCTGTCGGAAGCCGACCTGCTCGTTCACACCGGCGACGATCCCGGCCGCGACATTCTCGAAGGCTCCGCCGATGTCGCCTTCATCGGCGGTTTCTCGGCCGCTCTTGCGGCGCTCGGCCGTAATGCCGACGTCATTGTGCTCGACACGTCTGACCCGGCAAAACCGAAGCCGCGCTCGGTGTCGGAAGCGGTCGCCCGCGTGGTGCGGGCCCGCGCCGTCAATCCGCGCTTCATCGCCGGCCAGATGCGGCACGGCCCGCGTGGCGCTTCCGAATTCGCCGAGACGGTGGACCGCCTGATCGGCTTCGCCGAAACCACGCACGCCATATCGGGCGCGCTGATCGAGGCCGTTCACGACGCCTATCTGGGCGACAGCGAAGTACGCGCCTTCCTGCTGCGCGAAAATCGCGAAGCGGCTGCGCTCATCGCCGAACGTTTTCTCTCCGCGCGACGGCGCGGCCTGTGGCATCCGCTGCGCAATTCCATAGACGACGATCTTGCGGCCCTCATCGCCGAGGCAAGGCAGGTGGCGGCATGAACGCCTTCGCCAGACGCGGCGCCTGCCCCGCCCTTTCCGCCCCGATGCAGACCGGCGACGGCCTGCTCGCCCGACTCAACACCGTTGCTGGAAGTTTGCCCCCCAACGCCTTGATCGGACTCTGCGAATCGGCCTTGCGCAATGGCAGCGGCGTGATCGAGGTGACGGCGCGCGGCTCGGTCCAGATTCGCGGTCTCACCCCTTCATCGGCGCGGGCGCTGGCCCGCGAGGCCGATATGCTGGAGATTGACGTGCGCACCGGCGTGCCTGTCGAGACCGGCCCGCTGGCCGGCATCGACGCCGAGGAGATCGCCGACCCGCGCCCGCTGGCCAACGAAATCCGGGCAGCCATCGAAAAAGCCGGACTTGGCGCGCGGCTTGGCCCGAAGGTGTCCGTGGTGGTCGATGGCGGCGGTCGCCTGCCGATGGATGCCGTGCTGGCCGATGTGCGGCTTGTCGCCGTCCGGAGCGGCGACGCGGTTACATGGTTTCTTTCCATCGGCGGCACTGCGGCGAGCGCCCAGCCGCTCGGCATTGTCCCAAAGGCGGAAGCCTGTGCCGCAACCGTCGCCATTCTCGAAGCCGTCGCCGTTTTGGGACGCGAGGCAAGGGCACGGGATTTGGTCGACCCGCATAACATCGTTGGGGGAATAGCTCTCTCTGGCCTGCCGACGCCGGATGGTTCTCAACTGCGGCCAACGGGCGCCCCCGTCAGCGTTTTCCCGTTGGCGGACGGAACCTGCGCCCTCGGCGTCGCCCTGCCCTTCGGCTCGATGCACGCTGAAAACATCATTGCGCTTGCGCAAGGCGCGACTTCTCTCGGCGTAACCGAAATCCGCCCTGCTCCATCCCGCGCGCTGCTGTTTCCCGGCATGAGCGCCGCCGCCTGCGCAACGCTCCGGCAAACCGCCGCCGCCCTCGGCTTCGTCACCCACGCCAATGACCCGCGTCTGTCCATCGTCGCCTGTCCGGGCGCTCCCGCCTGCGCCTCGGGCCGGATCGCCACGCGCGCACTGGCCGAATGCATAGCCGCAGACCATGCGGGCCTGCTCGACAGCTCCTTCACGCTCCACGTCTCGGGCTGCGCAAAAGGCTGCGCGCACCCCTCCCCAGCCGCGCTCACCCTCGTCGGCCATGACGAGGGCACGGGAATCGCGCTAGACGCCACTGCCAGATCGCCGGCGGCGAGCTACAAGGTGGCTTCCGACGCACAGGCCGGCATCGCCAGTATCGCTTCGCTGGCGCGCCAGAGCCGCCGATCCGGCGAAACCGTCGCGGCATGCCTCGCCCGTCTGGGTGCTGCCGCCATAACCACCGCCTTCATGCAGGGATGAGAATGACCGCCTACGACTACATACGCGACGGCAACGCCATCTATGAGCGCTCTTTCGCCATCATCCGCACTGAGGCGGACCTGTCGCGCTTTTCGCCGCAGGAGGCCGATGTCGCTATCCGCATGATCCATGCCTGCGGCGATGTCGAAGCGGCGAGGCATTTCGCATTCGGTCCCGGCTTCGTGGAGGCGGCGCGCGCGGCGCTGCAAGCCGGCGCGCCCATCTTCTGCGACGCCGAGATGGTGGCGCGCGGCGTCACCCGCGCGCGCCTGCCGGCCGACAACGAGGTGATCTGCACATTGCGCGATCCGCGCACGGCCGAAATCGCCCAGGCCATCGGCAACACCCGCTCCGCCGCCGCGCTTGACCTGTGGGAAGAACGCATGGCGGGCGCGGTCGTCGCCATCGGAAATGCGCCCACCGCGCTCTTCTACCTGCTGGAGAAGCTGCGCGACGGCGCGCCGAAACCTGCAGCCATCATCGGTATGCCGGTCGGCTTCGTCGGCGCGCTGGAATCGAAGGAGGCGCTGGCTGAAGATTCATGTGGCGTGCCCTACGCCATCGTGCGCGGCAGGCTTGGCGGCAGCGCCATGACCGCAGCCGCCCTGAACGCGCTGGCGAGACCGGGCCTGTGAGCGCGCTCGCCACCTCCGGCCGGCTGATCGGCGTCGGCACCGGCCCCGGCGACCCCGAACTGCTGACGCTCAAGGCGGTGCGGGCGCTGACTGAGGCCGATGTCGTCGCGCATTTCGCCAAGCGCAATTCCAACGGCAATGCGCGCGCCATCGTGGAAGGCCATATCAGGCCGGGCACAGTGGAACTGCCGCTGCACTATCCGGTCACCACCGAGATCGACAAGGATCACGCCGACTACAAGGCGCAGATTCTCGCCTTCTACGAAGAATCGGCGGAAAAGGTGGCCGGACATCTTTCGGCCGGGCGCACCGTCGCCGTGCTGTCGGAAGGCGACCCGCTGTTTTTCGGCTCCTACATGCACCTGCATGTGCGCCTCGCTCACCGCTTCCCCACCGAGGTCATCCCCGGCGTCACCGCCATGTCCGGCTGCTGGTCGGCCACCGGCCAGCCCATCGTGCAGGGCGACGATGTGCTGACTGTATTGCCCGGCACCATGCGCGAGGGTGAGCTCGCGCGCCGCCTTGCCGACACCGACGCCGCCGTCATCATGAAGGTGGGCCGCAACCTGCCCAAGATCAGGCGGGCGCTGGCCGCCTCGAACCGGCTGGAAAAGGCGATCTATGTCGAGCGCGGCACCATGGCCAACGGCGCGTCCATGCGCCTTGCCGACAAGCATGACGATGCCGCGCCCTATTTCAGCATCATCCTCGTCGCCGGCTGGGAAAACCGGCCGGGCGAACGCGCTTCGGGAGTCGTGGTATGAGCGGCCGCCTCGCCATCATCGGGCTCGGCCCCGGCAATGAAACACAGGTGACGCCGCAAGCCAGCAGGGCTGTCGAACAGGCCGCCTTCTTCTACGGCTACAAGCCCTATGTCGAGCGGCTCGACCTGCGGCCCGACCAGACCCGCATCGCCTCGGACAATCGCGAGGAACTGGCGCGCGCAAAAGAGGCGCTGGAGAAGGCCGCCGAGGGCCACAGCGTCGCCGTCGTGTCCGGCGGCGATCCCGGCGTCTTCGCCATGGCGGCGGCCGTTTGCGAGGCGATCGAAACTGGTCCGGAGGTATGGAAGGCGCTCGACATCGAGATCGTGCCCGGCATCACCGCCATGCTGGCGGTGGCGGCGCGCGTCGGCGCTCCGCTCGGCCATGATTTCTGCGCCATCTCGCTCTCGGACAATCTGAAACCATGGGATCTGATCGAACTGCGCCTGCTGGCGGCAGCCGGCGCGGGTTTCGTCATCGCGCTCTACAATCCCATCAGCAAGTCGCGCCCCTGGCAGCTTGGCCGCGCCTTCGAGGCGCTGTCCGCCATCCTTCCGGGCACCACGCCGGTGGTGTTCGGCCGCGCCGCCGGCCGGCCGGACGAACGCATGCAGACCTGCCTGCTGGCCGATGCAAAACCGGAGATGGCCGACATGGCCACCTGCATCATCGTCGGCTCGACCGAAACACGTATCATCAGACGCGGCGACAAGCCGGCGCTGGTCTACACGCCGCGCGCCGCGACGAGGCCGAAATGAGCGCAAGCCTTCGCAACCAGTTCCCCGACAGTGGAGGTCGACGGCGCCTGCGGCAGTTCCGGCCGACGGATCATGATTACCTCGATGCCGAGCGTCCTTGCCGCTGCGATCTTGCCGTAGCTGGCGCTCCCGCCGCTGTCCTTGGAGACGATGGCGTCGACACCATGCAAAGCCAGCAATTCGTGTTCCGCCTCCACCGCGAACGGCCCGCGCGCAAGAAGGTAATGCGCGTTTGGAACGGCCAGCGGCGGCTCGACCGGATCGACGCTGCGGATAAGATAGAAATGCTGCGGTGCGGCCGCGAAAACGCCGACCTCCTGACGTCCGATGCTCAGGAACACGCGGCGCGGAGCTGCTCCAAGCGCCCTCACCGCGTCCGTCACATCATCCGCCCAGGTCCAGCGGTCGCCTTCCCCGTGCCGCCAGCCGGGGCGGCGCAAAGCCAGTATCGGCACGCCAGCCCGCTTCGCCGCCTCCGCCGCATTGGCCGAAATGCGCGCGGCATAGGGATGCGTGGCGTCGATCAGCAGTTCGATTCGCTGCTCGGCCAGATGTCGCGCCAGCCCTTCTGCCCCGCCGAAGCCGCCGATCCGCACCGGAACCGGCTGGCGAACCGGGTTTTCGGTGCGGCCGGCCAGCGAAAGCGTGACATGGAGTTCGGGCGCGGCCGCGAGCCGTTCCGCGGTTTGCCGGGCCTCCGCCGTTCCGCCCAGAATGAGAATGCGCATGTCGGCTGAGGCTCCTTCCCGCCCATGGCTCACCATCGTCGGCATTGGTGAGGACGGCATATCCGGTCTCGGCGACGAGGCCAAGCAGGCGATCGCGGCCGCAGAATTTGTATTCGGCGGCAGCCGGCATCTGGAACTTGGCCGCCCGCTCATCAAGGGCGAAGCGCGCCAATGGCCGGTGCCGTTCGACGCGGCCATGAGCGCGGTGATGGCCCTTGCCGGCCGCAACGTCTGCGTGCTGGCCTCCGGCGATCCGTTCTTCCACGGTGTCGGCGTCACGCTGGCGCGGAAAATACCGCTGGAAGAGATGCGCGCCCTCCCCGCGCCCTCGGCCGTTTCTCTCGCTGCCGCGCGCATGGGCTGGGCCTTGCAGAGCGTCGAAGCCGTTTCCCTGCATGGCCGCTCCATCGACCTTATCCGCCCGCTGTTGCATCCGCACGCACGCATCATTGCGCTGACCTCGGACGGGACCACTCCGAAAGCAGTCGCTACGCTGCTTGCCGAACTCGGATTCGGCTCCTCGCGCATCACCGTTCTGGAAGCGCTGGGCGGCCCGAACGAATGCCTCCGCAGCGCACGCGCCGATGCCTTCAGCCTCGAAAACATCAACCCGCTCAATGTTCTGGCGCTGGAGATTGAATCAACATCGCAGGCGCGCATCCTGCCGCTCACCCCCGGCCTCGCCGACGATCTGTTCGAGCATGATGGCCAGATCACCAAGCGCGAGGTGCGGGCGCTGACGCTCTCGGCACTGGCTCCGCAACGCGGCGAACTGTTGTGGGACATTGGCGCGGGCTCCGGCTCCGTCGCCATCGAATGGATGCTGGCCCACACCTCATTGCGCGCCATCGCCATCGAGGTCGAAGCGACTCGCGTGGCCCGCATCGGCCGCAACGCCGCCGCCGCTGGTGTGCCCGGCCTGACCGTCATTCACGGCGCAGCCCCCGCAGCGCTGGCCGATCTGGAAACGCCAGACGCCATCTTCCTCGGCGGCGGCGGCAGCGATCCGGGCGTTCTCGATGCGGCAATCGGGGCGCTGCGCCCCGGCGGACGTCTCGTCGCCAATGCCGTCACGCTCGAAATGGAGGCGCTGCTCATCGCCCGCCATGCCGAACTGGGCGGCGCGCTCAGCCGTATTTCGGTGGCGCGCGCCGCCCCCGTCGGCAGCATGACGGGCTGGAAACCGGCCATGCCGATCACGCAATGGAGCTGGGAAAAATCATGATCGTCGCCGGCATTGGATGCCGCAAGGGCGTCTCGCGCGAGCAGGTGATGGCAGCTGTCGAATCCGCCCTCGAACCCTATGGTCTGTCACCCGATTCGCTGTCGGGTCTCGCAACCGCCAGGCTGAAAGCCAGCGAACAGGCGATCATCGAGGCAGGCAACGCGCTGCGCCTCCCCGTCTTCCTTGTCGACGGCCCCGCCCTGCAACTGGTTTCGCTGCGCGGCCTGACCCGGTCGACGGCATCGCTGTCCGCAGCGGGAACACCGTCCGTTTCGGAAACGGCCGCCCTTGCCGCCGCCGGCCAGAAATCGCGGCTGCTGGGACCCCGCAGCGTACACGGACCGGTGACTTGCGCCATAGCCGTCAACGGAGAAGAACCGTGACCGTCCATTTCATCGGCGCAGGACCGGGCGCCGCCGACCTGATCACCCTGCGCGGAGCGAAGCTGCTCGCCTCCTGCCCGGTGTGCCTCTATGCCGGCTCCATCGTTTCGCCCGAACTGCTCCGGCATTGCGGGCCGGACACGAAGCTGGTCGACACCGCCCCGATGTCGCTGGACGAAATCGAGGCCGAATATCGCGCCGCCCATGCGGCCGGGCAGGATGTGGCGCGGCTGCATTCGGGCGACCTCTCGGTGTGGAGCGCGGTGGCGGAGCAGATCCGCCGTCTGGAGCGCGCCGGCATTCCCTACACGCTCACCCCCGGGGTGCCTTCCTTCGCAGCGGCCGCCGCCGCGCTCGGCCGTGAACTCACCATCCCGGAAGTTGCGCAAAGCCTCGTGTTGACCCGTGTTTCCGGCCGCGCCTCGAAGATGCCGCCCGGCGAAACGCTCGCCGCCTTCGGCCGCACCGGCTCCACGCTTGCCATCCACCTCGCCATCCACGCCATTGAACAGGTGGTGGCGGAACTGACGCCGCTTTACGGAGCGGATTGCCCGGTGGCCGTGGTGTTCCGCGCCTCGTGGCCGGAAGAGCGCATCGTCAGGGCCACGCTGGCGACCATCGCGCGGGAACTTGGCCAGAACCCCATCGAGCGCTCGGCCATCATCTTCGTCGGCCGCTCGCTGGCCGCCGAGGATTTTTCCGAAAGCTCGCTCTACGACGCCTATTATCAACGCCGCTTTCGCGGCAGGGAGGGCGCATGAGCGTCGACGCCGCCAAAACCGCCCTTGCCGAAGCGCTGGCCCGTCTCGATTTCGAGCCGCGCGTGCTTGAACCCGGCCATGTCTGGTTGGCGGGCGCAGGCCCCGGCGATCCGCGTCTGCTGACCCTCGACGTGCTCGGTGCCTTGGCGCAGGCGGACGCCGTCGTCCATGACGCGCTGGTGTCGCCCCGGATCGTCGCCATCGCCACGCAGGCGGAGAAATTCTACGTCGGCAAGCGCGGCGGGCGGCTCTCCATCCCGCAGGAAGAGATCAACGCCTTGCTGGTCAAGCTCGGCCGGGAAGGCCGCAAGGTAGTGCGGCTGAAGGGCGGCCACCCCTATGTTTTCGGGCGCGGCGGCGAGGAAGCCCACGCGCTGGTGGAAGCCGGCGTCACCTATCGCGTGCTGCCGGGTGTGACTTCCGCTTTCGGCGGGCTCACCTCGGCGGGCATTCCCCTCACCATGCGCGGCGTCAACGGCGCGGTCATCCTCGCCACCGGCTTTGCGGCCGTCTCGGATGACCGGCCGGACTGGGCCGCCCTTGCCCGCACCGGCCAGCCCATCGTCATTTATATGGGGCTCACCCACTTGGCCGCGACCGTAGCCGACCTCCTGTCCGGCGGGCTATCGCCCGACACGCCGGCGGCGCTCATCGAAAACGCCACTTTGGCGCAAGAGCGCACCGTGGTGGCGACGCTCGGCACGCTGGTTGAGGCAGCCGAGCGCGAGCAGATCGCCTCGCCCGCACTGATCGTGGTGGGTCACATCGTGGCGTTGCGCGAAAAACTGGCGGGCAAGCCATGACGGCCCGCGCAATCATTGTCGGCGCGCCGCGTTCGGGCTCGGGCAAGACCAGCGTCACCATCGGCCTGCTGCGGGCGCTGGCCCGCCGGGGCCTGCGCGTGCGCGGGGCGAAGTCCGGGCCGGATTATATCGATCCGGGCTTCCATGAGGCCGCGACCGGCCTCGCCGGCGTCAATCTCGACAGTTGGGCGATGGCCCCTTCGTTGCTCAACGGGCTTGCCCGGCGCGCCGCCGAGGATGCCGACATCGTGGTGCTGGAAAGCGCCATGGGCCTGTTCGACGGGATTCCGGGCACGCCCGGCCGCTCTGGCGCCGCTTCCGATCTCGCCGCCCTTTACGGCATTCCCACCCTGCTTGTGCTCGACGTGTCGGGCCAGTCCACAACGGTCGCCGCCGTCGCCAAGGGTTTCGCCACTTACCGGCCGGATGTGCGCATCGCCGGCGTGGTGCTGAACCGGCTGGGCAGCGAACGGCATCGCCGCCTGTGCGCGCAAGCAGTGGAAGAACTCGGCCTGCCTGTGGTCGGGACCGTTGAGCGCGACCCGACGCTGACCATGCCGGAACGCCATCTGGGGCTGGTGCAGGCCGGCGAGCACGACGATCTGATGGCCTTCATCGACCGCATGGCCGACATGGCCGAACGCTCCATCGACCTCGACGCCGTCATTGAACTGGCGGCCCCTCTCTCGCCGCAGGGGGGCGATTTCGCCTGCGCGCTGCCCCCACCGGGCCAACGCATCGCATTGGCGCAGGACCGCGCCTTCACTTTCCTCTATCCGCATGTCGCCCGTCATTGGCGCGACCAAGGCGCTGAGATCGTGCCCTTCTCGCCGCTGGCCGACGAAGCGCCGCGACCGGATTGCGACGCATGCTGGCTGCCCGGCGGTTATCCCGAACTGCACGCCGGAGCGCTGGCCTCGGCCGGAAATTTCCGTGCCGGCATGGCCGTATTCGCGACGGAAAAGCCGGTGCATGGCGAGTGCGGCGGCTTCATGGTGCTTGGCGAAGCTCTGGAAGATGCGGACGGCGTTACCCACAGGATGCTCGGGCTGCTCGGCCACACCACCAGCTTCGCCAAACGCAAGATGAACCTCGGCTACCGGCAGGCGCATCTTCTGGCGGACTGCTCTCTGGGACAGGCCAACGACACCATTCGGGGCCACGAGTTCCACTATGCGCGGATTACCGACCCCGGCTCCGACAGCGCTCTGGTGGAACTGGCGGACGGTCAGGGCAATTCGCTTGGCCCGGCTGGTGGCCGTCGTGGTCATGTCGGCGGCACGTTCTTCCATGCGATAGCGCGGGCGGGCGCATGAGAGACAGGTTCAATCCGCTCGACATCGCGCTTTGCCTCGCCTTCTTCACGCGCCTGCCGCTGCCGAACCTTGATTTCCGCAACCGCACTTTGTCGGACGCCATGTGGGCTGCGCCCGTTACCGGTCTGGTGGTGGCGGTCATCGCTTCCGCCGCCTTTGCGCTCGCAACATGGTTCGGCCTGCCCTCAGGTCCCGCCGCCGCCGTCGCCCTCGCCGCAGCCATGCTGACGACCGGATGCCTGCATGAAGACGGACTGTCCGACGTGGCGGACGGTTTCGGCGGCGGCTCGACGCGTGAGCGCAAGCTGGAGATCATGCGTGACAGCCGCATCGGCTCCTATGGCACGGCCGCGCTTGTCATCTCCCTGCTGCTGCGCTGGAGCGCACTGGCTGCTCTCGCCGGCCCAGCACAGGTGTTCGCCGGCCTCATCGCCGCCCATTGCGCCTCGCGCGCGCTTCCCGGCGCGCTGATGCATGCCTTGCCGCCCGCTCGCGCGGACGGGCTTTCGGCCGGCGCCGGCACGGTGTCGCCGGAGGCGGCCGTGCTCGGCGCAGCCATCGGAACCATTTCGCTTCTGGTCCTCGGGCTCAGCGCCGCACTCGCCGCGCTTATCCTGCTTGTCCTGCTGCTCGTCAGTTTCGGCGCATTGTGCCGCCGCCAGATTGGCGGTCAGACAGGCGACGCCGCCGGCGCGCTCCAGCAACTGGGAGAGATCGCCGTCCTGCTGGTCGCGGTCTCCGCATTTTCCTGAATCATTTCCGGAGATTTTTGCCTCATGCCCTTCAAATCACTTGAAGAACTGCGCGCCGCCTGCCTCGATCTGCCGATCGGAAACGAGGCGACGCAGGCGACTGTCGCCCGACGTCAGGACACGCTCACCAAGCCGCGGGGCAGCCTCGGCCGGCTGGAGGAGATTGCCGGCTGGCTGGCGCGCTGGCAGGGCCGAGACATGCCTAAGCTGGACCGGGTGAAGGTGATCGTCTTCGCCGGCAACCACGGCGTCACCGCGCAGGGCGTATCCGCCTTTCCGGCGGAAGTCACCGTGCAGATGGTGGCGAACTTCGCCAATGGCGGCGCGGCGATCAACCAGCTCGCCCGTATGGCGGGCGCGGAACTGAACGTGATTCCTCTCGAGCTCGACAGGCCGACAGGTGACTTCACGCAAGAGCCCGCCATGGACGAGGCAGCCTTCCTCGCCGCCGTCCATGCCGGTTATGACGCCGTGGACGAAGACCTCGATCTCGTCTGCTTCGGCGAGATGGGCATAGGCAACACAACGCCCGCCGCCGCCATCGCGGCCGCCCTGTTCGGCGGCGACGTGCAGGGCTGGACCGGACGCGGGGCCGGGGTGGACGATGCCGGGCTGAAGCGCAAGGTCACGGCGATTGAAGCAGGTTTGCGACGTCATTCCGCCGCTCTGCGGGACCCGCTACAGGTGGCGGCGAGCCTCGGCGGTCGCGAACTGGCCGCCATCTTCGGCGCAACGCTTGCTGCGCGCCATCGCGGCGTGCCGGTGCTTCTGGATGGGTTCGTATGCACCGCCGCCGTCGCTCCCCTGGCCCGGCTGCATGCACAGGGTCTGGCTCATACCCTGGCGGCGCATGTCTCAGCCGAGGCAGGCCATCGCCGCATGCTGGAAGCGCTCGAACTGAAGCCCCTGCTCGATCTCGGCATGCGGCTCGGGGAAGGGTCGGGCGCATGTCTCGCCGTCAACCTTGTGCGTTCGGCGTTGGAGTGCCACGCCCGTATGGCGAGTTTCGCCGAGGCCGGCATTTCCGAAGGCTGAACGTCACCGACCTGAGGCGACAACGCCATGCAGGGAAGCGGCTGGAACGACCGATTGCCGCCAGCCGTCGATTTCGTCCTGCCGCAAACTGATTGTCGTGGCGTGCGGAGCAAAACGCCGCCATGCATAATCATGCTTGGGCGCAACCGAGGTGATGACCGGCTTGCCCAGAGCCCCGGCAGCCTCGAAAGCGCAGAACAGACCGCCGCCGACCGCCTCGACCTTGCCGAATTTGCTCAGCACCACGACGTCAGCATCCGCAATCTGATCGAGCACGCTTTCGCCGGCGGTGGTGACGCCGATTTCATCGAGATGACACGACGTGTGGGCGGGCGCCTCATCGAGATACATTGGAAAGCGGGCGCTGGTGACGAGGTTGCGCAGCACCCCGCAACTGCAACTGCTCTGCGTCGGCCCGTCGCTTTCCTCGATGAGGCCACATACGGCAAGACCAGCGGCGCGCCAACGCGCCACCGTATTCAGCAGAAGGGCCTGGATCGCCACCGTTTCCGCGCCTGTGATTGCTGCAATAGGGTTTCGGACCATTGTCACCTGCCTTGCGCCGTGATCATCCTGAGCCTCGCAGCGGGCCTGATCAAGCTCTTCTTCATGACAGTCTGTCGCACCCTTTTGTGCAAGGACGTGAGAATTTGAAACTCATTCAAGGCGAATCCGGGCAAATGCGGGCTCATCTTCGTGTTTTCAGGAAGACTGACCAGTCAAAAGTTCCAAAAATTTAACCGGGCTTTCCTAAACGGTAACTTCAGGAGGATTTGGGGTATCACGCTGGCGAACACTCGGCGTTCGGCAGGCGGCAAATCTCGGGCGACGGGCGCATGACATCGCAGACAAAAAAGGCCAGCACTCCGACCTTTCCCTCCGAAATGGAGTTCATACGCTATGCCCTCGACAGCGCCGCGATTGTAGCCATCACCGATGTGAAAGGCGCGATCACCTTCGTCAACAACAAGTTCTGCGAGATATCGGGCTATTCGCGTCAGGAATTGATCGGGGCCAATCATCGCATGCTTCATTCCGGCATGCATGACGTCCGGTTTTTCCGCCAGATGTACCGGCGCATCGCCGCTGGCCGGGTCTGGCAGGGCGAGATCTGCAACCGGCGCAAGGACGGCTCACACTACTGGGTCGATACGACCATCGTTCCCCATGTGAATGCGGCCGGCAAGGTGGACAGCTACACCGCTATCCGTTTCGATATCACCGACCGCCATCGCGCCGACGAAAAGCTCCGCCAGATCGTCAATATCGACGCCTTGACCGGCATCGCCAATCGCCGCCGGTTTCAGGAATATCTGGAAACGGTAATATCAAATCACGGTAAAATGGATTCGTCGCGGGTGCATCTGGCCCTGCTTGACATCGATACGTTCAAGGAAATCAACGACACCTTCGGTCACGATGTGGGCGACGAATTGCTGCGGGTCGTCAGCGGACGCCTTTGCGAGCTTGCCAGTCCGGAGATTTTCGTCGCCCGGCTGGGCGGCGATGAGTTCGGAATCGTCATGACCGGCCTTTCGGACCGTGACGTGCAGGACATGATGGGTAAGGTGCTGTGCCGCCTGCGCCTGCCTGTGGACCTCGGCCCGGTGGTGCGCCGCTGCTCCGCCAGCATCGGCATCGCCACATTCCCGGATCAGGCCGGCTCCCTCGACGACTTGTTCAAGGCGAGCGATCTTGCTCTCTACCGCGCCAAGGAACTGGGCCGGGACCGCCTGCAATTTTTTGTTCCACGCCTGCGTGAGGTGGCGCTGCGCAAGAGCGAACTGCTCCATGCCTTCGAAACCGGTCTGGCGCAGGGTCAGTTCCACCTGCAGTATCAGCCCATTATCGCGACCGACCAGTTTCTCAAGCCGGCGCTTGAAGGTCTGCTGCGCTGGGAGCACCCACAACAGGGGCATCTGACGCCCGGCGCATTCCTGTCCGACATGAACGACCCCGGGCTTCTCGCCACCCTCGGCATGTTCGTTCTGGAACAGGTCTTCGCCGACATGCAGAAGATGCAGGAAATGGCGCTGCCGCTACGCCGCGTCGCAATCAACGTGACGAATGCCGACTTCCGCTCGGACGCCTTCGTCGACCGTTTCTTCGAGCTCTCCACACGCACAGGCCTGACACCGGACAAATTCTGCATCGAGGTGACCGAAGGCGTGTTCCTGGGTCGCGACTTCCAGCAACTGGAAGGACGCCTGCACCGGCTTCACGCGGCGGGCGTGGAGATCGCGCTGGACGATTTTGGCACGGGCTTCGCTTCGCTGTCGCATCTGCGGCGCATGCCTATCGATCGCGTGAAGATCGACCGCAGCTTCATTTCGAATCTCGGCGCCAGCCGCGCCGACCTCGCCATCGTGCGCGGAGTGATCGATATTGCCCACGGGATGGGCAAGGTCGTGACAGCCGAAGGCGTCGAGACCAGCGAACAGGTCGACATCCTCACCGCGCTCGGCTGCGACAGCCTGCAGGGCTGGTATTTCGCCAAGGCCTGCAACCTCATGCACCTGCCCTACATGATCGCAAGCCTGCAATCATGCGCCAACCGGCAGATGCTCCCCCGCGCAGTCGCAAGCTGAACCGGCCGCGGGGGCCGCACGCCGATAATAGCAATCGGCTCTTCGGTAAGGCCCCCGTCACAGGGAGAACGAATCAGGAACGAAGGCCTGTTGCTGTCAACCCGTCTCGGTGGCAGGATTGATCACATGGGTCAAACCGCTTGTCGCGCAGTTTCAGCCCGAGACAATCCCTCATCTTCGCGGCATCGCCATCGCGCAAGCCTGCCCGATCCACTTGGCGGTGCGCATCTGTTGGCTGGTTATAGGCCAAGCAACCCGCCTTCCCTGCGACCTGTGGCGCGATTGATCCTGCCAACGGCATTCAAGGCAGCCCGGTTCGGATTTGCTCCCTCGGCAAGGTTCTGGGCAAGGATCTCGCGCAGCCCCTCCGCATGTCGTGTGTAACCCCGGTCACGATTTCGGCCGCGCGCCGACGCAGCTCCTGCTCGGCAGGCAGGTTTCGAACTTCCCATGAGAACACGACGCGATTGCCGTTCGGATCACGAAGTGCGGGCATTGCGTCCACCGTGGCGATCCCGCCTGCGTGGTAGACCTGCACGATGGCGTTCTCGAACCGGGCGAACACGCCATCTTCGATGCCGAGAGCACGGACACACCGGCAACGTCCCCGCGCTCCAGCTTCACGATCCGCTTGAGCACGATGTTGGACCTGATGCGTTCAATAGCCTCGATCCAGGCCAACCTGATTTGCCGCTCCCAATCGGAGGCAAGGTTCTCGAGGATTTCCCGACTGGAAAGGCGCTTCAACATTTGCGATACCCTCGGTCAGTCAGGGAGAACGACATGATTACTGGATCGATCTGCAAGGCAGCCCGCGCCATCGTGCAAGTTGGCCGCGCCAAGCTCGCCAAACGCGCGAAAGTGGATAAGAACACGATCGAGATATTCGAGCGCGGTATTCATACTCCCGATGACGCCACGATCTCGGCACTGCAAAGCGCACTGGAAGAACTGGGAGCCGCTTTCATCCCGGAAGAAGGCGCGAACGGCGCTGGCGTTCGCCTGAAATTCAGCACTTCCGTAACGGACAGGCTTCGAACAATGGTGGACGAAGGCGGGCCATCCTCAACAGACGCCGTACCCTAATCGCCCGACGGAACCTTTTTGAGGTGGCGCGAGTTAAGTCCGCACTGCCACTTTAGGGGATATTGCATGAGCCTGCTGATTAGCGTTCTCGTCACCTTCCTGGTGATCTTTCTCGTTCTGTACCTGATCGGCATGCTGCCACTGGACAGTCGAGCGAAACAGATCGCCCGCATCATCGTGATCATCATCGGAGTCATATCGCTGCTGCGCTATCTGGCGGTGTTCTAACCTGCTAGACTCGTACCACATAGCGATGCAGCATTTGAGACGTCGAGGCCCGTCGGCGGCACGGGCCGCACAAGACGATCTACAATCGTTTCATTCGCTGGAGCCGGCTGGGCGTATTCAACAAGATTTTTGCTGCGCTGTCCGCCAAGGGCGGCAGATTACGCGACCCAGCTGAAAGCGCACTGGACCGCGGCCCAGCCCGCTAAAAAGGGGCTGTTCCCCGACGTATCGGACGCACCAAAGGCGGCCTGAACTCCAACCTTCATGCCGTCTGCGATGACAGGGCCGCCCACTGGTCATACTGCTCAGCGAAGGGCAGATGAGCGGTTACAGGGTGCTGCCCTCATGATCGATGCCTCATCCAAGAGCTTGCTCGGTGACAAAGGCTATGATGCCGACTGGTTCCGGAAGGCGCTCGCAGAGAGCAGGATCGAAGCCTGCATCCCGTCAAAGACCAATCGAAAGGTGCGCATTGTGACAACACCGCACTATCGTCAGCGCCACAAGATTGAGATCATGTTCGGCAGGCTCAAAGATTGGTGGCGCATCCACACACGCTAAGATCGATGCGCTCACACCTTCATGTCCGCAATCTACATTGCCGCAACCGTCATCTTCTGGCTCAATCAATAGTCCTGAGCCTAGATTCGCGGACCTCCATATGTCGGTGCTCGCTCCACTTATTTCCTGGGCGAAGAACCGCGAGATCGTGATGCGAAACCCTTTGGAACGTACTGGGAAACTCCACGACAGACCGAAAAGATTCGATTTGGATGCCTTCTCAGCTCGGAAAGCTGATTGGGGAGGGTTCGTCACGCATCGTCATGGTGATGAAAACTGCCGTGGGGACCGTACAGCGGCAGGGCGACATTCTGACAATGCCGACCGTAGCCTACGATGATGGCCGGCTCTGATCAACCAAGGCAAGACCGGGGCACGCGTACGATAAGACCGGCAGATGAGATACTGCCGATCGTGCGAAGCGAAATCCGCAGCGCGGACGCGCATCTTGGTCAACAATTTCGGTCAGCATTGGACTTCAAGCGGCTTTCGCGCGTCGTGGCGATCTGAATTGAAGCGTCTGGATATAAAGAGGGTAACATTCCATGATCTGCGAGGGACAGGCATATCCTATCCTACGCGACGGGCGCAGACATCGAGCAGATTGCGGAGATTTCCCGATACCCCAAGGCAGAGTATGACGCAATTATCCGTCGCCACTATCTGGCGGGGGAGAGGTGATCGGGACGATCAGGGCTGGAACGAAACAGGTATGATCTCTAGAATATTGGCCCAGCTGTAAAATGGGCTCCACAACATGTCTTCTAAGTGATTGAAAATGGTGGGTGATGTAGGGATCGAACCTACGACCCGCTGATTAAGAGTCAGCTGCTCTACCGACTGAGCTAATCACCCACGGGCGTTGGCAAAACCAACGTTGGCGGGCATATAGCCGCCCCTATTGAGCCTGTCTACCCCTCTCCCGATATTTCGCTGAGAAATCATTCGGCAGAATTGAAAAAAGCGGATGTCAGAAGCATCCGACACAATGGCGGGAATGCATAAGGGAACAAAATCTTATTTGAAAACAACGGGCGATCCGCATCATGCGATACAAGAAGTTCGCGAGGCGCTTCAGACGAAAATCTGCCCCTCAGCTATCCTGACCGCATTTCCGCCGATCCGGGCCGCGGCGAGCCGGCCATTTTCCACATCCAGTTCCAGCCGGATTCGCGAGGGACGCTCCATCTCCATTCCCTGCTCGATCCACAGGCGCGACATGCCCTCGCCCGGCCCGTCGAAATGCATCACCGCGCCGGCGAAAGCGGCCGCCGCCGACCCCGTCGCCGGATCTTCGTAAGACGGCTCGCCCGGCACGAACATGCGCGCATGGAAAGCGCTGTCGTGCCGGATTGTCTCGCGGCAATAAACATAGGCGCTGGCGACGGCGGTGCTGCTTTTACGCGGCGAGAGGTCAGCCCACAGGCGTCGATCCAGCCGCGCCCTTGCTGCTTCCTCCACTCCGGCGACAGGAATCAGGACGTAAGGGACACCGGCGCTCCAGCAGGAGACCCGATGATTCTCGAATCCGATCTCATGCGGCGACAATCCGAGAGCGGCTCCCACGGCCTCCGCTTCGGCGCTCAGATCGAGCCTTTCCGGCAACCGGGGCAGATCGAACTCGGCAAAACCGCCATTCTGCGAAACCGCGCAGCGTACAGGCCCTATATTCTCTTCGAGAACGAGTATGCTGGCCCCTTCCCCGGCGTCCTGCGCCAGCGCCACTGCCGTGCCGACCGTCGGATGACCGGCGAAGGGCATCTCGTATTGCGGCGTGAAAATCCGGATTCGCGCCCTGTGCCGCGCCTGGCCGGGCGACGACACGAATACGGTTTCGGACAGGTTGAACTCACGCGCGACACGAAGCATCGCGCGCTCGTCCAGCCCTTCGCAATCGAGCACTATGGCGAGCGGATTGCCACCCAGGGCCTCTTCGGTGAAGACGTCATAGATGAGATATCTGCGACCCTGCATTGCCGGCTTCCCCCCGCCCCACCGGCGGAACATGAGCGAAATTTAATTTGAAATTCAGGCCTAAAGACCTGATGTGTGTCGTGTAAGGGACGTTCACGGCTAATATAGGGGTCCGGCGTGGACCAATTTGTCAATCCGCCGAAAGCGGAATCGGAAACCTCGATCGAGGCCACACTGGGACTCGACGCCAACGGTGCGACGAAACAGCGTCGGCATCGGCTCCTCTATGCTGTAATTGCGCTGGTGGCGGCCGCCACCGCCTTCGCCGGCTATCGTTACCTCTCCGCCGATGCGCCCCGTATCGAATATGTCACGCAGCCCGCCGCCAGATCGGACCTCGTCATCGAAGTGTCCGCCACCGGCACCTTGCAGCCGTTGACGCAGGTCGACATTTCCAGCGAACTCTCCGGCATCGTGCGCTCGGTCGCCGTCGCCGAGAACCAGGAAGTCCGGAAGGACGATGTGCTGGCGACGCTCGACACCTCCAAGCTGGAGGTGCAGATCGAACGGGCGAAGGCGTCGGCCAAAGCCGCCGAATCGAAGGTCAACGACGCCGCCGTAACCCTCAAGGAAAACGAACAGGCGCTGGTGCGCACCGAATCCTTGACGAAACGTGGCATGGCGACCGCACAGGCGCTGGAAGCCGCTACCGCCACCCGCGACAGGGCCAAAGCCGCTCTCGACAGCGCCGACGCCAATCTCGCCATCGCCGAGGCGGACCTCAAGGCGCAGCAGACCGACCTTGCCAAAAGCACGATCTACGCTCCCATCGACGGCATCGTGCTGACCCGCTCGGTCGATCCCGGCCAGACCGTCGCCTCTTCGCTTCAGGCCCCCATTCTTTTCGTCATCGCCGCCGACCTGAAGAAGATGGAGCTCAAGGCGGCGATAGACGAAGCCGACATCGGCACTGTCAAGGCCGGACAGGAGTCGCGGTTCTCGGTCGACGCCTTTCCGGAAAGGCGCTTTGACGCCACCATCCGCGACATCTCCTATGCTTCCGTCACCACCGACGGCGTTGTCACCTATGACGCGCGGCTAGAGGTGGAAAACGACGAATTGCTGCTTCGCCCCGGCATGACGGCCACCGTCACCGTCGTCACCAAACACGCGAAGGATGCGCTTACCGTTCCCACCGCCGCCTTCCGCTATCGCCCGGTCACGCAGCAGCGTGAAAGCGGCTGGAACGCGCTTTCGATGCTGACCGGCCGCATGTCGCCGCCGCGCGAACGCCGAAGCCAGCAGCAACAGGGCCGCCAGCGCGAGGCGGACGGCGCCCGTATGCTCTACGTGCTGAAGAACGGCGAGCCGCAGCCCGTGCGGGTGCAAGTCGGTTCGACCAATGGCGAGCTGACCGAAATCCTGTCGGGCCTTTCCGAAGGCGATCTGATCGTCACAGCGCAGCAGCAGCGGGGATAGCCCAATGGCAGGCTCACCGCTCATCCGCTTCGACAGGGTCTGGAAGACCTATGGCGAGGGCGAGGCGCAGGTGCATGCGCTGGCCGGCGTCGACCTCGTCATCGACAAGGGCGAATTCGTCTCCATCATGGGGCCTTCGGGATCCGGCAAATCCACGGCGATGAACATCATCGGCTGTCTCGACACGCCCACTTCCGGCGCCTATTCCTTCAAGGGTGTGGATGCCGGCCGTCTTGAGCGCAACCGCCGCGCTCTGCTGCGCAACCACTATATCGGCTTCGTTTTCCAGGGCTACAATCTCCTGGCGCGCACCACGGCAGCCGAGAATGTCGAATTGCCGCTCATCTATCGCGGTGTGCCCGCCGGTCCAAGACGCAGCCTCGCCATGCAGGCGCTGGCCGAAGTCGGCTTGCAGGGCCGCGAGCACCACACGCCGGCCGAGCTTTCCGGCGGACAGCAGCAGCGCGTGGCCATCGCCCGCGCGATCGTCACCCGCCCCACCCTGCTGGTCGCCGACGAGCCGACAGGCAATCTGGATACGGCCCGCAGCCATGAGATCATGGAGTTGATGACCCGTCTCAACCAGGAGCAGGGGCTGACCATTGTCATGGTCACCCATGAGGCCGACATCGCGGCCTATGCCCAGCGCACCGTCCATTTCCTCGACGGCAATGTCGCTGCGGACCTGCGCAACGGGGTGCGGAGAATGGCGTCATGATCTGGGAGACCGTTCGTCTCGCCCTTCGCTCGGTGCGCCGCAATGCGCTACGCTCCTTCCTCACCCTGCTCGGCATCGTCATCGGGGTGGCGGCGGTCATCGCCATGCTCACCATCGGCTCCGGCACCACCGAAAAGGTGAAATCCGATATCGCCCAGCTCGGCTCGAACCTGCTGGTCGTCCATCCTGGCCGCCCTGCCGGTCCCGGCGGCCCGGGCGGCGCGGACTGGAGCCAGCGGCGCAGGCTCGGGGCCAAGGAGTTCGATGCGCTTTCGATGCGCCTCACCGGGGCGCGCGCCATCTCCGCAGCTTCCCAGAAGCAGGTGCGCGTCATCTACGGCACGGAAAGCATGAGCGCTTCGGTAACGGGCACGGACAGCGCCTTTCTGGAGGCCCGCAACTGGACGCTGGCCTCGGGCCGCCCCTTCACCGAGCAGGAAACGCGCGGCGGCGCGGGCGTGTGCCTGATCGGCGAGACGGTGCGCCAGCAATTCTTCGGGTCCGGCGATCCAGATGGAGAGCTGATCCGCGTCAACCGCAGCACCTGCAAGGTGATCGGCCTGCTCCTGCCCAAGGGCTACACCGGCTTCGGCCAGGATCAGGACAATGTGGTTCTGATGCCGCTGCTGACATATCAGCGCCGTATCGCCGGCAACCGCAACATCGACAACATCTATGTCTCCGCCGACGAGGCGATTCCCACCTCGGAATTGCAGACGCGCATGGAAAACATCCTTCGCGACGTGCGCCGCATCCCGCCGGACGGCGAGGACGATTTCGGCGTTCGCGACATGACCCAGATCGCCGACACCATGGCCAGCGCCAGCGCGACCATGACGGGAATGCTGGGCGCGGTGGCCGGCGTCAGCCTGTTGGTCGGCGGCATCGGCATCATGAACATCATGCTGGTGTCGGTGACGGAACGAACGCGGGAGATCGGCATCAGGCTCGCCATCGGCGCGCAGGAAAAGCACATCCTGATCCAGTTTCTCGTCGAGGCGACCGTGCTGTCGCTGCTCGGCGGCGTCATCGGCATCCTGTTGGGCCTGTCACTGGCTGGCGGAGCGGCATTCGCCCTTTCGATACCCTTTGCCCCGAGCCCCGCCGTGGTCCTGCTCGCCGTGGGTTTCTCGGCGCTGATCGGCATGGTGTTCGGCTTCTTCCCTGCGCTGCGGGGTGCGCGTCTCGATCCGATCGATGCGCTCAGGCACGAATGAAGCCGAAACTGCCGGCGGTCACGCGTTGGAGAAATGCCAGTCGATCAGGGCAGGCATGTAGGGCATCAGTCCCTCCGGGCGCTCCGCTGCATCACGGATAACGACCGGCTCACTGATTTCGGGGTGGGCGTCGGCCATGATATAGGCACGGGCGCCGGCGGCCAGTACATCCGCCGTTTCCGTGAAATGATAGCGACGGAAGATCACCACGCCGCCCGGCGTCGAGATCAGATGGTGCCGCTGTTCGGCTTGCGCCGCATCAAGATCGAGGCCGGTTTCTTCCGCCACCTCGCGCGCCATGTTGCGATGCATGTCGACCTGCCCGTCGACAAAATCCTCGGGCTCGAACGACCCCGCCGCGAAATATACCTTTCCGGCGTTGAGCGTATGCGGCGCCATGCGGATCGCCACCAGCGCCCCGTCGCCCGACACCGGCATGGCGTGGGCGAAAGCGTGATGGGCATCTGGCGTGTCGCTGTGGCGGCGCCAGTGCAGGAAGGTGGAATAGCGCACCGCGTGGCTGACGCCGCGGAGCCGGCCGTCATCATATGTAAGCGCCGACAAAAGCACCATGGTGCCGTCGAACAAAGCTGGATTGGCGGCGCTGTATTCCTTCCATCCGGCCGCGATGGCATCGGCATTGTCGCGCTCGAACGGATGCGGCGTCGGGTCGAGCCGCACGTCGATCTCATCGACAGGCAGGATCATATTCGGCGGCAGGTTGAAGCTCACGGCGACTACCTCACACGATGTCCAGCGTCACGGCGACCGGGCAATGGTCCGACGCCTTCGGCCTGTCCCAGCCGACGCGCGGGAAGCGATCGACTTCCTGCCCGCCCGGAAAAGGCGTGCGCCAGGGTTGCCCGTTGCGCACGATATCCGGCACGGTTCCCGCATTTTCTTCCGCCAGCGAGCGTGACAGAAGTATGTAGTCGAGCTGGCACAGATGCCGCTCCTGCGGCCCGCGCGTGTGATAGAGCGTCCAGCGGTCCATCTCGGGCCGCCGCTCCACGACATTTTCGCAAAAGCCGTCATGCAGCAGCACGTCAAGGCAGGAAACAGCCTCGTCCCGCACTTCAAAACGGTAATCGGACGGCCCTTCCCCGTCGATCACCACCCTTTGCCGATAGTCGTTCATGTCACCGCAGATCGCCCAGCGCTTGTCAGCGGCGCGCTCGCGCCCGAACCGTTGCTCGATGATATGGCGCACGGCCTTCGCCTCGGCGAAGCGGATCGGCATCGTCGCCTGACGGCCGTCGAGCCCGTTGCGCGGGCTGCCCATGGATTTGAAATGGACGAGATAGAGCGTCAGCGGCTTGCCGCCGATCCTCAGGTCGATCTCAAGACAGTCGCGCCGGAAGATACGCTCATGCGGCTCCTGACCCAATGAAGCCAGCTCCGGCGTATGCAGGCCAAGCTCCCCGAAGGTCAGATGCGCATGGCTGGTCATGCGCACGAATTCGATCGGCTGGCCGTGCGCGGTCTCGTCGCGCATCATCAGCGCCACGTCGATCCCACGAGAATCATTGCCCGAGGTGGTGTATTTCTGCCTGTAGCCGTGCCCCACCATCTTGAACAGATAGCCATATTCGAACGCTTTCAGCGCCTCGATATTGTCCACCTCCTGCATGCAGATGATGTCGGCTCGCGTCGTCGCGATCGCCAGGGCGGTGAGCTGGCGCGTATCGTCCGAATGGGCGATGGCGCGCGCCTGCTCCAGCGCGCGGTATTCGGCCTCGCTCCGTATCTCGAACAGGGCCAGCGTTCGGTCCTGATTGAGCTGATTGCGGAAGCCGGAGAAATCGAACCTGTTCATCAGGTTCTCGACATTGAAGGTGGCGAGGCGCAGCGACATGGCAGCGACAATTGCCCGCAAGCGACGCCAAACACAAGGGTGGAAACAGCTCACAGGCGGAACCGCGGCCGTTCATCCTGCGTTCATTGACCAGACGTCATCTTGCAGGCACTCGTCCGAAATATCCGGCGCGGGGGCTTGTTCGATCACTGGAGTGGCACATAAAAACGCTTCTTTCCTCTCCCTTGAAGGCCGGTCTGGCGGCTCTTTGCCTGGCTGGCCTGATGTCTGTCCCGGCGCTTGCCGGACCACCCCCGGTCAGCGCGCCCGCCGCCCCTGTGGCCGCCGCAACCAACGACGTGACACAGGTGCGCGATCATCGCTGGCGCAGGCCGCCGCCCCGCCACTGGAACCGCCCGCACCACCGGGACGACTGGCGGTCGCGCAGGTCGCATCACAGGTCCTACTATCGGGGCTCGGGCTTCTATTTCGGCCTCGGCCTCGGCGTGCCGTCCTACCGCCATGTCGAGCCGCGCCGCTATTACCGTCCGGCAGGCGATGCGCATGTGCGCTGGTGTTACAACCGCTACCGGTCCTATCGGGCATGGGACAATACGTTCCAGCCCTATCACGGGCCGCGCCGCCAGTGCCGTTCGCCCTACGGCTGAAACCTTTCCCTGCCCGCACGTGAAAAAGGCCGGCGATCGTGATCGCCGGCCTTCCGTTATCGGCTTCGCGAAAACTTAGTTCTTGGCCTTGTCCACCAGCTTGTTGTTGGCGATCCACGGCATCATGCCGCGCAGCTTTGCGCCGACTTCCTCGATCTGGTGCGCGTCGTTCATCCGGCGGATGCCCTTGAAGCGCGCCGCGCCGGAACGATATTCCTGCATCCACTCCGACGTGAACCTGCCGGTCTGGATGTCCTTGAGGATGCGCTTCATCTCGGCCTTGGTCTCGGCGGTGATGACGCGCGGGCCGGACACATACTCGCCCCACTCGGCAGTGTTGGAGATCGAGTAGTTCATGTTGGCGATGCCGCCCTCGTAGATCAGGTCCACGATCAGCTTCACTTCGTGCAGGCACTCGAAATAGGCCATTTCCGGCGCATAGCCGCCCTCAACCAGCGTCTCGAAACCGGCGCGGATCAGTTCGACCAGGCCGCCGCACAGCACTGCCTGCTCCCCGAACAGATCGGTCTCGCACTCTTCCTTGAAGGTGGTCTCGATGATGCCGGAACGGCCGCCGCCGACGCCGCAGGCGTAGGACAGGCCGAGATCGAGCGCGTTGCCAGAAGCATCCTGATGCACGGCGACCAGGCACGGCACGCCGCCGCCCTTCTGGTATTCACCACGAACCGTGTGGCCGGGGCCCTTCGGAGCGACCATGAGCACGTCCACGGTCGACTTCGGCTCGATCAGGCCGAAATGCACGTTAAGGCCGTGCGCGAAGGCGATCGCTGCGCCGTCGCGGATATTCGGAGCAATCTCGCTGTTGTAGATGTCGGCCTGCAATTCGTCGGGCGCCGCCATCATCATCAGGTCGGCCCACTTGGCGACTTCGGCGACCGTCATCACCTTGAGCCCGTCGGCTTCGACCTTCTTCGCGGTGGCGGAACCCGCCTTGAGGCCGATGGCGATTTCCTTGGCGCCGGAATCCTTGAGGTTCAGCGCATGGGCGCGCCCCTGTGAACCGTAGCCGATAATGGCGACCTTCTTGCCTTTGATGAGGTTCAGATCGGCGTCGCGATCGTAATAGACACGCATGTTAGAAATCCTTCCCGTTCTATGGATTTAGCTGTTTTGGATTACTTGGCCTGTTGACCCTTCCCGGCCCCGTGCAGGGCAAGAAACTGCTTGGTGGCGCGCACCGCGTCTTCCTCGATCGCCGCCTCCGTCATGCCCGGCCAGTCACCGAGCAAAAGCCGGATCTGCACATCGCGTGCGACCAGCCCGAAAAATGTCCTGAACGCCGTCTCGGCGTCCTCGAACACCAGCAACCCGGCCCGCTTGCCGGCATCGAGCACAGGCTTCAGCCGCGCGGCCAGCGCAAAGCGGCCGTTCTGCAGAACGATCTCGCCGAGCTTGTCGCGGCCCGATCCGGCATGGCTGATCGCCACGCGGTTGAGCGCGACCGAGGTATCGCTGGAAATCACCTTCAGCCAGTCGCGCGCATAGCTTTCGAGGCTTTCGGAGAGCGAGAGCAGGTCCGGCTTGCCCTGATCGACGGGCACCACACGCACCTTGGAGGCCTGCCAGCGCACCGTTGCCGTCAGCAGTCCATCGCGGTCGCCGAACCATTTGTAGAGGCTTTCCTTGGAGCATCTCGCCCGCCGCGCCACGGCGGCCATGGTGAGATTGTCGCCATCCTCGACCAGCAGGCGCAAAGCCGCGTCCAGAATGTCCTTCTGACGCTCCGTCAGCTTCTGCTCTTCCTCCTGTTCGTACGCCTGCGTCACCACACCGTCCGCTCACCGCACGGCAGGGGAAATCCCGCCAGCGCCCTTCTCCCAGCCGTTCGACTTCACCTTATCGAGCCGTACCGTACGTTACGGTTCCTGCTATGCCCCATCGCCGAAGCGAAGGCAAGAGGGTGTTTTCACGCAACGCGTTCTTTTAAAAAGGCGAGCCCTGCACAGCTAAAGATAAGAAAATGACTCAGTCTGCGGCAATTGCGATCCGCTCTGGGGCAGGAGAAGGAGTCTGTGTCCAGTCCACTTCCCGAAGCCCGATACGGCGCAATGGGTCGATGATGGTTCCGGCGACCAGCGCTGCAAGGATATGTGGCGTCGGCGGGATTTTCGCTGCGGTCGCCACCACGCTGTCACGCATGAACGGCAGCAACCAGCCGTCCGACTGGTAGAAGGGAGTGAACAGGCGCGACAGTGCCTGAAAGCTGCGGATATGCCAGCGGCGGGATCTGGCATAGGCTGCAAGCGCATCCTCCAGCCGCGTGTTCTCCTTCAGCGCATGTGCAAGCGCGGCTGCGTCCAGCAACGCCATATTGGCTCCCTGCCCCAGTTGCGGGCTGGTGGAATGCGCGGCGTCACCGATCACCGCCAACCGCCGCCCGGCAGGCATCGGCAGGGTGTGATGACCATACCGGGCAAGCGAAAGCTGCTCGAAACTGTCGATCTGGTCGACATAGCCCGCACATTCAGGCCAATAGCCGGTCACGCGCGCCTTCCATGCTTCAAGCCCGGCGGTCCGAACCCGCTCGGCATCCTCCGGCTTCAGGCTCCAGAAAAATGCCGCCATCTTCTCCCCGTCGGGCTCGGCGCGGCCAATGGGCAGCACGCCGATCATCACCCGCGCCCTGTCATAGCGTTGCAGCAGCGCGTGCTCGTCGAAACCCTCGCCCCTCCAGCCGAGCGACGCCCAGAAGGCGCCATAGGCGAGCGGTTTCGGTTCGACCGGTATATCCGCATGACCACGTAATCTGGACCGCGTGCCACTGGCGTCGATGGCCAGATCGAACGAGCCGATCCGCCTTCCCTCGCCGTCGATCAGCCTTGCCGCCTCACCCGTGTCGAGCGCGTCGATCTCCACGCCTGTCTCGATGGCAATTCCTTCACGCAGTACAGCGCGGTAAAGCCCACCGAACAAAGCGGCGCGATGCACAGCCAGGCCGAACCTGTTGCCGGGCAGCGCCCGATAGCGCACGTCGAGCACGGTACGGCCGGAACGTGCATCGAGACCATGCAGCCGGTCGATCCGGTTGCCGAGCATCATGATGTCGCCGAGCAAACCCAGATCGTGCAGCACGGAAAGCCCCGTCGGTTGCAGGATAAGCCCCGAACCGACCGGAGACGGCTTCTCGAACCGCTCGAATATGGTGACCTTGTGCCCGGCGCGATGAAGATAAAGCGCTGCCGCAAGGCCAGCCGGACCGGCGCCTGCAATGGCGATAGACGATACTGCCTGCACGGCCCACCCTGCTCTGTCCGGCGATGCCAGTTCCACACCGCCGCTTGCCGGATCATGCGCCTGCGGATGCGTCCTCCTCAGCCGGGATACACCGAAGCCTTGCACCGCCACAACCATGCCCGAAACGAAACCGGACGGCGCATTGCCGCGCCGCCCGGTCGCCCCCGCACGTCATCCTTTTCGACTGCTGTCCAGCCGCAACCTATTTCACGACGATCGCGACAGTTCCGGACTGGTAGCGATGGCCCTCCGAGCCGGTCGCGATCGCAGTGCCGTTCACCGCGCGCGTCGGCACCCGCTTGCCGCAATCGCGGCTGACGCGGCTGGAAAGCCCTCCATCGGAATACTTCACGATGGAGGACTTCGGCAGCCGGCCTACGATTTCGGAATAGCTCGGCGCACCTGCACCGCATGAATTGCCCCGGTAGGCGGTCAGGTGCCGCGTTTCACCCACCCTCATCTCCACTGTCTTGTCGGCGTTGGTCGGCGTGACACAGCCGGACAGCATCAACACCGAAAAGATCGACACAGCGCCGACGACAATTGCGTTTCGCATCTCGATAAGCCCCTCTTTCAACGCCTGAAAATTGGTCCACCGGAGCCAGGCAGAACATCGGCGGTGGCCTTTCCGGGGTGCCAAATCCATCCGCGTCAGCAAATCGAAAAGTCCGCCAATCACCGGAAAATACGGAAAAACGGAAGCAATCCCGGTTGCTATCTCCATGAATCGCTTCTTAAATCAGCCCATGGGAAGCGCGGGGTGCACAAGGCATGCAGCGCCTTGAATGGAACAGATTCAGCCAGTGGCACATATTGCTCGATGAGCTGTGCGAATGCCGTGGCTACATCGACAATGCAAAGCTGGCGAGCCAGCTCTGCCGCAGGTCAGGCAAATCCGCACAGGAGGATTTCAACGCGGCGGAGAAGAACCTCCGCAACTGGCGGCTCGGCCGTCATCTGCCGCTGCGCCGCAACTTCATGATCCTTGCCGAATTGCTGGGAGTTTCGGACGATCCCGAACTGCTCCGGCAATGGAACCTTCTCTATAGCGCCGCCCGTGGCCGCGATGTACCGGATCGGCGGCAAATCGCCGATGAAGCGGAAATCGTCCGGCAGGCCAATCATCGCCCCGCCCGCAGGCTGCTATGGGCAGGAGCGATTACCCTCACGGCCGTGCTTGCCGTCACCGGTTTCCGCTGGATGGCCTCGGACCCCTACGCTGATCTCCCGATGATCGGCTATGATGCGCGCGTGCGGATGCTGGTGGGCGAAAGCCGGCTCATCCACGGAGATCGCGGCGATTGCGACGGCGGCAACGTGCCCGGCTGGGGCTACACAATGCCGCGCGTGCCGTTCAGCACTTTGGGGACATTTTCGGACGGCGGCCTTGCCCGCAAGATGAGCAATTTCTGCAACGCCGTGGTGCCGGTGCGGGCGGTCCGCTTCACCGCGCGGAAGGCAGGGGTCGAGGAGGTCCGGCTGCTGGACGATTTCGTCAAGATTTTCGTCACCGATCCGGCACATCTGGTTCAGTAAGCGAGGGGCGATGGGAGAAACTGAAGAGACGACATTCGCGCACTGGCATCTGCTGTTCGATGAGTTGTGCAATCGCGCCGGCTATTATGATGACGCGACGCTCGCCAGCGCCTATTGCGCCCTGACCGCCAGCAAGGGGCAGCGCCAGTTCGAGACGGCCATGCGCAACCTCAACAACTGGCGCTCCGGGCGTCATCTGCCCCGCGCCGGCAATCTGCGGGTGCTGGCGAAGCTGCTCGACATGGCGAACGATCCGCCCACGCAGGAACTCTGGAGCCGGCTCTACAAGCAAGCGGGAGATACGGAGAGCAAAATCCGCTCGGGTCTGCCGGTGCCGGTCGCGTCTCCTGCCGTTGCGAGCGCAAGACCCATGACGTTCCTTGCCCACGCACCGCATCCGCAGTCGCGCCTGCCGGCCCTGCTCAGCCGGGAAAGATTGAGCCACAAGCGCTTCTCGATACTTCAGGCCATATCCGGCGGTATTTTCCTGCTGACGGTCGGGATCGCCGCCGGCTCCCTCATCACCGCCACCGGCTGGCGGCCATGGGCAGGACCGGCAGACAATGCGCCAATCGTCCCGTTCAAACCGGTGGTGACCATGAAGGTCGGCGACAGCCGCCCGATCTACGCCGAGCGCGGCGATTGCGGGAAACTGCCGCGTGATTGGGAAATGGTGGAGTCGGACCTTCCAACGCTACGCACCGGAACCTTCTCCGATGGGGGACTGGCGCGCCGGTTCAGCAAGTTCTGCCAGGGGCTGACCCCGGCAAGGGCCATCGTCTTTACCGCCACCATGCCCGGTGTGGAGGAATTCGAGATACAGGGCGATTTCTTCAAGATGACGGTGACCGAGTAGCGCCCCGCCAGCCGTTCAGATCGCCACCTGCGTGCCGATCTCCACCACCCGGCCGGTCGGAATCTGGAAATACTCCGTCGCATCCGCCGCCGATCGCGCCAGCCCTATGAACAGGCGGTCCTGCCACATCGGCATGCCTGAATTCGGCGCGGCCTTGAGCGAACGTCGCGACAGGAAGAACGAGGTCGTCATGATGTCGAACTTCCAGCCCTGCTTGCGGCAGGAGGCCAGCGCACGCGGAATGTTCGGCTGCTCCATATAGCCGAATGTCAGGGTGATGCGCATGAACAGGTCGTTGATCGTCTCCAGCTTCACCCGCTCGCTGTCCGGCACCTTCGGCTGTGGCGCGGTCACCACGGAGAGGATGACGTTCTGCTCATGCAGCACCTTGTAATGCTTGAGGCTGTGCATGAGCGCGGTCGGCGCGCTGATCGGATCGCTGGTCAGGAAGATCGCGGTGCCGGGCACGAGCTGCGGCTGCTTCCTGGCGAGGTTGCCGGCAAGGAACTCCAGCGGCACCTCGTTCTTGCGCGTCTTTTCGAACAGCAGGCGCGATCCGCGCACCCATGTCACCATCACGACGATGATCATGAACGCCACCACCAGCGAGGCCCAGCCGCCGTCCCTCACCTTCATGGCGTTGGTGACGAGGAAGCCAAGCTCGATCAATCCGAACAGCGCCGTCAGCGCGAGCGCCGGCCACAGCGGCCACTTCCAGATGCGGATCATCACGATGGAAAGCAGCGTGGTCGTCACCAGCATCACGCCGGTCACGGCGATGCCGTACGCCGAGGCCAGCCCCGCGGATTCACGGAAGCCCAGCACCAGCAGCAGCACCGCCACCGCCATCAGGAAATTCACGCGCGGCATGTAGATCTGGCCTGACTGGCGTTCCGACGTATGACGGATTTCCATGCGTGGCAGCATGTTGAGCTGAACCGCCTGCCGGGTCAGCGAATAGGCCCCGGTGATCACCGCCTGGCTGGCGATGACTGTCGCCGCCGTGGCGAGCGCCACCATTACATAAAGCAGCCAGCCGTCGTTCATCTGGAAGAACGGATGGCCGACATGGCCATCGTGGGCCAGAACGAAAGCCCCCTGCCCCAGATAGTTCAGCAGCAGGCAGGGAAACACGACCCAGAACCAGGCCAGAACGATGGGCTTGCGCCCGAAATGGCCAAGATCCGCATAGACCGATTCCGCACCGGTGACGGCCAGGAACACACCGCCGATGATGGCCAGCGAGACCACTGGCTCATGGCCGAGAAAACGCAGCATATAGAGCGGGTTGATCGCGAGCAGGATTTCGGGATCGTGAATGATGTGACGGAGTCCCGCAAACCCGATGGCGACGAACCAGATAAGCGTGATGGGACCGAAGATGAGGGCCACGCCGCCGCTGCCGAAACGCTGCACCGAAAACAGGATCAGCAGGATGACCACAGTCAGCGGCACGATGTAAGGCCCGAAACCATCGGCGATGATGGTGAAGCCTTCCGTAGCCGAAAGCACCGAGATCGCTGGCGTGATGACGGCGTCGCCATAGAACAGCGCCGCGCCCACCATGCCGATGCCCAGAATGATGGCCGGACGCGTCGGGAAGGCGGAGCGGCCAAGCGCCATCAGGGAGAGCGTGCCGCCCTCGCCCTTGTTGTCGGCCCGCAGCACGAACATCATGTACTTCACCGCCACGACGATGGTGAGCACCCAGATGATGAGCGAGAGCACGCCCAGAATATCGTTGCGGGCTGCATTGTCCGCCGCGGACGCTGCGCCGAGCGCCACGCGGAATGCGTAGATCGGGCTGGTGCCGATGTCGCCATAGACCACGCCAAGCGCGGCAAGCATCATATAGGGCGTGCTGTGCGGCTTGTGTTCGGGGTGGTCTGCCTGCGGGGCGGGCTCGACCGCGCTACCGGTATCGGCAACAGCCATGGACAGAACTCCGTTAAGAGCGCGGTGCTCTACTCTTGCTGCAGCGCAATATCAAGTGCCTCGATATCCGTTCGCGCAAGAGCTGAGCGAATCTCTCACGGCCAGCCGCAGGCCTTCAGGAAGCGTTTGACGCTCTTTTCCATGCCGAATTCCAGTGCATCCGCCGTCAGTCCATGGCCGATGGACACTTCTTCAAGCCTCGGAATTCGCTTCACCAGAGCAGGCAGGTTTGCGACCACCAGATCATGCCCGGCATTGACCTCCAGCCCCTTTTCCAGCGCCGCGTCAGCCGCAAGCCCCAACTTTTCCAACTCCCGCGCCATAGCGTCCGCGTCGGCGTGGCGACTCGCATAGGGACCGGTATAAAACTCGACCCGGTCGGCCCCGGTGTCACGGGCGGCCGACAATCCTTCCGTTTCGGCGTTCGCGAACAGAGACACTCTCGTCCCCTCCTTCTTCAACCGCTTGACGATCGGAGTAAGGAACACGGACTGCTCCAGAAAGTTCCAGCCATGATCGGAAGTGGCCTGCGCCGGATCGTCGGGCACCAGCGTGACCTGCTCGGGCTGGTTCTGCTCCACCAAGGCCAGGAATTCCTCAGTCGGGTAGCCCTCTATATTGAACTCCGCCTGCGGAAACTCGTCGTCGATCAGCGCGCGCAGGTCCGGCAGGTCGGAGTAGCGCGTATGCCTCTGGTCGGGGCGCGGATGCACGGTCAGCCCGTGTGCGCCAGCGGCCAGCGCGATGCGCCCCAATCCGGCCACGCTCGGCCATGGCAGGTCGCGCCTGTTGCGCAGCATGGCCACCGCATTGAGATTGACCGACAGTTTAACCGGCATATCCATTCCTCCCGAGGCGTGTGCGCTGGCATCTATAGCCGCTTTGTCGGGAACAGACAGAGGTTTTATGTGTTCCAGTATGGAAGCGTTTCGCGAAGGAGGCTGGATGAACTACCTCGAAGCAGTACCGGCGGTGCGCCGCATCGATACCGACCGGGACGATCTGTTCGCCGTCGACATCGTGGGAGAGGTGAACGCGGCCGACGCCGAAAACCTGTATGGCTTGCTGGAAGCCGCCTATGCGCTCCATGCGCAGATCGATGTGCTCGTACGCCTGACGGATTTCGAAAGCGCCGACTGGTCCGAGATTTCGCGACAGACGCTGGAACAGGGCCAGACTGCGGCGCTCGGGCATGTCAGAAAATGCGCCAGCGTCGGCGGCCCGGACTGGACCGGATATGCGCGTGGCGAATTGCCGGAAGGGGTTGAGCTGCGGCATTTTCCGGCGGACCGCGAGGCGGACGCCTGGCGATGGCTGGAGGCCGAACCGCGCGGCGGCGCCTGAACGTAATCTGTCCGCTTTACCGGACGATGGTCAGCTTTTCCGCCGCACGCGTGATCGCAGTATAAAGCCAGCGTTCACGGTTGTCCTTGAACGCCCAGCTCTCATCGAACAGCACCACATCGTTCCATTGCGAGCCCTGCGCCTTGTGGACGGTGAGCGCATAGCCATAGTCGAAATCGTCGAAGCGCCGCTTCTGCTGCCACGGAATTTCCGCTTCCGTTTCCTCGAACGCCGCCTTGAGCAGTTTGATCTTGGCGACGCCGCGGTCCGGGTCGTCTTCCTCCGGTGACACCAGCAGGTTGATGCCTGGCTTCACCGTCTCGCGCGAGGCCGTCATCACCTTCCACAGCGAACCGTTGAGCAGGCCCTTGGCCGGATCGTTGCGCAGGCACACGAGCTTGTCGCCCGCCTGCGGATAATCGGCGGTGAATCCTTTCAGCTCGCGCAGCCGGCGATTGTAGCGACGGCGCGTGCGGTTGGTGCCGACAAGCACCTGATCGGCGTCGAGCACCAGATCCTGATCCACCTCTTCCTTGCCGATGACGCGCGCCGCCCCGTAATCTCCATAGCCGAGTTCCCGCCCCTCGCGCACATCCAGCGCCATGCGGATAATGGGATTGTCGCGTGCCTGCCGGTGGATTTCGGTGAGCAGGAAATCCGGCTCCTGCTCGGTGAAGAACCCGCCGCCGGAAATGGGCGGAAGCTGCCCCGGATCGCCCAGCACGAGAATCGGCGTGCCGAAGCTCATCAGATCACGGCCGAGTTGTTCATCCACCATCGAGCATTCGTCGATGACGACGAGCGCCGCCTTTGAAATCGGACTTTGGCGGTTGAGAGAAAAGGTCGGTGACATCGATGTCTTGCCGGTTGTCTCGTCTTCCACAGCCTCCTCGCCGCGCGGGCGGTAGATCAGCGAATGAATGGTGCGGGCGTTGGTTGCGCCCTTCGAGCGCAGCACCTGCGCGGCCTTGCCGGTGAAGGCGGCGAACTGCACCTGCCCGTCGACATGCTCGGCGAAATAGCGCGCCAGCGTAGTCTTGCCCGTACCGGCGTAGCCGAACAGGCGAAACAGTTGCGGGCGGCCAGCTTTCAGCCATTTGGCGACAGCTTTAAGCGCCTCGTCCTGCTGCGGTGAAAATTGCATGGGATGGTCAGACCCGATTCGGGCCAGCGGAGCAAGCTCGATACGCCCGGACCCGTGCCTGCCGCTACCGAACCATCGGCCACAGCGTGGCGGCCAGCAGCACGCCCATGGCGATGTTGAACCACTTCAGGCGCATGGGATCGGACAGGAAGCCGCGCATCGCCATGCCGAACCCCGCCCAGCTCGAAACGCATGGCAGGTTGATAACGCCGAACACCACCGAGATCAGCACCACCGACAGAAATGGATTCGCCGGATTGGAGAACACGGCCATGGCGGTGACGGCCATCACCCACGCCTTGGGGTTGACCCACTGGAAGGCGGCCGCTTGCAGGAATGTCATCGGCTGCGCGCTGCCGTCTCCTCCGCTCTCGACGGAACGCGACATGGCGATCTTCCACGCCAGATAAAGCAGATAAGCCCCACCTACGATTTTGAGCGCGGTGTGCAGGGCCGGAAAGGCCGTCAGCACCGCCCCCAGTCCGAAACCAACGGCCAGCAGCAGCACGACAAAGCCGATGCCGATCCCCAGCATATGCGGAATGGAACGGACGAAGCCGAAATTCACACCGGACGACAGAAGCATGAAATTGTTCGGCCCCGGCGTGATCGAACTCACGAACGCATAGGCGGCCAGCGCGAAGAGGATGTCAGAGGTCATGAACAACCTTCAATGTCAGCCATGCTGACCTTTAACGAAACAGCCGGCGGCGGGACGCGCCAAAAACCCGGCGGGCCTTGCGCCAGCCGCGGCCCCTGTTCGTGAACGCAAACAGTTTTCCCGAAGCGACACGAATTTGATATCTCGCACCGCTTCTCCGAAAAAGGGCTACATGCCCTGATGGCCGCGGTTCATGGCCGCCACGCCGGTGCGGCAGATTTCCACCAGGCCGAGCGGCCGCATAATGGCGATGAACTGGTCGATCTTGGAGCTCTTGCCGGTAATCTGGAAGATGAAATGCCCGGTGTTGGCGTCGACCACATGGGCGCGGAAGGCGTCGGCGAGGCGCAGCGCCTCCACCCTGTCCGTGCCGGCGCCCGCGACCTTGACCAGTGCAAGCTCGCGCTCCAGCGACCGCTCCTGTCCCAGTTCCTGCGCCCGCACCGTGAGATCCACCACCCGGTGCACGGGCACGATGCGTTCAAGCTGGTGCTTGATCTGCTGCAGCACATGCGGCGTGCCGCGCGTCACGATGGTGATGCGCGACAGATGCGTTTCATGCTCGGTTTCCGAGACGGTCAGGCTCTCGATATTGTAGCCGCGCCCGGAAAACAGACCGATGACGCGGGCGAGCACGCCCGGCTCATTATCCACCAGCACCGAAAGCGTGTGCGTTTCCGGCTTCTCCGTCTCCCTGGCCATGAAATAGGCCGAGCCGGTGGGCTGAAGCTGTGCATTCATGATTGAATCCCGATCTTCAAAATCTGCAACAATTCATTGTTTTCACGTAGTTTTCACTCACGTGGAACCGCCTTACACCAGCTCCCGGCCCTTGGCGTCGATGGCGTTGGCGACCGCTTCGTCCGTCGCCTCGTCCGGCAGGAGCATCTCGTTGTGCGCCTTGCCCGAGGGGATCATCGGGAAGCAGTTGGCCAGATTCGCCACGCGACAATCGAAGATCACCGGCTTCTTCACCGAGATCATCTCACGGATCGCATCGTCGAGGTCGTCCGGCTTGTCACAGCGTATGCCGTGCGCGCCATAGGCCTCCGCCAGCTTGACGAAATCCGGCATCGCCTCCGTATAGGAGTGCGACAGGCGGTTGCCGTGCAGAAGCTGCTGCCACTGGCGCACCATGCCCATATACTGGTTGTTCAGGATGAAGATCTTGATCGGCGCATCGTGCTGGATGGCCGCCGACATTTCCTGAATGCACATCTGCACCGAAGCGTCGCCGGCGATATCGATGACCAGCGCATCCGGGTGCGCGACCTGCACGCCGAGCGCCGCCGGCAGGCCATACCCCATGGTGCCGAGGCCGCCGCTTGTCATCCAGCGGTTGGGCTTGTCGAAGTGGAAGTGCTGCGCCGCCCACATCTGGTGCTGGCCAACCTCCGTGGTGATGTAGGTGTCGCGATCCTTCGTCAGCTCATAGAGCCGGGAGATCGCATATTGCGGCATGATGACGTCGGGATTGGTCTTGAACGCGAGCGAGTCGCGCGCCCGCCATCTGGCGATCTGCTCCCACCATGGATGCAGCGCCTTCTTGTCGGCTTTCGCCGTCGCCCGCCACAGGCGCACCATGTCCTCCAGCACCGTGGCGACGTCGCCGAGGATGCCGATGTCGACATGCACGTTCTTGTTGATCGAAGACGGATCGACATCGATGTGAATCTTCTTGGAGTTCGGCGCGAATGCGTCGAGGCGGCCTGTAATACGATCGTCGAAGCGCGCGCCGATGCACACCATGACATCGCAATCATGCATGGCCATATTGGCTTCATAGGTGCCGTGCATGCCGAGCATGCCCAGCCAGTTCTTGCCGGAAGCCGGATAGCAGCCCAGCCCCATCAGCGTCGAAGTGATCGGAAAACCGGTCAGGTCGACCAGTTCGCGCAGCAACTGGCTGGCCTCGGGGCCGGAGTTCACGACGCCGCCGCCGGTGTAGAGGATCGGCTTCTTCGCTCTGGCCATCAGTTCGACGGCGGCCTTGATCTGATTGAGATCGCCTTGGATGCGCGGCTTGTAGCTGGTGCGCGGCGCGGTCTGCGGAGAAACATAGGTGCCCTTGGCGAACTGGATATCCTTCGGAATGTCGACCACCACCGGACCGGGACGGCCTGTCGTGGCGACATGGAAGGCCTCATGGATGATGGCCGCCAGCTCATTGACATCCTTCACCAGCCAGTTGTGCTTGGTGCAGGGGCGCGTGATGCCGACCGTATCACACTCCTGAAAGGCGTCGGAGCCGATCAGGCTGGTCGGAACCTGGCCGGTGATGCAGACCAGCGGGATGGAGTCCATGAGCGCGTCCTGCAGGGGGGTCACCGCATTGGTGGCGCCGGGACCGGAAGTGACGAGCATGACTCCCGCCTTTCCGGTGGAGCGGGCATAGCCTTCGGCCGCGTGCCCGGCACCCTGCTCATGGCGCACAAGAATGTGCTCGACATCCTCCTGCTGGAACAGTTCGTCGTAGATGGGAAGGACCGCGCCGCCCGGATAGCCGAAGATGTGCTTGACGCCGTTGTCTTTCAGCGCCTGCACCACCATCTCGGCGCCCGTCATTTCGCGCCGCTCGTTCTGTCCGTTGCTCATCGGTCTGGTTCCGTCCTGTTTCCGCTTCCGCGAGGCTATCGTCGTTTAGTGCTGTTTCGGATAATAAAAAAGGCCCCCGAGGGAGCCTGTGTGTCGCGCATGGGAGGTTTTCGCCCGGTGGTTACACCACCTTGCCCACGCGCCGTCCTACTACGAGAATGAATGCCTTCTTCATGGTGCGCGACAATAGAAGCGATTTTCCTATCGTGTCAACGCCCAATATCGCCCGAAAAGGCGGCCGCGCGGCGCGCCGGCGTTAAGATTGCCGCAACCATGCCCCCTCACGCGACCTTAACCGCCAGCGCCTAAAGTCCACTGCGATAGAGTACGGGGGTCTCTAAATATGTATGTCGAGCGCGGAAATCCGCCTGGAGAAGCCACGTCGCAAGAACGGCGCGAGGCGCAGCAATCCGATCACCGCATTCTGGGGCATGTGGTGCGCTGCGACGGCGCGCGCGCCGTGCTCGCCGCCTTCGCGGCGGATGACAGCATTGACGACCCGGCGGAGCGCTGGACGGTCGGACGCATGATCTCGATCAATCTGGGGTCAACCCGCACCGTCGGCCTGGTCTATGGTGTCGGCAAGCCGGGCCATGAGTGGAAAGCCGGCGAACTCAATCCGATCGAGGTCGAGGTGGAATTGGTTGGCGAGGTGCGGGACAGCGCACTGTCCTCCGCGCCGCCGGTGTTCGACCGCGGCATCACCTGCTACCCCCATGTCGGCGCTCATGCGCATCGCATCCGCGCCCGCGATCTGGAAGCCGTCTACGACCTTGCCGGACGACGCGGCGTCACCATCGGCCATCTCTCGCAGGATGAGGAAATCGCCGCCAATATCGCCATCGAAGACACGCTGTCCCGGCATTTCGCAGTTGTCGGAACCACCGGCGTGGGCAAATCCACGGCCGTCTCGCTGCTGATGCGCAAGGCGATCGCAGCCTGCCCCGACCTGCGTGTTCTCATCCTCGATCCGCACAACGAGTTCGCCGCTTCGCTGCCCGAACACAGTGTGCGCATCGACAGCTCCACGCTGGACCTGCCCTTCTGGATGTTCCGACTGGAAGAGTTCGCCGAGGTTCTGTTTCGCGGCCGCGAAACGATTCCCGAGGAAATGGACCTGCTGCGCGATCTCATTCCGCTCGCCAGGACCATATACCGGCATGGCGGCAGCCATGTTCGGCGCGGAGCCGATACGATCACGGCCGATACGCCGGTTCCTTATCGCATTGCCGATCTCCTGAAGCAGATCGACGATCGCATCGGCCTGCTGGAGGGAAAAACGGATCGCCCGGCGCTGAAATCGCTGCGGGTTCGCATCGAGCAGATCGCCGCCGATCCGCGCTACCGCTTCATGTTCAACTCACGCCTGATCGAGGATACGATCCATCAGACCATCGGCGCTATCTTCCGTGTGCCGCATGGCGGGCGTCCGGTGACATGTTTCGAGATGGCGGGGCTTCCCTCCGAGGTGGTCAATGCCGTGTGTTCGGTGCTGGCCCGCCTTGCCTTCGACCTCGCCTTGTGGAGCGAAGGGCAACTGAAACTGCTGGTGATGTGCGAGGAAGCGCATCGCTATATGCCGGCCAATTCCCGCCAGGGCTTCGCACCCACGCGTGAAGCCCTTGCCCGCATCGCCAAGGAAGGCCGTAAATATGGCTGTTTCCTTGGGATCGTCACCCAGCGGCCGGGCGAGCTCGATCCCACCATCCTGTCGCAATGCTCGACGGTGTTCGCCATGCGCCTGGCCAACGAGCAGGACAAGGCGATCATCCGTTCGGCCATCTCGGACTCGTCGGCCTCCAGCCTCTCCTTCCTGTCTTCCATGGGGCAGCGGGAAGCGATCGCCTTCGGCGAAGGCGTGGCCACCACCATGCGCCTGAAATTCGAGAAGCTGGACAGGAGCCTGCTGCCCGGCCAGCAACGCGGCGGCAGCGACCCGACCGCCGCCGAACCCGGACGGGACGTCGATCTGGCGGCGATCGTCAACCGGTTGCGCGCGGGCTCCGCCCAGCAGACGCTTTCACCGGAAACCTCCCTGATGTTCGCGGAACCTGCCGACGTCACAAGCCAGCCGGGCGACCCGGACTATCGCCGGCCATCCTCGTTGCTGCGCCGTCCGGTCATCGAAGAACCGGAACAGCGCTACGGGCTGAAGCCGACGACGTTCGGCGTGCGGCCGCACAACGGCTGATCCGGTCGGGGCGCGGGTGGGTCACCTCAGGCGTCCTGAAGCGTGTCGCGATCTTTCAGATTCGCTCCTTGCGCTTCAGGTTCTTGTTTTACGCATGTCGTTGTCCCGAAACCGGTTCCCGCTTTCGGGCGACATGCTTTAAGCACAGACCCTGTTGCGGCCCTGCCGCTTGGCCTCGTAGAGCTGGCGGTCGGCGCGGCGGTAGAACTCCTCCGCCGTTTCCTTGCTGTCCCAGATCGCCAGCCCCACGCTGGTCGTAACCTTCAGATTGCCGCGCCCGATGGGAATGGCCAGCGAAGCAATGGCGTCGCGAATGCGCTCGGCCAGCTTTTCCAGTCCCGGCGCGTTCATGTTTGGCGTGACGATGGCGAATTCCTCGCCGCCGAGGCGCGCCACCACATCGTGATAGCGGGTCATGTCGCGCAGGCAGTGGCCGACCGCGCGCAGCACCTTGTCGCCGACATCGTGCCCGTGATTGTCGTTCACCTGCTTGAAATGGTCGAGATCGAGGATCATGAGACCCACCGGCCTGTCGATGCGCCGGAACTCCTCGATATATTCCCTGAGCGCATCATCGAAATAGCGGCGGTTCTGCGTTCCGGTCAGCCCATCCGTCAGCGCTTCCATTTCCAGTGTCTCGGATCGCGCGCTGAGCGAGGCGGTCATCTGGCGCAACTTGCTCTCTTCCCGCACCTGACGGCGAATCAGCGGATAGATGAAGAACATGCCGAAGAACAGCGCGGTCGCCAGCAGCACGCTGGTGAAGAACAGAAGATTTTGCAATTGCGAAATTTCCGCAATCCGATCAGGCCGCCGCACTTCCTGAACGAGCGATTCCAGGGCGCCATGCGCGAACAGCATGAGCATCCCGGCCCCCAGGATCACACAAATGAAAACGAAAAACGCCGATTCCGCTTTATGGAAACGCATCGCAGCCCGCTTGAAACCTGCCCACCGGTTTATCTCACGGTCAAGCTTAACAAAATCTGATTTCAACAACCAGAGCGCGAATTTCGGGTGATATCGACCAGAACGATTGCATCCTGCCGCCCGATCATTTTGCAGTCCGGCGGGAATCATCTGACGCCCCACAAATGTGGCAAACAGGATTTATCCGCCCTTCCGCCTCACCCACCGACAGTTTCCCCGATCGCAAGCCTTTTCCATTCGGACCCGAGCTGGTTTCGAAACCACGTAGACTGCCGCTTGGCGTATTGCCGCGTCGCGATCTTGGCCCGTTCAATGGCCTCGGGAAATGTCACTTCTCCGGCCAGGGCCGCCTGCAATTCGCGAACGCCGATGGCCTTCATGGCCGGCAGCGCGGGGTCGGGACCGAGCCTGAGCAATTTGCGAACCTCGTCCAGCGCGCCCCGCTCCAGCATGGCGTCGAAACGCATGTCGATGCGTGCGCCGAGTTCATCGCGGTCGGGTTCGATCACGAAGCATTGCGCGCTTGCTCGCTCTACCAGAGGTCGCCCACGCCTGCCCTGCCATTCGAGGATCGAGCGACCGGACGCTTCAAGAACTTCCAGCGCGCGAACGATGCGCTGACCGTCAGCAGGCTTGAGACGGACGGCGGCTTCGGGATCGCGCTCCGCAAGCCGCCTGTGCAGCGCCCCTGCGCCTTCCTCCTGCAACGCTCCACGCCAGCGGTCGCGGATTTCAGCCGGAATGTCGGGCATCTCCGACATGCCTTCGGTCAGAGCCCGGAAATAGAGGCCTGTGCCGCCCACGAAGATCGGCCGCAGGTTGCCCAGCGCACCGCCATCGAGCAATTGCATCACATCGCGCAGCCAGGCTCCGGTCGAATAGGCGGTTGCAGGCGGCACATGGCCATAGAGATGGTGCGGCGCGCACTTCAGGTCATCTGCGTCGGGACGCGCCGTCAGCACGTCGAGCACGCCATAAACCTGCATGGAATCGGCGTTCACGATAGCCCCGCCCAGCCTGTCGGCGAAATCGAGCGCGAGCTTCGACTTGCCGCTGGCGGTCGGCCCGGCTATCAGGATCGCATTTCTGACGCGCCCTTCCCTGTCCTCTTCACCGGAAGCTCCGATGCCGCTCATCGCCACGCTCATTTCCAATCCTTCCGGCCGTGCGCTGACGGCAGATATAGCGAATAAGGCGTCGACTGCGGTCGGCGCAAGTGGCGTGGACTGGCTTGCCGAAAGCATCGCCTGCGATATCGCCCTTCCCGCAGGCATGGAAGATCAGGCGGCGGCGGAAATTCTGCGCGATTTGCTTGCTGACACCCCTGTGGACGTAGCGGTGCAGGACGCCAGCGCCCGCCGGAAGAAAATTCTGATTGCCGACATGGATTCCACCATGATCGATCAGGAATGCATCGACGAACTCGCCGACGAAGTGGGCGTGAAGGAACATGTCGCCGAAATCACCGCACGCTCCATGAATGGCGAAATCGCCTTCGAACCGGCGTTGCGGGAACGCGTCGCCCTGCTGCGAGACCTCGACATCGGCGTGGTCGACCGCATCGTCCAAAACCGTATCACCCTCGCTTCGGGCGGTCGCGCGCTTGTCGCCACCATGCGCGCCAACGGGGCGTGGACAGCCTTGGTGTCGGGCGGTTTCGACGTGTTCACTTCACGCATTTCCGCCATGCTTGGCTTCGATGAGAATCGCGCGAACCGCCTTCTGGAGCGCGACGGACGCCTAACCGGCGAGGTCGCCGAACCGATCCTCGGCCGCGCCGCCAAGGCGGAGGCGCTGCACGACATTTCCGCACGCCTGAAGCTGACGCCCGCCGACGCCATCGCGGTCGGAGACGGCGCAAACGATCTCGACATGATCCGGCTTTCCGGCGCCGGCGTCGCGCTTCACGCCAAGCCTTCGGTCGCCGCGGAGGCAAAAATCCGCATCGACCACGGCGACCTCACCGCCCTGCTCTACCTGCAAGGCTACCGGCGGGAGCAATTCGTCCTGTGAAACCGATCCGCACCGCAAGGCTGATCCTGCGCAACTGGAAAGAGTGCGACCGCGACCTCTTCCATCGCATCAACTCCGATGAGCAAGTGATGGAATTTTTCCCCTTTCGTCGGGATCGCTCTACGGCCGACGCCAAGATGGACGAATTCCGCGAGGCGATCGCCAGGCAGGGCTTTGGCTGGACGGCGGCTGAAATCGCCGCCACCGGCCAATGCATCGGCTTCGTTGGTCTGAGCCATACCGAAGATACGCCCTTCATGCCTGAAGGTACGGTCGAGATCGGCTGGCGGATCGCGCCGGAATTCTGGGGCCAGGGCTATGTCTCGGAAGCCGCACGCGCCTGGCTCGACCATGGCTTCGAGGCGCTTGGCCTCAAGGAGATCGTCTCCTTCGCTGTGACGGCCAACCAGCGCTCGACCGCGGTGATGGAGCGCATCGGCATGATTGCCGATCCGGCCCGCGACTTCGATCACCCCGGCGTACCTGACAGTCACCCGCACCTGAAACGCCACAGCTTCTATCAGGTTACGCGTGCGGAATGGGCAACAAAAAAGGCGGCCTGCTGACCGCCTTTTTAGTCTACGCACCCGATGGCTGCTCGAACCCGCAGGGTTCGCAAGGGCGACCGCCCGTCGACCGGTCAGGCCGCCCCATCGGAAGCGTGAGCGAAGCGAACTGCCGTGAGACACGGCAACCCGCTCTCAATCCACGCGGATCGTCACGAAACGCAGTTCGCCGCTTTTCGAGGCCAGCATCAGCAGGGCGTTCTTGCGTCCCTGCTCCTTCAGCGCCGCAATGCGGTCCATGACGTCCTTCGGGTTCGCCACCGATTCCTGTGCGATTTCGGTAATGACCTCACCGGCCTGAACGCCGCGCTCGGCGGCGGCCGAATCGGGCGTCACCTCGGTTATCACCACGCCGTTGACACCCGAAGCGATCTCGAACTTGTCGCGCGCGGCGTCGTCGAGTTCGCCCACGGTCATGCCGAGAACGGTTGCGGTGGCCATCGCCTCGCCCTTCTGCACCGTTTCGTCGTCTTCACCCTCGGCCATCTTCTCGCCGTCCTCGAGGCGGCCGAGCGTGACCTTGACGGTCATCTCCTCGCCCTTTCGGATCACAACCACGTCCACCGCCTTGCCGACCGGGCTTTCCGCCACGATGCGCGGCAGGTCGCGCATCTCGTCGATCTCCTTGCCGTCGAACGTCCTCACCACATCGCCGGGCAGTATGGAGCCGTCATCCACCGGCCCACCCTTGATGATGCCGGCAATCAGCGCTCCTCTGGCGTCCTTCATGCCGAGGCTTTCAGCGATGTCTTCGGTCACCGGCTGGATGCGCACGCCCAGCCAGCCGCGCCGCGTCTCGCCGAACTCGCGCAACTGATTGATGACGCCTTCGGCCAACTGGGTGGGAATGGAAAAACCGATACCGATCGAACCGCCGGTGGGCGAGATGATGGCCGTGTTGATGCCGATGACCTCACCATGCATGTTGAACAGCGGTCCTCCCGAATTGCCGCGGTTGATGGCGGCGTCCGTCTGGATGAAATCGTCGTAGGGGCCGGCATTGATGTCGCGGTTGCGGGCGGAGATGATGCCAACCGTGACCGTTCCGCCAAGCCCGAACGGGTTGCCGATGGCCATGACCCAGTCTCCGATCCGCATTCTGTCGGAATCGCCGAACTTCACGTCGGTCAACTCATGGCCCGCCGGATCGACCTTCAAAAGGGCGATATCGGTTTTGGAATCGGTGCCGACGAGTTCGGCCTTCAGCGTCAGCCCGTCCGAGAAATTGACCTCGATGTCATCAGCGTCGGCGATGACATGGTTGTTGGTGACAACGAAGCCTTCGGTCGCGTCGACGACGAAGCCGGAACCGAGCGACTGCACTTTCTGGGAGCCGCCTCCACGCGAACCGCCGCGATCCTTGAAGAACTCGTCGAAGAAGTCCTGAAAGGGCGAGCCTTCGGGAAGCTGCGGCATCGGCACCGCGCCCGGGCCATCGGTCCCCTTCACCGTCTGCGAGGTGGAAATATTGACCACCGCGCCAAGCAGCCGCTCGGCAAGATCAGCCACCGACGCCGGTCCGGCGTCCAGTGCGGGAGCGGCAGGAGGCGTCGCCGTCTGCGCCATTGCCGGCGGCGCGATACCGGTTGCGGCCACGGCCAGCGCGCTGGCCGCCAGCAATGTGGTCCGCGCTGCGCGCAGAAGGGTGTGGGATGTCATGTAACGGGCTCCGGGCGTCTCGAAGTTGCGTGCATCATGATGACACGAAATACGGCACGTTTGCGACACAAAGCGCCAGCGTCAGGTAAATCCTGCGTATATGCAAAAAGGGGTGGAACGATGTCGTTCCACCCCTTTGATTTCAGCCGCGCACCAGCCACACGACGCCGACGCCCAAGGCGATGGCCAGCAGGCCGGCCATGCGCATCGCGCCCTCCGGCATGGACTGAACCTCCGCCGCCAGACGGCGCGCCATGCGGGGAAAGCCCCCGTAGACCAGGCCCTCTATGACGAGGACCAGGCCAAGGGCCGCCAGAAAATCCTGCACGGATTACTGGCCGGCGGTTGCCGGGGCCGGTCTTGCAGGCGCGGCCTGCCCGCCGCCGCTCTGGCTCGGATCCCTGAAAAAGCGGAAAAATTCCGATTCGGGCGACAGAACCATGGTGGTGCCATCACCGTTCAGTGCCGTTCCATAGGCGCTCATCGAACGGTAGAAGTCGAAGAACTGAGGGTCGCGCAGATAGGCGTCGGCAAAGACGGCGCTGCGCTCGGCATCGCCCTCACCCCGCAGGATCTCGCTTTCCCTCTGGGCTTCCGCGACGATCTCGACGACCTCACGATCGGCACGGGCGCGGATGCGCTGGGCCGCCTCGTTACCGCGCGCCCTCAGCCTTTCGGCCTCTGCAAGACGCTCGGCTTTCATGCGCTCGAAGGTCTGCTGCGACACTTCCTGCGTCAGGTCGGTACGGCGGATACGCACATCCACGATTTCGAGACCCAGCGAGGTCGCATCGGGACGAAGCTGATCACGCACCTCGCGCATCATGTCGGCGCGCTCTTCCGAAAGCGCCGCCTCGAATCCACGCAGACCGTAGACACGACGCAAGGCCGCATCGAGGCGGGTCCGAAGCCGTTGCTCGGCCAGTTCAATGCTGCCCGAAACCGCCGAGCGGAAGACGCGCGGGTTGGAGATGCGGTAGGCGATGAAGGCGTCCACCTCGTAGAACTTGCCGCCCGAAACCTGCACGCGGATGTTGTCGAGATCGAAACGCAGCACGCGGTTCTCGATCATCTGCACATTGTCGGCGTCGAAGAAGGAGAACGGCATCTTGAAGTAGATGCCCGGATCGCTCTTCACGTCGACGATCTCACCAAAGCGCAGCACGATCGCCTGCTGGCGCGCGTTGACCACGAAGATCGACGAATAGGCCAGGAACAGGATGACGACGCCGGCAACGACGATGGCTGGAAAACGGTTCGCCATTATTGCGTCCCTCCGGTAGCGGCGCCGGAGCGCTTCTGCAGTTCAGGCAGCGGCAAATACGGCACGACGCCCGGGCCGCCTCCCTGCTCCACGACCACCTTGTTGGAATCCTTCAGGACCTTCTCCATGGTTTCCAGATAGAGACGCTTGCGCGTGACATCGGGCGCCTTGGCGTATTCGTCGTAAACCGAGATGAAGCGTTGCGCCTCACCCTGGGCTTCCTGCACGACGCGATTCTTGTAGGCGGCCGCCTCTTCGCGAATCTGCGCTCCCTGACCTCGGGCCTGACCGAGTTTCTGGTTCGAATACTGATTGGCCTGCTCGACGAACCTGTCTTCGTCCTGCTCGGCGCGCTGCACCTCGTCGAAGGCGTCTGCCACTTCGCGCGGCGGCGCCGCATCCTCGATGGAGATGGCGTTGACGTTCAGGCCGGCATTGTAGCCGTCGAGCGTATTCTGAAGAATCTGGCGGACAGATTCCGCGATGCCCTGACGATCGTCGCGAAAGATGTCCTGCGCCGGACGCCGGCCGACCGCCTCGCGCATGGCGCTTTCGGAGACCTGGGTCAGCATGCCGTCAGCGTCGGAAACGGCGAACAGATAAGCGCGCGGATCGGAAACCTGATAGGCCACCGAAAACTGCACATTGACGATGTTCTGATCGCCGGAAAGCATGAGACCGGAGGTGTCGTTGCTGCGCGCAAGACCGCCAATGTTTACAAGCTGCTCGGAAATCTTGGCGGTCTCGACCGTTTCGACCGGCCACCAGTGGAAGTGAAGGCCCGGTTCGGAGAGTTCCTGCTTCGGCTTGCCGAAGCGCAACTCGACCGCCACCTCATCCGGCTGCACGGTATAGATGGCCTTGAAGGCCCACATGCCAAGCAGAATCAGGGCGACGACCAGGAACATGGCCTTGTTGCCGCCATTGCCGCCCGGCAACGCCCGGCGCAACTTGTCCTGCCCCAGCCTGATGATGTCCTCCAGATCGGGCGGCGTGCCTTGGGGCCCGCCCGGTCCTCTCGGACCCTGGCCCCATGGGCCGCCGTTATTTCCGCCGCCGCCACCCCATGGGCCGCCGCCGCCGCTCTTGTCGTTCCAGGGCATAAATGTCCTTTCGTCCGCAGTCCCCTCATACGCCGTCCATACGACGCACAAGCCTTGATCCTCTATAGGGAGGCCAAAGCCTGCTTTCAACGCGCAGAGGGGCTAAAAAGTCCTTTGTCCCTGCGGCATTGCGCAACTTTCTGTCATCGGGAGAGGTATGGACGCCTCAACCGCGCCGTTCGTAGACGACATAACGCGTCGCGTGGCTGTCCCTCTCCCCGGAAGGAACGTCCTGACTGGCGGTCTCCCGCCAGATTGCGGAGTCGATGGCGGGGAAGGAAGCGTCCCCCTCCACCGTGCCCAGAACATGGGTCACATGCAGCCGGTCGACCAGCGGCAGCGCCTGCGCGTAGATTTCGCCGCCGCCGATGACGCATGCTTCTCCGTCGGGCCCGACATGGCGCTCGGCAATACCGATGGCTTCGTCGAGAGAATGCGCGATCTCGGCGCCCTCGACACTGTAGCCCGTGTCGCGCGTGACGATGATGTTTAGCCGGCCCGGCAGAAGCCGTCCGATTCCCTCATATGTCTTGCGGCCCATGATGACCGGCTTGCCCATCGTGTCGGCCTTGAATCGCTTCAGATCGGTGGAAAGCCGCCACGGCAGCCCACCCTCGCGCCCGATCACGCCATTCTCCGCGATGGCCACATAGATCGCAGTCTTCATTCCATGTCCTTGTTCCAGCGCGCCGCCTTCCGGCGCAAGCCGTGCAGGAACGCAGCATCGAGTTCCCATCTCCCGGGATCATACGCACGATACTAAAGATTCTGCCCGGAGCTTCCTAGGGCCGACGCGCCTTTTCCCAGCCGGTGCACGCCCTTCGCCACTGGACAGAAGACAGGCCTTCGGGCAGGAAACTGCGTCATGCGCACCCTTCTCGTCATCGGCATCGGCGCCGGCAATCCCGAGCATATGACCGTACAGGCCATCGCGGCGCTCAATCGGGCCGATGTGCTGTTCGTGCCGGACAAGGGTTCGGACAAGAGCGACCTGTCCGCTCTGCGCCATGAAATCTGCGACCGCTTCGTCACCAACCCGGCCTCCCGGCGCGTCGGGTTCGCCGTGCCGAAGCGGGCGGAGCCCGCCTCATCCTATCGCAGCACCGTGGACGACTGGCATGAAGACATCGCCGGCATCTATGAAACGCTGATCCTCAATGAGATTTCCGAGGACGGTTGCGCGGCCTTCCTCATCTGGGGCGACCCGATGCTTTACGACAGCGCGCTTCGCATCCTCGAAAGGGTGCGCCAGCGCGGCAATGTCGATTTCATCGTCGAGGTCATCCCCGGCATCACCGCCATCCAGTCGCTGTGCGCCAGCCACAGGATCGCGCTCAATCGCATCGGAGAGCCGGTGCTGATCACCACCGGCCGGCGTCTCGCCGCTGAAGGCATGCCCGGCAACGCCGGCACCGTCGTGGTGATGCTGGACGGCAATTGCGCCTTCCGCACCGTAAAGGACAAGGATGTGACGATCCATTGGGGAGCCTATCTCGGCACGCCGGACGAGATCGTCATTTCGGGCCGCCTGCGGGAGGTCGAAGACACAATCATGGGGACACGCACCGAGGCCCGCGCAGCCAAGGGCTGGATCATGGACACCTATCTTCTGCGCAAGCCGGGCGAATCGGAGGAATAAGGCCGCCCCTGACGCGAAAAACCTATCCCGCGTCTATCTCGGCCTGCAACGCCATCATATGTGTTTCCGCCGCGGCGGCGGCTGCGCGCTCTATGGCCCGGTAGCGGCTGACCACGGCGAGTCCCACCGGAGTGAGCTGCGCGCCGCCGCCACGCCTGCCGCCTGTCTGGGCGCTGACCAGAGCCTTGCCGAACACCCGGTTCATGTCCTCAACCAAGTCCCAGGCGTGCTTGTAGGACATCTGCATGGTTCGTGCGGCAGCCGAGATCGAGCCAAAGGAGGCGATGTGCTCAAGAAGTTCGATCTTGCCGGGCCCGATTCGCCCGTCAGGATCGAGATTTATCCGCAAGGTCAGCGACGGCATCTTCTCTTCCCGCAATCCGGTCTCCTTCACCCTTAGCGCCATTCAAGCAGAATCGCTATTCTATTTTGGAATAACGACATCGCCACGCCTCACGCACTGACCTCCCCCACCCCCATCCCCGTGCTGGTTTCGTCGAAGCTTACAGTCTTGACCACCGCGAACACCTGCTGGCCAGGCTCCAAACCCAGCGCCTGCCGCGACTGTTCGGTGATGCGCGACATGACCGGCACGCCGTTGCAGTCTATGCGCACCTCGCTCTCCGCCCCGGCTCCATGCGTGATGGCGGCTACCTTGCCAGGCAATATGTTCAGGGCGCTGAGGCCGTTCGGACGCTCCGTGGCGATCATCACGTCGCGGGCGCGGATACGCAGGCGCACCCGCTGATCGACAGGAATATCGATGCGCGGCACGCGAATTTCGCCCGCCCCGGAACCCAGAACGGTCATGGAAAAGGTATCGTCGTGGCGGAGGACGACAGTCTCGATGAGCGCGCCGCCCTCGCCGCGCTCGCCGGCGGGCAGCAGGTCGAGCCGCTGCAATATGTCGGACACCGGGCCGGACGCCGTCACCTTGCCCTGCGCCAAAACCACCACATCGCTCGCCAGCCGCGCCACTTCCGCCACCGAATGGCTGACATAGACGATCGGGATCTTCATCTGGTCGCGCAGGCGCTCGATATAGGGCAGGATTTCGGCCTTGCGCGCCTCATCGAGCGAGGCGAGCGGCTCGTCCATCAGCAGCAGCCGCGGGCTGCTGAGCAGCGCACGCCCGATCGCCACCCGTTGTTTCTCGCCGCCGGAAAGCAGCGCCGGCTTGCGTTCCAGCAGCGCCCCGATGCCGAGCAGATCGACGATGGCGTCCATGTCCAGATAGCGCTCGGCCGGCGGAGTGAACCAGCGCCCATAGAGCAGGTTGGAACGCACGTTCATGTGCGGGAATAGCCGCGCGTCCTGAAACACCATACCGATGCGGCGCTTGTGACGCGGCAGGAAAACACCCGCCTTCGTGTCGACCAGCACCTTGCCGTCAACCTCGATGCGTCCCTGGTCCGGCCGGATCAGACCGGCGATGAGATTTATGAGCGAGCTTTTGCCGGAGCCCGAAGGTCCGAACAACGCCGTCAGCCGGCCGGAGCCGGTAAAGCTCGCCTCGATCCGGAAATCACCCTGACGATGGCGGATATCGACACAAAGCGTCATTCCACATCCATCCGCTTGCCGAGCCGCCGCGCCAGCACTTCCGAAGCCACCAGCGCCAGCATGGAAATGATGATGCTGATGAGGGTGAGCCGCAGCGCGCCTTCATCGCCGCCCGGCACCTGCGTGAAAGTGTAGATGGCGGAAGGCAGCGTCTGGGTTTCGCCCGGAATGTTGGAAACGAAGGTGATGGTGGCGCCGAACTCGCCCATCGCCTTGGCGAAGGAGAGGATCGCGCCGGCGATGATGCCGGGAAGGATAAGCGGCAGCGTCACGGTGGAGAACACCCACAACGGATTTGCGCCGAGCGTTCCGGCGGCGGCCTCGAGCTTGCGGTCGACAGATTCGATCGAAAGCCGGATCGCCCGCACCATCAGCGGAAATCCCATGACCCCGCAGGCCAGCGCCGCACCCGTCCAGCGAAACGAAAAGACAATGCCAAAATGCTCGGCCAGGAAAGCGCCGATCGGCCCGCGCCGGCCGAAGGCCAGCAAAAGCAGATAGCCGGTGACGACCGGCGGCAGCACCAGCGGCAGGTGAACGATGCCGTTGAGCAGCGTCTTGCCCCAGAAACGGCCGCGCGCCAGCGCGTAGGCTATCAATATTCCGGGCGGGACGGAGGCGAGCATCGCCACCGTCGCCACCTTCACCGAGAGCCTGACCGCCGTCCACTCGTCCGGCGTCAGGTCCAGCAACCAGTTCATGGACTGCGAAAGGGTTTAGTTCGAGGCCGGCGCAAGGACCGTGAAGCCTTGCTCCTCGAACAGCTTGCGCGCCGCTTCGGTGTGCAGGCACTTCAGGAACGCCGGCGTGTCCTCATCCTTCGATTCCGCCGTCTGCGCGACCGGATAGATGATCGGCGCATGGGTTTCCTCGGGGAAGGTCGCGATCACCTTGACGCCCGGCTCGGCCACCGCATCCGTGGCGTAGACGATGCCGGCTGCGGCCTCGCCGGTGGCGACCAGCTTGAGCGCGGCACGCACATTTTCCGCCTGCGCCAGCTTGCCCTCCACGGAGCCCCACATATCGAGGGCTTCAAGCGCCGCCTTGCCATATTTACCCGCCGGAACAGCCTGGACATCGCCCATTGCGAGCCGGCCGTCGCCGATCAGGCCCGCCAGATCGAAACCCTTTTCCAGTTTTGCCTCTGCGGTGGAATCCGATGGCGCGACCAGCACAATGCGGTTGCCCAGCAACTGCTCTTCGGTATCGGTCTTGATGAGATTCTTGTCGGACAGATACTTCATCCAGTCCAGATCGGCAGAGATGAACACGTCGGCCGGCGCGCCCTCCTCGATCTGCTTGGCCAGCGCCGAGGACGAGGCGTAGGAAATCTTCGCGGCCTCGCCAACATCAGCCTCACAGGCGGTGTTGATGGCGTCGAGCGCGTTCTTCAGGCTTGCCGCCGCGAAAACGACGATCTGACTGTCGTCGGCCTGCACCGTCGAAACCGGCGCAATCAGCAGAGCTGAAAGAGCACCCGCGGCCATCAGCGCCTTCAAACCAGTTCCCTTGACCTTACCCATCACGTCTCTCCCTATGGAATCGTTGCTCACGCGCCGCCTGTGCAGCCCATAACCGATATATACGGATGAATATAACAAGGGAAGCCTTTTGCGCTTCGCGCGCAACCGTGTTTCACTAACGCGCAAGGTCTGAAAAAAGGAGAGAATCATGAAGATCAGCGCCCGCAACCAGATCAGAGGCAGGATCGTGGAAGTAGCGAAGGGAGCCACCACCGCTCATGTGCGCATCGACATCGGCGGCGGCGCGGTCATCACCGCGTCCATCACCAATGGGGCGGTGGACGAACTGAAGCTCAGCCAAGGCGATGAGGCCTATGCCGTGGTCAAGGCGTCCGACGTCATGATCGCAGTGGACTGAGTATCTCGCCGCCAGCGCCTGGAGCAGCTCCAGTAAGAAGTGCGAAGCGGTTTTGCGTCCGGAATTGCGTAAAAACAAAGAGATAGAGCATTGCAGGTGATCCGGCTATCACCGGAAACGCTCTAGGTGCAGCGGGCGTTCTGACGAACGCAGCTTCCGCTGCTCCAGCTTCTTTTCCAGGCCCCATTTGTGCAAAGTCAGACGATTCCGTCTGACTGCAAAACGCTCTAGACGGCGATCGGCGCGCGGATGCTCGGATCGGCGATGTAGTTGTCCAGCCGGAAATCCTCGAAACGGAAGGCGAACAGATCATCCACCGCCGGATTGATCCACATGGTGGGCAGCGACTTCGGAGTTCGCGAAAGCTGTTCGCGCGCCTGATCGAAATGGTTGGCGTAGAGATGCGCGTCACCCAGCGTGTGAATGAATTCACCGGGCTTCAGCCCCGCCACCTGCGCGATCATCATGGTCAGCAGCGCATAGGAGGCGATATTGAAGGGAACGCCGAGGAAGATGTCGGCCGAGCGCTGGTAGAGCTGACAGGAAAGCCGCCCTTGCGCGACGTAGAACTGGAACAGGCAGTGGCAGGGCGGCAGCGCCATCGTGTCCACCTGCGCCGGATTCCATGCCGAGACGATCAGACGCCGTGACTGCGGATTGCGGCGCAACTCGGTGAGAAGATTAGCGATCTGGTCGATCTCGCCGCCCTTGCCGTCAGGCCACGACCGCCACTGACGGCCATAGACCGGCCCCAGATCGCCGTTCCCGTCCGCCCACTCGTCCCAGATGGTGACGCCGTTGTCGTTGAGATATTTGATGTTGGTGTCGCCGGCCAGAAACCAGAGAAGCTCGTGGATGATCGACTTCAGATGGAGTTTCTTCGTCGTGGTGACGGGAAAACCATCCGCCAGATCGAACCGCATCTGGTGGCCGAACACCGAGCGCGTGCCGGTGCCGGTGCGGTCGCCGCGATCGACGCCGGTCTCAAGCACATGGCGCAGAAGGTCGAGATATTGCCGCATCGGCTCCGTTCCAAAGGATTCGCACGGCCTGCATTATAAGCGTGAATGCATTACGGCGCAGCCGCCGATCCGCAGCCCGTCCACAGCCAAACCATACCGCCGCAGAAATGCCGCCTGCATGCGCAGAGCATCCTGCAGCCGAATGGAGAGTCCGTCGTCGCAACAATGCGATCAACGCCAGAGGTTCGGGCAACAGTCCGTGTTCGTCAGAACGACCGCCGCTTCAGCCTTTGGAAGCAATCGACGATGACCGGCAAGAGTTGGCGCTCACAGAGAGTCGAGCTTGCCCAGTTCCTTGGCCACCAGATAATAGAAGGTCACGCGGCCCTTGGAGCGGTCGGCCGCCATGATCTGCGCAACCTTGGCGACAGCGGACTCGCCGGCGGCCGCATCAACGCCCAGCTTCTTGACGCACCAGCTGTCACGCACGCGGTCCAGTTCCTTCTGGTCGCTCGCCGAGACCAGCGAGGAATCGCGATTGCGAAGGGCAATGCCCAGATGCTTCACGATTTTGGTCACCACTGCCTCGTCGGCCGCAGCGTCGTACTTCTTCACATCGGCCAGATAATCGCTCATCGATATCCCCTCTCCGGAGTTAGAAATCCCCACTTAACGGGCGATCGGCCAGCGTAATCTCCTGCCGGGCCAGATTCCCGTACCGCGTGCAAGCCTGCAAGAAATCGCGCGTGCAAGTCAAGTTAAAGAAATCGTCGCCAATATGGCGAATTGCTTGCCCGCACGCTCTTCCATTTGGCTGCGCGACTGCCTATATTCGCATCGTCGGCTCGACCGACTATGGCGATAAACGGGCGATGAAATAAGCCGTTCGGACCCGGGGGCGGTACCCGGCGCCTCCACCAAAAACCGCCGTTACGGGCGGCTTTTGCTGGGGGCGAAACAGGATCGACGAAGGTGTAAAGATCGTACTTTTGCCCGGCATTGTACCACCGTTATCGGGCTAAATTTATAGTTGCCAACGACAACTATGCGGAAGCACGTCTCGCTGCGTAATGCGGTGCGACAGCTTCAACTAAACTCCTAGGGGTTCGCACCTCTAGGCGGGGTTCGGAGGTACCTGGCAACAGAAACCTCCACTTTTTCCCCTCTGCTCACGTCTCTGCCGGTTATGCGCCCGCATGCCGAAGGCTTTCGCGCGCTTCCCGGGGCGTTTTCCCTGTCGTTCAACTCGCCATAGGCGCCGTACAATGGAGTATCCGCATGGATGCTGAACGCTTCGTCGTGATCACGGGCGGCCCCGGTTCCGGCAAGACCACGCTTCTGGAAGCGCTGGCCGCACAAGACTTCAAAACCTTGCCGGAAGCCGGGCGCGGCGTCATCCGCGCCCAGCAGGCGATAGACGGGCCTGCCCTGCCATGGCGCAACCCAGCCCTCTTCGCGGAACTGATGCTGTCATGGGAAATGCGCTCATACGCCGCCGCCAGGAATATGCCAGGCGCGCTGTTCTTCGACCGAGGCATTCCCGACACCATCGGCTATCTGCGCCTGACCGGCCTGCCCGTACCGGACCATATAATGCGCGCGACTGAGACCATGCGTTACAATCGCCGTGTCTTCATCGCCCCGTTCTGGCCGGAAATCTTCGGTCAGGACGCCGAACGCAGGCAGACGGCCGACGAAGCCCGGCGCACATTCGATGCGATGGAAACCATTTACGACGAACTCGGCTACGAACTCGTTCCCCTGCCCTTCACTTCCGTTACGGGACGGGTGAAATTCGTTATGGAGACCCTCGGCCCGGCATGCCGCGCATAGACGACCCGGCAGCCTGCCGATCAAATCTTCGCAGCCAGAGCCTCCGGGAGGCGTTTAGGGCGCTATATGCGGTTTACGCCGCCGCCAAGCTTGATTACAGCTAAGCCGACGATTCAACGGAACTGTTCATGTCGGACGACCATATCAGATACGACATCCTGGCCCAGGAAGCCCTGCGCGGCGTCATGCGCAAGGTGCTGGCCGAGGTTGCGCGCACAGGGTTGCCGGGCAACCACCACTTCTTCATCACCTTCCTGACCGGCGCGCCCGGCGTGCGCATCTCCAGCCGCCTGCGCGAGCGCTATCCCGAGCAGATGACCATCGTCATCCAGTTCCAGTACTGGGACCTGAAAGTCACCGACACCGGCTTCGAGATCGGCCTGTCCTTCTCCGATATTCCCGAAAAGCTCGAGATTCCCTTCTCGGCGGTACGTGGCTTCTATGACCCCTCCGTGAACTTCGAACTGGAATTCGACGTACGCACCGAACCGTCGGAAGAAGAGGAATCGGAAACGCCCCCCGCTCCTGTCGAAGTGAAGCCGGCGAGCGCCAAAAAGCCGGCCGAATCGAAAAAGGAAACGCCGGCCGCCGAAACGGCCGAAGGCAAAGGCGCCGAAGTCGTGTCGCTCGACGCCTTCCGCAAGAAATAGGGCGGGCTTGCCCGTTGACCGGGATCGTCAACCTGCGTCAGGTCCGCAAACGGAAGGCGCGGGAGGACAAGGAGCGCACCGCGGCGGAAAACCGTGCACTTCACGGCCGCAGCAAAGCCGAACGCGAGCGCGACCGCAACGCGGACGAGAAGGTGGCCAGCTTTCTGGACGGCCACAAGCGCTCACCGGTCTCCCCTGTGGATGAAAAATGAACGCGGCCGGTGAATGACGGCATGGGGTTGGTGAAAAAGCGCTCCGTCACCATTCGCGGTCACCGCACCAGCTATTCGCTGGAGCAACCGTTCTACGATGATCTTGTCACGATCTCCCTCACCCGTAATATGCCGCTGGCCGCCCTGGTGGCCGAAATCGATGAAAAGCGGCCAAGGGATTCCAACCTGTCGTCCGCCCTGCGGCTCTATGTGCTCGACTGGGCCAAAGGCAAACAGGATTGACAGGTTCGGTGCGCGCGTCCCCGCTATCGCTCCGCTCCACTGGCTGCGACGACGGCAACAGCGTGGTTCACCCGCCTTCCAGAGATTTCAGCAGGTTCTGCAAGGTGAAGGGCTCGGTCGCCGGGCCATTGTCGTTCGTCGCGGGCGGCGGCATGCGCTCGATTGCCGGTTGCGCGCGGGTGCGCGCTGCCTCCGCCTCCCGCCGCAAGCGCTCCTGCTCCTCGCGTGCGGCACGTTCCGCCTCGGCTTTCGCCCGCGCCTCCTCTTCCGCCTTCAGGCGCGCCTCTTCCTGCCGGCGACGCTCTTCTTCCGCCGCGCGTTCCCGCTGGACCTGCAAGTCGGCGTAATATCTCGCCTCGCGCCGCAGCCGCTGCTTTTCAAGCAGCTCGGCCTGCATCGCCTCGACACGCTGCTGCTCATGCTCCAGCGCGCGCTGCGTCAGATACTGCGCCAGAGGCGCGCTGTCGAAACTCCGCTGCATATCCCCGGCCGGAGCTTCCCCTTCGATGGCGAAGTTGAGCACAGGCTCCGAGCCGACCAGCGCATCCTCGCCCGGCCTGTAGGCGATTGCACCCTGAACATGCACATTGCTGCTCGCCAGATCGGCCGTGAGATCGGCTGAAATATCCGCGGCTTTGCCAGCAAGCTTGACGGGCGGCGCGCGAACCACGCCATTCGCGATCGTAAAGGCGATAGCGGCATCCTGCGCGGCGAAGTCGCCCTGGGCCGCTATGCCCGGCGCGAATTCGGCCGTCCTGCGGGCGTCGATGTCACGCCCGGCAGCATCGGCCGCATGCAGGAAGGCGGGCAGCGCATCCTCGTTGAGATTGGCGATGTGCAACTCCTTCAGCGATGCAGTGCCCGAACCGGACAGCGACGTCACCATTCCATCCACAGATTTGCCGGTGGTGGAAACCGAGGTCGAGAAATCGGTTCTTCCGGACAAGCCGGCTTCCGGCAGCATCGCCGCGAGGTCGGCGCCCGAAAGGCTCATTTGCGCATTGAGCAATCCTGTGCCTGCCGAGTTCTTCAACTCGAAAAGGCCGGAGAGCGCACCGTCGAAAAGCTTCCCCTTCAAACCGGAAACGCGCAGGCCCTCGCCATCCAGTTTCAGCGCAAGCGAGGCGTCATAGGCGGTGGCGAGGTGTCCCGCCAGCAATGCTGCGGTGGAAATATCCAGTTCCGCATTGAACGGCGCTGTCGAAACCGCCGCGAAGGGCGCGGTCGGCCATCCTTCAGCGACAGGCGCAAAAGCTGCGTCGCCCATCAGCATGGCCGCCATCGGAGCGAGGTCGAGTTCGTCGAGCGCCAGCTCGCCGGTGATGTGCGGCCTGCCCTCCTTCACCTCGACATTGATGTCACCGGAAAAGGCGGCTTCGTTCACAGCACCGGAAAGCCCGTTGAGGATCAGGAGGCCGCCGCCATAGTCGGCGTCCGTCGCCAGCGATATCGAGGTCCCGGCGCCCATTCCGGGCAGTACGGCGCCCGCCGTCATCAGCCAGGGCTCGATGTCCGCCGCTTCGAGGCCGGCCTTGCCTTTCACCGCTGCTCCATCCACGGCCGAAACCGTACCTTCGAAAGAAGCGCGGAAATCGTCGCCGGTCAGCAGGGCGTGGGTTTCCATGCCGTCATGCAGGTCGCCCCTTGCGGAAATGTCCGCCGTCCCGGGCCCGGTGAGGCCCAGCGGCAATGCCGGCAAACCGGCAAGGGCCATCAGCACGGTCGCGTCGTCATTGCGGATACCGAGCGTTGCGGACAGGGACGAGCGCAACAGGTCGTCGCCGTTGCGCTGGCCCGAAAGACTGGCGGAGAAAGCCGAGCCGCCCGCGCCGCCCTGAGCCGAAATGGCGAAACCGCCATCACCGCCATCGCCAGCGGCGACGCTCATCACCCAATCGATACGCGCATCTTCGAGCAGGCCCGGATAGGCCTGCACGCGCTGGCCAAGCCCCGCAATCACGGCGTTCGTCCCGTATTGGCTCTCCAACGCCCCAACCAGCGGCGCCAGGTCCACGGCGACCAGCGAGGCGTCGAGGCGGCCAGCCGGATTTTCCGGGAAATCCGAAATACGCCCGGTGGCGCTGACGGAAGCTCCGGCCAGCCCGGTCAGGGAGAGACGGTCGATCTCCAGCACCCCGCCGCGCAACCGCAGCGCCGTATCCACCTGATCCGCCGAAAGTCCCCATGCCTGCACGGGCCCGGCCTTGATGTCGAGATCGAGATCCTGTCCGGTGAAGCGGTTCGCCCCCTCGCTGCTGACGAAGATCGAAGCGAACGCGGAAAGCCCTTCAAGATCGAGCGCCCCGCCATCCAGCGCGAGCATGACCGAAGGACGCGCATCGCCTTCCTGCGCAGCCTCTATGCGGCCGGTGAATTTCGCACCGCCCAGCACCAGTTCCAGATCGCTGAACCGCTGGCGTCCGGCCGTCAGATCGACTTCGGCGCTGAAACCAGCCGCCGGCAGGCGGCGCACCGCCTCGTCCACATCTTTCGCCAGCCAAGCCGCAAAACCGGAAGGCTGCGCCACCGCCAGCAGCATCTTGCCCCGGAAGCCGAAGGCGTCGCCGGTGTTGAGCAGGCCGCCGGCTTCCAGCGTGGCGCGCCCCGGCAAGGTCGCGCCCAGCGAATGCACCAGCCAGCCGTCCCGCGCCGGTTCGGCCGTAAGGTGGACGTCACGGATAGTGGTGTCCCCGGCCACCACGGCCGGAAGTTTCACATCGACGGAGCCGGGGATGGTCGGACGCGGCAGGCGACGCAGCGCCTGTTGAAGTGCGGTGATGCGCGCCGCAGCGCCGAGCACGGGCCCGCGCTCGCCTGAAACAGCCTCATCGAACTGCACCTGCGCGCCCGAGGCCTCGATCCGGAAACGCGGCTCCTGTCCGAGGTCGAGGAAGGCGGAGCCGTCCGCCGCATATGGATTGTCCAGCGGGCCCGTCTCGAAGCGGAACTCATCAAGGACCAGCCTTCGATGATCGAACTGGAACTTGCCGCTGGCCCGGTATCCGGGTGCCGCCCTGGCCGGCGCCAGGGCGACTGTCTCGCCATCGCCGCCGCGCAATTCCATTGCGTCGGCAAGGTCTTCCGCCAGCTTGAACTGACCGGCATATTTCAACACGCCCTGTTCGATGCTGGCGTTGCCATCACTCTCGGCAGTGGCCGCATAGCTATCCGTGCGAACGCGCAATCGCACGCGCATCTGCCCGTCCGCCGCGACCCGGCCGGTGGATGCGGAAATATCGCTGTACTCTCCGTCAAACAACATGGACCCATCGACGCGCCAGGGGCCCAGAAGGGATTTTGCCGAAACGGCGGCGTTGATGTTCGTCAGCGAATGGGTCCGACCGCCCACACCATGCTGCAATTCCACCTCACCGTCGGTGATGGTCAGCTTCTCGATGGCGATCTGGGCCGCATCGAAAGGCGAGGACGGCCGCATGGCCCAGTCCACCTTGCCGTCCTCGCTCACGCCGATGACCGCGCGCGGCCGCTCCAGCCGCATGTCGAAGATCAAGACCTCGCCGCGCAGGAACGGCGCAAGTTCGGCATCCATGGAGAAGGTGTCCACGGTCATGGAAGGTTGACCTTCCGCGCCGCCGGAAACCGCCACATCCGTGAATGTGACCGAAGGGAACGGCAGCAGCCGAGCCCTTGCTTCGCCGCGCACCGTCACCTTGCGGCCGAGAATGGCGCTGGCCTCCCGCTCGAAATCGGCCCGGTAGCCCGTCCAGTCGATGAACGGCGGCGCCGCCAGTGCCGCAAGCAGCACCAGCACCAGCAATCCGCCGACGATCACGAACAGGCGTGCGAGCATGTCCTCACTGCAAATCCTGAAGGTTCGCCGATCCTACCCGGATATCGATGACGATAAAGAGGCAAAGCGGGCTTGCCCCACCCCAAATTCCTATCCGATGATCGTCTTGCCGGGGTTGAAAATGCCATGCGGGTCGAGCACCTGCTTGATAAGGCGCATGACATCGACCCCATGACCGAGCTCATGGCGCAGAAACCCGGCCTTTCCCTGGCCGACGCCGTGCTCCCCGGTGCAGGTGCCGTCCATGGCGATGGCACGCCTGTTAAGGCGGGCGACGAACGCCTCGACCCTGGCGATTTCGGCCGGATCGTCCGGATCCATCAGCACAAGCGTATGGAAGTTGCCGTCGCCGGCATGGCCGACGACGGGGGCGATCAGACCGTTCTCGGCGATGTCCGCCTCGGTTTCCGCAACGCATTCGGCCAGCCGCGAAATCGGCACGCACACATCCGTGGAAAGGCCCTTGGCCCCGGGCCGCAGCGAATACGAAGCCCAATAGGCGTCGTGCCGCGCCTTCCACAGCCTGCTGCGCTCCTCGGCCACCGTGGTCCACAGGAATTGTCCTCCGCCCTGCTCCTCGGCGATCATGCCGAACAGTTCCGCCTGCTCGGCGACGCCGGCGTCGCTGCCATGGAATTCGAGGAACAGGCAAGGACTTTCAGGATAGTCGAGTTTGGAATAGATGTTGATGGCCTTCATCTGCAACGCATTGACCAGTTCGATGCGCGCCACCGGAATGCCCATCTGGATGGTCGCGATCACCGCCCGGCTGGCCGCCTCCAGCGTCGGGAACGGGCAGATGCCCCCGGATATCGCCTGCGGAATGCCCTGCAGGCGCAGGGTGAGACTGGTGATGACGCCAAGCGTGCCTTCGGCGCCGACCAGCAGGCGGGTGAGATCGTAGCCGGCAGCGCTCTTCTTCGCCCGGCCTCCCGTTTTCACCACCTCGCCATCGGCCATCACCGCCGTCAGCGACAGCACAGCCTCGCGCATTGTGCCGTAGCGCACCGCATTGGTGCCGGACGCGCGCGTTGACGCCATGCCGCCCAGCGATGCGTTTGCGCCGGGATCGATCGGAAAGAACAGGCCCGTGTCACGCAGGTGCCGGTTGAGATCTTCGCGGGTCACACCCGGCTCGACGGTGCAGTCGAGGTCCTCGGCGTTGACCGCGAGGATACGGTTCATGCGCGAGGTATCCAGCGAAATGCCGCCCCCCGGCGCATTGATCTGGCCTTCCAGCGAGGTGCCTGTTCCAAACGGAATCAGCGGCACGCGATGCGCGGCACAGGCGCGTACGATCTTCTGCACCTCTTCGGTGCTTTCGGGGAACACGACCCCATCCGGCATCTGGTTCGGAAGGTAGGTAGTGGTGTGGCCATGCTGCTCGCGAATCGAATGGCCCGTCTGCACGCGGTCGCCGAACTCGCTACGCAGGATTTCCAGCACCGTCGCGACGCCGTCATCGTTGCGTTCCACTGCAATCAGGTCGCTGAGAGCCATTGATCCTCCGCCGGCAGAACAGACGGACCATGTGGTTGCGATTAGGTTTGGTCCGCGAATATGTTTATATCTGATCTGCTTTTCGGAGAGTTTTGTCCAGCTTCAGAAGGAACTTTCATGAGCGTTTCCTCCCCCTTCGTCTCTCCCGTCATGGAGATCGAAAAGGACTGGATCGATTACAACGGCCACATGAACATGGCCTATTACAACGTGCTGTTCGACCGCGGCTCGGACGAGGTTCTGAACCTGCTCGGCATGGGCGCAAGCTATGCGCGGGAGCGCAAGCTCACCATCTATACCGCAGAAATCCATGTCTGCTACGTGCAGGAACTGCATCTGGACGACCGCGTGACGGTGAGCTTCCACTTGCTGGACAGCGACGACAAGCGTTTGCGCGCCTATCAGGAAATCCGCCACGCCGATGGCTGGCTGGCGGCCACCGCCGAAACCCTCTCGCTGCATGTCGACTTGGCAGGGCCCAAGGTCGTCCCCTTTCCCGAGGATATTGCGGCCAAGCTCGAATCGATGCGCGCGACGCATGCCGCGCTTCCGTTTCCCGAACGCGCCGGGAGGTCCATCGGCATTCGCCGCAAAGCCGCCCGCGGCGCTGACGCCGCCGCCACCGCCGACCGGTCATAAGCAGGGGATAGCGAGCCCGGGCCGTTGCAACGAATCGCCGCGCCAGCCAATCCATTCGCATGGCTACGCAGAACGACCTGCCGCCATCCCCCGCGATGGCCGACCCGATACGCAGCGTGACGATGGAAGCCGAAAGGCTGGCCGCCGATCCGCGCGTGTCGGATTATGATTTCTGGCGTTCGCTCAGGAATGTCGACAACCGCATCTTCGAGATTTCGGCCAGGGGCGACCCCATACCCTTCGACATGGTGCGCTGGCGCGCCATCCTGAAGCAGGCGCGTTCACGACGCGGGCACGCCTGAAGCGAGCCGCGCAAGTCGTTTAAAAATCAGCGACTTGAGAGAATCTCCGGAATCAACGCATAAGCCCCCACGCGCGCAACGAAATTGCTTCGCCGCATGCCTCGCCTGTGCCCGATCTGGCAGAATCTAGAATGCGTAGGCGATGGTGGAGGCAATGCCGAACAGGAGCGCGATTGCGATCAGGATCGCGTAGATGCGCGGCAGATCGAACAGCACCGCATAGCCGGCGACATAGGCGGTTAAGGAGCCTGCCAGCGCCAGCAGGAAACCACTGCGGTCGCCCACCACCAGATTGGCCGCCATCAGTCCGCCCAGGCACAACGCACCGAACACGATGATGACTGCAATGCCGGCCTTGTCGAAATTATCGTCCATGCCTCATCCCTTGCACCCGCCCGCACCCTCCGGGACGATTCCGGAACGGGCATTGCCCACAGACTTAACCGAGCACGCGTGAGGGGCAAGGCCAAACTGGCCCTACCCCTCGCGAGAAGCCTTCAGGTGTGGATTTCGGGAGACGGTTTTGCCGCTCCGCCGCCGTCGTCAGGTCGATCAGCGAAGCTGCGCCGCAACGTCCATGTCCCACAGATCGCGATGCAGGCGAACCCCGCAAACCTTGCCGGTAAGGCACGGATCACGCCGGAAGGCCCTTGCTTGAACAGTTGTCGTTGACCGCGCCGCTCACGATGATCTTGTCGCGGGCGATGAGCAGGACCGAGGTGGAGGAATTGGCCTTCGGATAGGAGATGCGCTCCATCAGGTCGATGGGTTCCCTCATTGCCGAGTGAAGGGCAAATCTGGCCGGAGGCCGCATCGGGAGCCGGACGGGTAATCGGGAATAATGACGTCACAAGCGCAATGTTCCGCCCATTGCAGGCTTTCCTTGCAGCCGCGCGCCGGGAGGGGTAAGCCGAGCCCTGAAAACAGAACAAAACGGCGACACTTCTGGTCTTTCGGGATCGAATCACTACATTCGGGAACAATGTCCGGCTTTTCCGACGATATGCCCTTCTTTGATGAACCGGGTGCGAGACCTCCGGCCGCCGCGGGTCATGGCGCGCCGTCCGGCATCGCCGCCCGCGCCATGGCCGCGCGACAGGCGCAGAACGGCCCGCCCGACTATCTCAACGGCCTCAATCCGGAGCAGCGGCAGGCCGTCGAGACCACGGAAGGTCCGGTTCTGGTTCTCGCGGGCGCGGGCACCGGCAAGACACGGGTGCTCACCACCCGCATCGCCCATATTCTGGCCACCGGCCGCGCCTTCCCGTCGCAGATCCTTGCGGTGACCTTCACCAACAAGGCCGCGCGCGAGATGAAGCAGCGCATCGGCCTGCTGGTCGGCGAAGCGGTCGAGGGCATGCCCTGGCTCGGCACTTTCCACTCCATTGGCGTCAAGATAGTGCGCCGCCATGCCGAACTGGCCGGCCTGCGCTCGGATTTCAGCATTCTCGACACCGACGACGTCATCCGCCTGATCAAGCAACTCATTCAGGCGGAGGGGCTGGACGACAAGCGCTGGGCGCCGCGCACCTTCGCCCAGATGATCGACGGCTGGAAGAACAAGGGCCTTGGCCCCGAGGAAATCTCGGAAGGCGATGCCCGCTCGTTCGGCAATGGTCGCGGCCGCGAACTCTACCGCGCCTATCAGGCCCGCCTCACGACGCTGAACGCCTGCGATTTCGGTGACCTTCTGCTGCATCCGATCCGTATCCTTCGCGCCCATCACGATATTCTGGCCGAGTATCACAAGCGCTTCAGATACATATTGGTGGACGAGTATCAGGACACCAACACCGCGCAATATATGTGGCTGCGCCTGCTCGCCCAGCGGCCTCGAACTTCGGCTTCCACCTCTGTCCAACCATCAGCAGGCCGGGCGCGCGACGGCGCGCCGGGCGAGGTTTCGCCTGCCCCCACGGCGAGCGAAAACAAGGTCAATATCTGCTGCGTGGGCGACGACGACCAGTCGATCTACGGCTGGCGCGGAGCGGAAGTGGACAACATCCTCCGTTTTGAGAAGGATTTTCCGGGCGCGACGGTGATCCGGCTGGAACGCAACTACCGCTCCACCGCCCATATCCTTGGCGCTGCCGCCCATCTCATCGCTCATAACGAGGGGCGGCTCGGCAAGACGCTGTTTACGGATCGGCCCGACCCCGAAGACCCCAAGGTCAATGTCCACGCCGCCTGGGATTCCGACGAGGAAGCCCGCGCCGTCGGCGAAGAGATCGAGGCGTTGCAGCGCAGAAAGCATGCGCTCAACGACATCGCCATTCTGGTGCGCGCCTCCTTCCAGATGCGCGCCTTCGAGGACCGCTTCATCGAGATCGGCCTGAATTACCGCGTCATCGGCGGCCCGCGTTTCTATGAGCGGCAGGAAATCCGCGACGCCATGGCCTATCTACGCGTCGTGGCCAATCCGGGCGACGATCTCGCCTTCGAGCGCATCGTCAACGTGCCGAAGCGCGGTCTGGGCGAAGCCGCCATTCGTCAGGTCCATGACACTGCCCGCGCGCTCGGCGTGCCGATGCTGCAAGCCGCCGCCAATCTGGCGGAGAGCGACGAGCTGAAACCCAAACCGCGCGCGGCGTTGCGCGAGGTTGCGGCCAATTTCGCCCGCTGGCAGGACCTTCTGGAGACAACGCCGCATACGGAGCTGGCCGAGACGATCCTGGAGGAAAGCGGCTACACCGACATGTGGAAGAACGACCGCGCGGCCGACGCGCCGACGCGGCTCGACAACCTCAAGGAGCTGATCCGCTCCATGGAGGACTATGAGTCGCTGCGCGCCTTCCTCGAACACGTCGCGCTCGTCATGGATACCGAACAGAACGAGGACCTCGACGCCGTTTCGCTGATGACGCTGCACTCGGCCAAGGGGCTCGAATTCGAGACCGTATTCCTGCCCGGCTGGGAGGAAGGCCTGTTTCCGCACCAGCGCGCGCTGGACGAAGGCGGCCGATCCGGCCTCGAGGAAGAACGCCGTCTCGCCTATGTCGGGCTCACGCGCGCCAAGAAGAACCTGCACATCTGGTTCGTGTCCAACCGCCGCATCCACGGCCTGTGGCAGTCGACCATGCCTTCCCGCTTTCTCGACGAACTCCCCGAAGCCCATGTCGAAGTGAACGAAAGCGGATCGAGCTTCGGTGGCTACGGCAACCCCTATGGCGCCTCGCGTTTCGACAATCTCGGTTCGCCCTCCGGGGGCTATGCCAAGAGAGGGGATCAAGGCGGCGGCAATCAGGCCTTCTCCAACACTTATGCAACGCCGGGCTGGCAGCGCGCGCGTCAGAATCGCACCGAGGCCACCAGCCGCAACTGGGGCACGCGCTCCGGCCATGCGGTCGAACGCATCGGTTATGGCGAGGCGGATTCCGGTTATGGCGCGGGGCGCGGTTCGGTCAAGGGCCGCACGATCGATGGCGAACTGGTCGCGAAATCGGTGGCCGACGCGCCGTCCGCCTTCAAGGTCGGCGATCGCGTCTTCCACATCAAGTTCGGCAACGGCAATGTCGCGTCAATCGACGGCAACAAGCTGACCATCGATTTCGACCGTGCAGGCCAGAAGAAGGTGCTGGACAGTTTCGTGACCGCGGCCTGACGGAGCCTCGCCTGCCTCATGCGCCCGAACGCATGGCCTTGAGCTTCTCCGCCGCGGCGGCGGCGAGATCGCCAAAGCGCTCCTCCAGCTTTTCAGCCGCTTCGATGACGGAAAAATCGTGGTCGAACTTTTCCAGCGTCTCGCGCAGGCCCTCGACGAATTCCGCCTGCCGGTCCAGTTCATCGAACAAGGCCCGCACCTGCGCTTCCGTCACATGCGGATTTTCGAGGACCGCGGGCACCTCGCGCGCCATCTTCTCGCCCGTTTCGGTCTGCTTGCGCAGGATTTCGATCCAGTCCGCCACGGCATCCTCTTGTTCGCCCAGCCCAAGCATGCCTGCCTGAACACAAAGGTCAATCGTCGGCCGGTTGAGGTTTTCCGGTTGTCCGCCGCGAAGGCTTCGGCCGGGACGACTGACGCCCCGCCGCCAGTTCACAAGCCTTGCGAATTTCCTCGACCTCCGTTTCCGTCAGATGCTCTATGCCGATGAAGCGGTTATTGGCCTTGCTGATGCGGATCAGCTCGTCCAGCTTTGCCTGCATTGCCGCGCCGTCGCGATTTTGCGTATTCTGGATCAGGAAGACCATCAGAAAGGTGACGATGGTGGTGCCGGTGTTGATGACGAGCTGCCATGTATCGGAAAAACCGAACAGCGGCCCGCTGATCGCCCATCCCAGCACGAGCGCCAGACAGGCAATGAACGCTACCGGCAAGCCGGTGACATAGGCGACCACATTGGCCGCTCTGGTGAAAGCTTTCTCCAGCATGGCGTCCTCGAAACCGGAACAACCATCGCGCATGGCGATAGGTTCCACAGGCGTCGACACGCAACCCGATACAACTATTAGATGTGTTTTTTGGAAACCCCATCTTATGCATGCAATCACATGATGACCCACGCAGGCAATGGTGCCTGTTCCTTCCGCTTCAGCGGAACCTCCGGCCCCTTCCGCCTCGCCACCCCCGCACGGCGGGAGGGGTTCCGGCACCGGGAGAGGCGAAATGGCGAAGAGGCCGAAGCTGAGGCGGCAGTTGACCCTTGCGGTTCCTGCGCCCGCGCTGGTTCTCGGTTTTTCGGCCCTTTTCCTTTCCTGTCCGGCGCTGGCCAACCAGCCGGCCCCGAAAATCTCCGCGTCCCTCGACCGTCACTGGACCAGCAATGCTCTGGACAGCGAATTTGCCGTGGCGGACTGGTACACGCTGCTGCGCGGGTCACTGCGTCAGGACATCGGGGACGATGAGGCCAATGCCGGCATCGCGGCCGAATTTCAGCTCACGCGTCATGACCGCATCGCCATTGAGGACGATCGCAGCATCGCCGTCTCGGCGCATGCTTTCGGCCGCCTGTCCCCGACACTGGAACTGCGCGGCACGCTCACCTGGTCGGCGTTCAGCAAGGGCGATCATCTGGAAATCGGCCCGCTCGTCATCGGCACGCGCGCACTGAAGCAGATCGCCGCGGCGCAGGTGCAGATGGGCGTTGCTCTGGACGAGGTCACGGCTCTCGTTCTCGACCTCTCGAATGTCTTCGAGACCACGGGCCGCACCCGCTTCGAGGAAGATGTGATCGGGCCGACGCGCCTCGATCCCGACGTGAACAAGTTCCGGCTGGCGGCGCGCGTCATGCGCACAATCGGGCCGCTGGCGGCCGGCGGGTCGCTTTCGGCGCTGTTCGCCTCCGTCGAGAAGCTCGGCTCGCCGCCCGTATCGCTTTCCTATGCGCTTTATGGCGCACAGGGCGAACTGGAAATGCGCAGCGAGGCCGGATTGTCGGTCGGAATGGCTTCCGGCGCCGAAGCTTTGCGCGGTGCGCAGGGCATCTATTCGGAAATCAGGCCTGCATGGAATGTGAAAGCCGCCATGCCGTTGCCGAAGGATTTCGAGTTGCGCGGTGCATGGTTCGGCCGGTACGAGACCGGCGACAGCGACGATCCTCTCGCTTCCTGGCTCCACCGCGCCGAAGTGGAGCTGGGCTGGAAGGCGACCGGGCGGCTTGCTCTGTCGACCGGCGTCTATCGCGAAGTGAAGCAGAACCTGCTCATGGAAAACGAAGAACGCGGCCGCGGCTTCTACGCGCAAGCCACCTATGCGCTCAGCAAACCTCTCAGCGCGGTGGTCCGGGTCGACATGTCGAAGACGTTCAAGACTATTCTGGACATCCGCGAACGCACCACCGATGTCTTCATCGGGCTGCGGGCGCAGATTTAAGGTTCGGGCGCAAGGCGCTACGCAGCATCCCGCGCCTGTTCCTTCGAACGGATGCGGGCAGGAGGGACGCGAACCCTCCTGCCCGCCGCCGGACCCGGACATCCGACTTATTGGTCTAGCGACGCTTCTTCACGGAGTAGGACGAATTGCCGTTACCGCTGTCGTAGGTGTTGCCGCTGTTGTCGGTGTAGGTGTTGCCACCGCCGGAAATGCCCACCGGCGAGTTGGCCGAGCCCGCCCCGACGCCCAGAATACCGAGCCCGACGCCGCTCAGGATGCCGTTGCCGAGCACCGTGTTGTTGCCGGACAGGATCGGCGACTTGTTGAGGACGGACAGACCGTTCAGCACCTTGATGTCGCCGAGCGCCACAGCCGGCGCAACGTTGATCAGACCGCCGCTCGAATTGTTGTTGTTGCCTTTGGAACCCCATCCGCCGGCATGGGCGCTGACGCCAGTGAAAGAAATAACTGCGGTTGCAAGAATAACGGTGAACTTGTTCATGACATTCTCCTCTGACTGTTCCGTTTTTCCTTGCGCTTCAGATGAATACCTCCGATGTCAGGATACGAAACCCCGAAGTGATTACAACTATAAATTGCTATTTTTATGCAATTCAACCGATAAACAGAATTTTAACGCTAATGCTTTACGTTAAGGGACATGGTTACCAGCGCAGCCGCTGCATCAAGGAACGGCAATCTTTCAACTTCATCTAGTCGCGCCGTTCTTCCCAGCGCTTGAGAAAGTCTTCGATGGGAAGCGCCTGCATGTCGGGAATGGCGCGGCCGATCTTTTCGGCGGACCAATCCCACCAGTTCAGCTTTTCAATCCGTTTCGCTATCTCCGGCGGAAAACGGTAGCGAACCAGTCGCGCGGGAGAGCCTGCGACGATCGCATAGGCTTCGACATTGCGCGTCACCACGGCGTTGGCGCCAATGACCGCGCCGTTGGCGACCGTCACGCCGGGCATGATCACCGCGCCATGCCCGATCCACACATCATGGCCGATGGTCACCCGCTTCGCCTGCCTGCGCTCGCGAAAGCCGGAATCAACGCCGAGATAGCGGAAATATTCGTTCGGACGATAGCTCAGCTTGTGCTGGGTGATGCGCTCGATCGGATGTTCCAGCGCATTGATGCGCGTGTTGGCGGCGACCGAGCAGAATTTGCCGAGGCTTGCGTAGATGGCTTCCGCATGGCGCTCGAAATAGGTGAAGGCTCCAACCACCACCTCGCGCAGCACAACCCGCTCGCCTATCGCCACATAGGATTCCAGCCGGCAGCCCTTCAGCTCCGCTGACGGGTGGATACGCGGCTGCGCCTCGCGCGGCTCTGGCTGTTGAGGCTCGTCCATCAGGCGGCTGTACGACGCTCCCCGCCCTTGAGCAAGCCTCCTGCCCGCAGCCGGCTTATTGCGGCTTGCCTTTCGTCCATTCGACCTGCTGTCCGAAAAGCGGAATGGTCGCAATCGCCATCTTGGCCGATCCGTCCTGAACCTGCTGCGAATGGGCCAGATAGATCAGCGTGTCGTTGGTCTTGTCGTAGATGCGCTTGACCACCTGCTTCTTCCAGATCAGGCTGATCGACTGCCGGAACACCTCTTCGCCGCTTCTGCTGAAATCGATGTCGCCGATCCTGATCGGCCCCGTCTGCTGACAGGAAATGGCGGCGTTGGACGGGTCTTCGAACCAGTTGCCTTTCTGGAGACGGTCGATCACGCCACGGTCGAAATAGGCCAGATGGCAGGTCACGCCCTCCACCTTGGGATCGCTCACGGCTTCGATCTTGATGTCGTTGCCGAACCAGTCGACGCCGATCTTGCCCACCTGCTCGGCCCGGGCCGACATGAGGGTGCCGGCGATGGCTGCGGCTGCTGTCAGGCTGGCTACGGTCTTGCGCACGATGGTCTCCGTCCGGTTGGGGAATCGCCCTGCAATTGGGGTGCGGGGCTTTCCGTTGCAAGCACGATGATGTGACCTCGCGAGGCCTTGCGGCAATGGGCCCACTTTGACAGTTTCCGCCGGACTACTAGAACAGATCCATCTGTTGGATCGACGCGGCCCGAGGCCGCCTGAAAGCGGACTGTTCCCCATGCGCAAAATTCTCGCCGGCATTCTCGTCCTCATTGCCGCCGGCATCGGTTTTCTGGTCTTCAACTGGTACAGCCAGCGTCACAGCGGCGAGCCTTTCGGCGCGCCCTTCACGCTCACCGACCAAACGGGCCAGCCAATCACCGAGCAGGCTTTCCGTGGCCAGCCCGCCGCCGTGTTCTTCGGCTTCACACATTGCCCGGAAGTATGCCCGACGACCCTTTTTGAACTTGCCGGCTACCTCAACGCGCTGGGGGATGAGGGCAAGGACATCCACGCCTATTTCGTGTCGGTCGATCCCGAGCGCGACACGCCGGAGATACTGAACACCTATATCAGCAACTTCTCCGACCGCATCACCGGCATCACCGGTGACCCGGAAAAGGTCTTCGCCATGGCCAAGTCCTTCGGCATCTACTGGAAGAAGGTTCCGACCGACGATGGCGACTACACGCTCGACCACACCGCCTCGGTGCTGCTGCTCAATTCGCAGGGTGACTTTTTCGGCACCATCGCCTATGGCGAGAGCCCCGACGCGGCCAAGGCCAAGCTGAAGCGGCTTGCCGCGGGAAGCTGACACCAACAGGTTCTCGACCTCATGACCCAGACCCGCCTCCACTTCACCACCTCGAAGGAAGAGGCCGGGCGCATTTTCGCCAGCCTCGAAACGGCTTTCGAGGACGATGGCTGGCCGATTGGCGTTCTGGAGGTCGACGAGGACCGCGACATCCACGAAGTCTCGCTTTACGCGGACGGCGATATTGACGGTGCGGAAAACCGTCTGCGCGAGGTGCTTTTGTCCCTGTCCCTAGATTGCGCGGTGCAGCGGGAGGAACTGCCGGACATCGACTGGGTGGCCCGCTCGCTGGAGGGGTTGCAGCCGGTGCGCGCCGGCCGTTTCTTCGTCCACGGCTCCCATGACAGGGACCAGCGCCGGGATGGCGACATCGCCATCGAGATCGAGGCCGGCCTCGCCTTCGGCACCGGCCATCACGGCACCACCGCCGGCTGCCTCGAAATGCTGGAGCAGGTTGTGGCGGCCGAGCGCCCCGCCAGCGCGCTCGATCTTGGAACGGGAAGCGCCGTTCTGGCGATTGCGCTTGCCAAGCTGTCCGGCATCCCGGTCCTGGCGACCGATATCGACCCGGTCGCAACGGAAGTCGCCGCCGCCAATGTGAAACTCAACGGCGTCGCCGATTATGTCGAAACCGTCACCGCGACAGGCTTCGAGCACCCGAGCTTCGCGCAGCGCGGCCCGTTCGCGCTGATCGTCGCCAACATTCTGGCTGGACCGCTGATCGAGATCGCCCCGCAGATGGCGGCCCATGTGCGCCCCGGCGGCTCGCTGGTTCTGTCCGGCATTCTCGAGCGCCAGCACGACGCCGTGGTCGAGGCCTATGTCGCACAGGGTTTTGCGCACATCACCACGCTGCATCGCGAAGGCTGGGTCACGATCCATCTCAAGCCAGCCGCCTGAAACAGGCTCCTGAGCCGCTGCCTGCTACCTCATTGTCAGCATGACGCCGGGGAGTTAGGTTCCCGCGAGATTCATTTCCGGGAAATCCTGACATGTTCCAGTCGTTCGATTCGTCCAGCGATCCTTCGCTTGCCTCGGCGCGCGTCGCCGCCCTTCGCGCATGGCTGGCCGCCAACGGCCTGGACGGGTTCCTGGTGCCCCGCGCCGACGAGCATCAGGGCGAATATGTGCCGGCGCGCGCAGCCCGGCTGAAGTGGCTGACCGGCTTTTCCGGCTCGGCCGGGGTGGCGCTGGTGCTGGCCGACCGCGCCGTCATCTTCATCGACGGGCGCTACACCTTGCAAGTCCGCAAGGAAACCGATCCCGCCATCTTCGGCTATGACAGCCTCATCGACAATCCACCCGCGAAGTGGATCGGACAGAATCTGAAATCCGGCGCGCGGCTCGGCTTCGACCCATGGCTGCACACGACCGGCGAAGTCGACACGCTGAAGGCGGCGGCAAAGAAGGCTGGCGTGGAACTCGTGCCGCTGGAGACGAATCCGGTCGACGCCATCTGGGAAGACCAGCCGGCCCCGCCGCTCACCCCGGTCGAAATCCAGCCTGTCGCCTTCGCCGGCGAACTGGCGAAGGACAAGCTGGTTCGGCTGGCGGCGGCGATCGAGGAGGATGGCGCAACACACGCGGTGTTGACCGACCCCTCCTCCATCGCCTGGGCATTCAACATTCGCGGCAACGACGTGCCGCACACGCCGCTGGCGCTTGGCTTCGCCATTCTCGCCGCCGACGGCTCGCATCGCCTGTTCATGGACAGAGCCAAGTTTTCTCGCGAGGTCGAAGCCTATCTCACCCAGCTTGCCGAACCGCATCAACCCGACACGTTCGCGCCGGCAATCGCCGACCTCGCCACACAAGGAGCGCGCATCGCGCTCGACCCGGTTCTGGCGGCCGAGAAGCTGCGCATGCTGGTCGAGGCCAATGGCGGCACGGTCGTGGCGGCAGCCGATCCGGCCCGCATTCCACGCGCCACCAAGAACAGGGCCGAACTGGAAGGCAGCCGCGCCGCCCATCGCCGCGACGGAGCGGCCATTGCGGGCATGCTGTGCTGGCTCGACCGCCAGCAGCCGGGCGAAACCGACGAGATCAGAGCCGTCGAGGCGCTGGAAAATTTCCGCCGGCGGGCAGGCGAGGAAACGCAGATGCCGCTGCGCGACGTCTCTTTCGAGACCATTTCCGGCTCCGGCCCGAACGGGGCTGTCATTCACTACCGCGTGTCGCGCGCGACCAACCGCAAACTGGGCGACGGCGAACTGTTCCTGCTCGATTCCGGCGCGCAGTATCAGGACGGCACCACCGATATCACCCGCACCGTCCCCATCGGCAAGCCAAGCGATGAGATGCGCGAGCGCTACACGCTGGTGCTGAAAGGCCTGATCGGCCTTTCCACCCTGCGCTTTCCTGCCGGAACGCGCGGCTCGGACATCGATGCCGTCGCCCGTCTGGCGCTTTGGGGCCATGGGCTCGACTATGCCCATGGCACTGGCCATGGCGTCGGCTCCTATCTCGCCGTCCACGAGGGTCCGCAGCGCATCGCCAGGACCGGTACGGAGAGACTGCGCGAAGGCATGATCCTTTCCAACGAGCCGGGCTACTATAAGGAAGGCCACTACGGCGTCAGGCTGGAAAACCTCATCGCGGTCAAGCCGGCAGCGCAGATCGAAGGTGGCGACATCGCCATGCACAGCTTCGAAACATTGACGCTGGCCCCCTTCCATCGGCGCATGATCGTTGCCGAGCTGCTGTCACCGGTCGAGCGGAACTGGCTTGACGCCTATCATGCACACGTGCTGGCCGAGATCGGCCCAACGGTCCACGGCGACGTGCTGGCGTGGCTCGAACAGGCCTGCGCGCCGCTTGGAGCATTTCCAGCAAAAGTGTGAAGCGGTTTTGCGTTCGGAAATGCGGCCAAAACAGTGAGTAGAGTGGTTCTGCCGGTTCAATGAAAACCAGAACCGCTCTAGCTGAACTTCAGGCCATGAACTGGCGGGCGGCGACGAGCACCACCGCCCCTGCCAGAAACATGCTCAGCAGCCCGCCGCGCAACGCGACCAGCCCCGCCACGATCAACGCCAGCCATTCCGCCGGTCCGGCCGTCAGCACGGCCGGCGCCACGAGCGTGGTGAGCACCGCCGCCGGCACCGCGTTCAAACCGGCCTCGACGCGCGGCGGAATGCGTTCCAGCCGCGAAATCACGAGATGTCCGCCGATTCGCGTCAGATAGGTGGCGATCGCGCCTGCCACAATGATCCATAAGGTGCTGCTCATGCCGGCTCCTCCACGACCTGTCCGGAGGTAACCTCAATGCCGCTGCGGGACGGGGGCAGGATGACGGCGAGCGCAACGCCCGCCAGAGCGCCAAGGGACACATGCCATGGCGAGCCGACAAACCTGTAGGCCAGGATCGAGGCCACGGCGCTGACGGCGACAATCGGCAGCCAGAGCGGTCGTTTGCGGAAATCCATCACCAGCCCCAGGAAATAGATCGGCAGCAGGAAGTCGATGCCGATGGCGCTCGTGTCGGGGATGAGTTTGCCGAAAACAGCGCCAAGCACCGTCGCCGCAACCCATGACAGGTAGCTGGTGAACCCCGCCCCCACATACCAGGCGAAAGTGAAACTGCGCCCGCTCTGCACCTGGCTTTCGGCAAGCGCATATTGCGCGTCGGTCAACAGGAAGAAAGCGGCCCCCCGCTGCGCAACCGGCCATTTTGCCAGATGGCGGCCGATCGCCGCCGAATAGAGCACATGGCGGAAGTTCACCGCAAAAATGGAAAAGGCGATCAGCCAGGGTGCAACCTTCTGGCCGAACAACTCGATGCCGACCATCTGGCTGGCGCCGCCGTAGACCGCGAAGCTCATGAAGAAAGCTTCGAAAACGGAAAGGCCGTTCTCCACGGCAAGCGTGCCGAACAGCAGCCCGAAAGGCGCAATCGCCACACAGACCGGAAACCCGAACCGTGCCCCGCGCCAGAACTCGTTCAAGGGCGCGCGCTTGCCCGTTGCTTGCGCTGTCATGGATCACTCCCGAAAAAGGATTTTATCTATGCAGCCTGTCAGGCGCTGTCACATGAATTCTCTTGAGCCAGACGATCAGCGAAACTGGATGTACGGAGCCCTTATTCCCTGCCGACGCGGGCGAACCATGCGTCTTCGTCGATCACTTCGATACCGAGTTCATTCGCCTGCTTGAGCTTGGAGCCAGCGCCCGGCCCGGCCACCACCAGATCGGTCTTCTTCGACACCGAGCCGGAAACCTTCGCGCCGAGCTTTTCGGCCATGGCCTTGGCCTCGTCGCGCGACATCTTCTCCAGCGCCCCGGTGAACACCACGGTCTTGCCGGCCACTGGAGAATCGGTCGCGCCAATCGGCTCTTCGTCCACCGGCGTCACCTGCAACAGCAGCGCATCGAGCACCTGCCGGTTATGATCCTCCTCGAAGAACTCCACGACCGCGCCGGCGACGATGGAGCCGATGCCGTTGATGTTGTTCAGTTCCTGCCAGGCGGCATTGCCGGGATCGCCCTTGCCTTCGGGCATATCCGCTTCCTCGGCCAGTTTGCGAAACGCCTCGAACGACAGGAAATGGCGGGCGAAACGCCTGGCGTTGGTCTCGCCGACATGGCGTATGCCAAGCGCGAACAGAAAGCGTGAGAACTCGACCCGGCGACGCTCGTCGATGGCGGCGAACAGCTTCTTCACCGAAACAGCGCCAAAACCGTCCACATTCTCCAGCTTGGTCAGCGACGCCTGCTGGCGCTCCTTCAGCGTGAAAATGTCGGCAGGCGAGCGCACCTGAAGCGCCGGATCGTCCGACTGGAAGAAAAACTCGATCTGCTTTTCGCCCAGCCCCTCGATATCGAAGGCGTTGCGCGACACGAAATGGCGAAGCCGCTCCACCGCCTGCGCCGGGCAGATCAGGCCGCCGGTGCAGCGCCACACCGCCTCGCCCTCCTCGCGCACCGCATGACTGCCACAGGCGGGACACGTATGGGGGAACTCGTAAGGTGCGGCATCCGCCGGCCGCTTCTCCAGCACCACGTCGAGGATCTGCGGAATGACATCGCCAGCCCGCTGGATGACGACCGTATCGCCGACGCGGATATCGCGCCCTTCGCGGATCGGCTGGCCGCTGTTGCCGATACCCCTGATATAATCCTCATTGTGCAGCGTGGCGTTGGTGACGACCACACCACCCACCGTCACCGGCTCCAGCCGCGCCACCGGCGTCATCGCGCCCGTGCGCCCGACCTGGATGTCGATGCCGTTCAGCACCGTCATCGCCTTTTCGGCGGCGAATTTGTGCGCCGTCGCCCAGCGCGGGCTGCGCGAGCGGAAGCCCAGCCGTTCCTGAAGGTCGAGCCGGTCCACCTTGTAGACGACGCCGTCGATGTCATAGGGAATTTCGGCGCGCTCAGCCTCGATGCGGTGGTAATGTTCCAGCATCGCCTCAATCGTATTGCAGCGAGCCATGAGGTCGTTGACGCGAAACCCCCAGTCGCCGAACCGCCTGACGACATCATATTGCGTTTCGCCAAGCGACGCGGAGGTGTCGCCCCACGCATAAGCGAAGAAGCGCAGCGGGCGCTGGCGCGTCACTTCCGGGTCGAGCTGGCGCAGGCTTCCGGCGGCGGAGTTACGCGGATTGGCGAAGACGCGCCCCGTCTCAGCCATGCGCTGGTTGAGTTCGAAGAAGTCGTCACGGCGCATGTAGACCTCGCCGCGCACCTCCACCACGTCCGGCGCATCCTTCGGCAGCGTTTCGGGAATTTCACCGATGGTGCGGATATTGGTCGTCACGTTCTCGCCGGTCGCGCCGTCACCGCGCGTCGCCGCTGTCACCAGCCGCCTGTTCTCGTAGCGCAGCGACATGGAAAGCCCGTCGATTTTCGGCTCGGCGGTGAACACCAGTTCCCGATCCGCCGGCAGGGCGAGGAAGCGCCGCACGCTCACCACGAAGTCGCGTACATCCTCGTCAGAGAAAGTGTTGTCGAGCGACAGCATCGGCACGGCATGAACCACCTTGCCGAAAGCGCCGGATGGCGCGGTTCCCACCTTAAGCGACGGCGAATCCTCGCGCACGAGCTGCGGAAAGCGTGCTTCGATCTCCGCATTGCGAATGCGCAGCGCGTCATATTCAGCATCCGAGACGGTCGGCGCATCTTCCGCATAGTAGCGCCGGTCATGCTCCGCGATCTCACCCGCCAGTCGCTCAAGTTCAGCGACGGCCTCGGCCTCTGTCAGGGCGTCAACTGATTTTTCGGACATGACGACATCTCTCGGTTCGGCCAGAAGCCCCGGTTACGACATGCGTATGTAGCGCGCACAAAGCCGAACGGAAACAGGCGCCTGCCTCTCTCTCCTGAATCATCTTGTCAATTGTGGATAGAGCATCGAACCGAAAAGTGGAGTCCGGTTTTCGGAAAAGCCGATGCTCGCTCAAAATGTTTGAGCGTCCTTTATGCATCCGATTGGACCGATGGCGTTCTGGAGAAAGCGGGCTCAGACGGCCGCAGCCGTATTCTCGCGTAAAAGCCTTTCCGCCGCCGCCCGCGCCTCGTCGGTGATGGTCGCGCCGGCCAGCATACGCGCAATCTCCTCCTGTCGCGCATCCACGTCCATGGCGACAATGCCAGTAGCGACACGGTCGGCGCCGCCGGATTTGGAGATCAGGAAATGGGTCGAGGCGCGCGCCGCCACCTGCGGCGCGTGGGTCACGGAAAGCACCTGCACGCGCCCGGCCAGTCTTGCCAGACGTTGGCCGATGGCGTCGGCGACCGCGCCACCCACGCCCGTGTCGATCTCGTCGAACACCAGCGTCGGAGCCGAGCCACGATCTGCCAGCGCCACCTTCAGCGCCAGCAGGAAGCGCGAAAGCTCGCCGCCCGACGCTACCTTCATCATCGGGCCGGGGCGGGTGCCGGGGTTGGTGCGCACCCAGAACTCGACCTGATCCACGCCCTCCTCCATACGGCTGTCGGGTTCACTCGACATTTCCACGATGAATTCGGCCCGCTCCAGCTTGAGTTCCGGCAGTTCAGCCATCACAGCGTCGCGCAGGCCCTTCGCGGCGGCCTGTCGAAGTGCGGAAAGATGCGCCGCGCTCTGGTCGTACAGATCACGCGCCTGCTTCGCCTGTTGTTCCAGCGCCGCCAGCCGCTCTTCTCCGGCGTCGAGATCGGCCAGGTCGGCGGCCATGGTGTCGCGCAGGCGGGCAAGGTCATCCACCTGAACGTTATGCTTGCGACCGGCGGCGCGTAGCGCGAACAGCCGCTCCTCGGCCTGATCCAGCCGCTGCGGATCATACTCGGTGGCGCGCAGCGCAGCCGAAACGCCCGCTTGCGCGGCGTCGAGCGACAGCATCGCCTCGTCCAGGGAAGTCACCACATCATCGAGCAGGCCCGGCGCTTCAGCCGCCTTGCGCTGCAAGCGCCGAAGCAGGCTGGCCAGTTGCGGCAAGGGCGACGACGGGCCTGACAGCACATCCTGCGCATCGCTGATTTCGGAAGCGATCTTTTCCGCCCGCATCATGGTGGCGCGAAGCTCGGCAAGCTGGCTCTCCTCACCGGGCTGAGGATCAAGCTGCACGAGCTCGGCGACGGCCGCTCTCAGATAGTCCGCCTCACGCGCAGCCGCTTCCACCCGCGCCTTGTGGCGCGCGAGTTCCTGCTCGGTGGTGCGCCAGCCGCGCCATCCTTCCGCCGTTTCGCGCACCGCGCTGGCATGGCCTCCGAAAGCGTCCAGAACCTCGCGATGGGCGCTGGCGTCCACAAGCGCCCGCTCGTCGTGCTGGCCATGGATTTCCACCAGCGCATGGCCGATGGTTCGCATCAGCGCCACGCTTGCCGGCTGGTCGTTGACGAAGACGCGCGTGCGCCCGTCCGCCGTCTGGATCCGGCGCAGGATGATGTCGCCGTCATCGTCGATGGCGTTTCCGGCAAGAATAGCGCGGGCGGGATGGTTGCGCGGCACGTCGAACACAGCCGTCACCTGACCCTGAGCCGCACCGTGACGCACGAGCGAGGCATCGCCGCGCGCGCCCAGCGCGAGGGAAAGCGAATCGAGCAGGATTGACTTGCCGGCTCCCGTCTCTCCGGTCAGCACGGAGAGACCTGGAGCAAAGTCTATGTCCAGTTTCTCGATCAGAACGATGTCGCGGATCGACAGCCTGGATAGCATGGCGACCGTCAGCCGGTAATCATCTTCCCGGCCTTCGATATCCACGAGCCGGCATTCTCACGCGGCGTAAGACCGCCGCTCTGCAGCAGCTTGAAGGAATCCTTGTACCATTGGCTGCTCGGGTAATTCTGTCCGAGAACAGCGGCAGCCGTCTGCGCCTCGTCCGTCAGGCCCATCGCGTAATAGGCTTCGACGAGACGCGCCAGCGCTTCCTCGATATGGCGGGTGTTGGAATATTGCTCGACGACCGCGCGAAAACGCTTAATCGACGCCAGATATTCGCGACGCTCCAGATAGTAGCGGCCGACCTGCATCTCCTTGCCGGCGAGCTGGTCGTTGGCGTGGCGGATCTTGGTGCGCGCATCCTCGGCATATTGCGAATCCGGCCAGCGATTGACCAGTTCCTGCATGGTCTGCACGGTCTGGCGCGCTTCCTTCTGGTCCTGCGTCACGTCGCGGATCTGGCGGAAATAGCTGAGGCCGGCGATGTAGACCGCGTAATCGGCGTCTTCCGATGTCGGATAGAGGTTCAGATAACGCTGCGACATCTGGATGGCGTCATCATAATTTCCCTGACGGTAATTGGTGAACGCGCCCATCACCATCGCCTTGCGGGCATATTCCGAATAAGGATGCTGGCGGTCCACGGCCGCGAATTTCTTCGCCGCCTCGCCGAGGCGGCCGGCGTTCAGATTTGCCAGGCCCTGATTGTAGAGCACGTCAGCCGGTTCGGTCTGCTCGACATAGGTGGAGAGATCAAGATCCTTGTCCGAAGAGGACATGCAGCCCGCGAGCAGCAACGGCGTCGCGGCGAGCGATAAAGCCAGGACAACCCGACCCACCGGGCTCTTCACTGTTGCCATCGATCGATCAGCCCGTTTGAACAACATGATTGGGATTCGCCCTTTCGGCGCCGTTTCCTCGGTCAGCGTGCAGCCATAGACCATAATCGGCACGCGCGGCAACGCTATCGTCCGGCAATCGCACATTTTTGTGGCGAAGGTGGCGTTTGCGCATTCGTCCACCGAAAAATGCCGCCGGACCGCCCTGTCGGGCCTTCAGATCGCCCACGGCGCGAAGACCGGGCCGCTGACAGCGCTGATCTCGGCGATGCGCCCGTGCTTCCGGCGCGTCGTCTCGACGATCTCGAAAGCGCTGCGATCCGACAGCAGGCGGCGAAGCGCCGCCGCATTGAGCCTGTGTCCGCCGCGATAGGAGCGAAAGCAGCCAATGAAGCGTGCCCCGGCCAGCGCCAGATCGCCCAGAGCGTCGAGCGTCTTGTGCCGCACGAATTCGTCGGGATAACGCAGGCCGCCCATATTGATTACGCGGTTGTCGTAGCCGATGACGACGGAATTCTCCAGCGAGGACCCCAGCGCATACCCCGCGGCCCAGAGGCGCTCGACATCCTTCAGGAACCCGAATGTGCGTGCCCCCGCAACCTCATTGCGGAAGGAATCCCCGGTCAGGTCGATGGCGAACTGCTGACGGCCAATGGCGCGGCTCTCGAAATCGATCTCGACCTCGAACCGCGTGCCGGAATAAGGCCGGAATTCGGCCCAGGAGGCTCCGCTCTCGATGCGCACTTCCTTGAGCACGCGAATGAAACGCCGCTTGACCGGCTGCATTTCAAGCCCGACCTGATCGATGGCCTCCACGAACACGGCGGCGCTGCCGTCGAGAATCGGAATTTCGTTGCCCTCGGTCTCGATGACCAGATTGTCGATCCCGACGCCCAGAATGGCCGCCATCAGATGTTCCACAGTCGAGACATGAACGCCGGCCGGGTCCCCAAGCAGGGTGGAAAGATCGGTCGCGCCGACTTCGGACACGAGAGCGCGTATTTCCTTGCCCGGCTCCGCGCCGCCGACAAAGTGGAAGACGACGCCGGTGTCCACGTCTGAGGGCGCGAAGGTCACCGAAACGGGCTTGCCGCTATGCACGCCGGTTCCGGCCAGCGTCACGCGCGATCTTATCGTCGTTTGATAATCGTTCAAAACGATCCCCGTATGCCCGCTCGTTCGTTGCTTCCTGCGCCGGTCAAGCCGACTGTCCAGTTACGGCAAGAAGGCATCTCCCCCAACCTGCAAGCCGCTTCGATATGCTGCCGGCGAAGATAGTAATGCGTCGGACTTCCTCCAAATCACGCTTTTTTACCCCATGTAACCCGGAACGTCACCACGGTAGGTGCTTTTAGTCCTTGTTTTCCAAAGACTTCAGCAAAAAGGGGCAACCGGTGTCCCGGTTGCCCCTCTCGAATTGTGACGCGTCTGCGGCGATCAGTTGGCCTGACGGCGCAGGAACGCCGGAATCTCCAGCTGATCGTCGTCATGAGCAGCGCGCGGCTGGGCGACCAGCCGGCCCTGTTCGTCGAGCTGGCCACGGCGCGGTGCGTAGAGCTGCGAATCCTGCGAAGGCATGCGGCGCACTTCCGGCTGGGCCTGACGCAGCTTCGGCTCCCGCGGCTGGGCCGGCTGAAGGCGGGCGGGCTCTTCCTCGCGGCGGGTCAGCCCGTTGGTGAGGCGCTTGAGCAGCCCCATCGGGCCACGCTCCTCATGGCTGACCGGGTTGTTCTTGGCCTCGACCTCTGCACGCACCACCGGCGGGAAATCCTCCACGCGCGGCATGCGCTGCGGCGCCGCCGGCTGATGCATCTCGCGCTGCTGCGGCGCAGGCTGCGGAGCGGGCTGCATCTGCAGTGCGGCCTGCTGCATCACCACCGGCTGCTGAAACTGCTGCGCGGGCTGGTGAGGCTGGGCCTGCTGGAACAGCTTGCTCTGGGGGCGAAAGTCGTCGGAAGCCTGTACCGGGCGATGCGCCATGGCGGCGGCGTTCTGCTCGGCCATCTGGAACGCCTCGGCGACCGGATCGGCAGCGCGTGGCTCCTGAAGCTGGGACGGCTGCGGCGCGGGCTGGACAGCCGGACGGGCCTCAGCCGCAGGCGCTGCCGGACGGGCAGCCGGCTTGGCCTGCGGAGGGCGGATCGAGATCGGGGTCGCGGCGATTTCCTCGGCCGACTTGTCGATGCCGGTGGCGACGACCGACACGCGGATGACACCCTCCAGCTCTTCATCGAAAGTGGCGCCGAGAATGATGTTGGCGTCCTGATCGACCTCTTCGCGAATGCGGGTCGCGGCTTCGTCCACCTCGAACAGGGTGAGATCGCGCCCGCCGGTGATCGAGATCAGCAGGCCCTTGGCGCCCCTCATGGAGGTCTCGTCGAGCAGCGGATTGGCGATAGCCGCCTCGGCGGCGGCCATCGCACGGCCTTCGCCCGAAGCTTCGCCGGTGCCCATCATGGCCTTGCCCATCTCACGCATCACCGAACGCACGTCGGCGAAGTCGAGGTTGATCAGGCCTTCCTTGACCATCAGATCGGTGATGCAGGCGACGCCCGAATAGAGCACCTGATCGGCCATGGCGAAGGCGTCGGCGAAGGTGGTCTTGTCATTGGCCAGACGGAACAGGTTCTGGTTCGGAATGACGATGAGCGTATCGACGGACTTCTGCAGTTCCTCGATGCCGAGGTCAGCCGTCTTCATGCGGCGCTGGCCTTCGAAGTGGAACGGCTTGGTGACGACGCCGACCGTCAGGATGCCCTTCTCGCGCGCCGCACGGGCGACGACCGGGGCGGCCCCGGTGCCCGTGCCGCCGCCCATGCCGGCGGTGACGAAGCACATATGGGCGTTGGAAAGGTGGTCGTTGATCTCGTCGATGCACTCTTCAGCCGCGGCGCGGCCGACTTCAGGTTGCGAACCCGCGCCCAGCCCCTCGGTTACATGCGCGCCGAGCTGGACGAGCCGCTCCGCCTTCGACGTGGTCAGCGCCTGGGCGTCGGTGTTCGCCACAACGAATTCGACGCCGCGCAGGCCGGCGGTGATCATGTTGTTGACTGCGTTGCCGCCGCCGCCGCCGACACCGAAAACGGTGATGCGCGGCTTCAGCTCGGTGATGTCCGGCTTTTGAAGATTGATTGCCATTGTCCTCGTCCTTTGCCTTTCCCGCCGCTTCGCCGTAGCGGCTGTCTGGGGGCTGTCCCCGTTAACTCTAGAAACTCTCTCTCAACCACTGACTTACGCGATACAGTCGCCCGTCCGTCCCGGTCATCCTGAACACGGCTCCACCTTTCGCCGGCCGGCTCTCGAAATTCGCCACCTGCGGATAGATGAGCAGCCCGACCACCGTCGAGAACGCCGGCCCCTTGGCCGCTTCGGGCAGCCCCGCGACGCCCAGCGGACGTCCGGTGCGCACGTTGCGCCCAAGAATGCGACGTGCCGCTTCCGGGAGACCGGCAAGCTGGCTGGCGCCGCCCGTCAGCACGATTCGCTTGCCGATCGCGCTGGCATAACCTGATTTGCTGATCCGGTCGCGCAGCATTTCCAGCGTCTCCTCGACGCGGGCGCGGATGATGCGCGTCATCACCGAACGCGGAATCTGCATCGGCGCGCCATGGTCGTCGCCGATGGGATGAATGGTCACGAGATCGCGGTCGTCGGCGCTGCCGGGCAAGGCCGAGCCGTGCATGACCTTCAGCCGTTCCGCCGCATCGATGGTGGTGGAAAGCCCCTTGGCGAGGTCCAGCGTCACATGGTTTCCGCCGACGGGAATCGCGTCGCCATGCACGAAATTCCCTTCGGAGAAAATGGAAATGGTGGTCGTGCCGCCACCCATATCGATGCAGGCCGCCCCCATTTCCAGCTCGTCGTCCACGAGAGCCGCGAGACCGCTGGCATAAGGCGTCGCCACCATGCGTTCGACAGAAAGATGCGAACGGTTGATGGCCAGCTCGATATTGCGCAAAGGCGCCGCATCGCCGGTCAGCACATGCATGTCCACACCCAGAGCGTCGCCCACCATGCCGCGCGGATCGCGCACGCCGCGCTCGGCGTCCAGCGAGAAGCCCATCGGCAGCGAATGGATCACCTCGCGCTCGGACTTCAGCGCCTGCCGCGCGCCGGCCGCCAGCACGCGCTTGATGTCGCTCTCATCCACCTCATGACCGCCGAGATTGACGGTTGCGGAGAAGGTTTCGCTTTTCAGGCGGCCCGCAGTCATATTGACGATCAGCGAGTCGACGGTCAGTCCAGCCATGCGCTCGGCCGAATCCACGGCCAGCCGGATCGCATGCTCCGCGCGCTCCAGATCCACGACCACCCCGGACTTCATCCCCTGCGATTTCTGGTGACCGATGCCGATCACCTGGATGCGGTGCGTACGCCCGCGCAGCAGGTTTCCCTCCTCGCAGGGCTGGAGCCTGGCCACCACGCAGCACACCTTGCTCGACCCCACATCGAGCACGGTCAGAACGCCGGAACGCCTGGCCGATGCATCGCCGTTTTTGCGCAGCCAATTCATATGCGGCTCCCCGACTTGCGCGCAGCGCCTTTGAGCGCCGCCAGCCGCGCCGTGGATGCGTCGGGCGAAAGCGCCACGGCCACGCGATCGGAAATCCTCAGATCGACCGCCACGATGTCACGCCCGAGGAGGCCCTGCTCGCGATCGAGCCTCACCAGCAGCTCAAGCGCCGCTCCCACGCCATGCTCCGGCAGCCTGATGGTCACGCCATTGTCCAAATGCAGGTTCCAGCGGCGCTCGCCGACGCGCACGTAACCCTTCACACGGCCCGCCAGCTCCGGCACATCCGCAATGCTTGCGATCAGCTTCGGCGCATGTTGGGGCGCGCCATTGCCGACGATCAGCGGCAGCGAAGCCAGCCTGCCGCCGGAAAATGGCGCAATGATCCGGCCACTCTTTTCGATGACGTTCAGCGCCTGCCCCTGCTGCCAGATGGCGAACGGCTCGCGCTCTTCGACCCGAACCTCCAGCGTATTGGGATAGACCTTGCGAACCGTCGCATGCTCGACCCAGGGCAGCGACGCGATCCTGTCGCGCGCGTCAGCCGCATCGAGCCCCACCAGCGCGGTCCAGCCATTCAACTCCAGCCGGTCCAGAATATCGATCTCGGACGTGTACTGATTGCCCACAACCCGAATCTGATCCACAGCGAAGCCGGTTCGCGCCGTCACACCCTGCACGAAACCCTCAAGCTGGCCGCCGAGATAGGCGCCATAGGTCGCGCTCGACGACAGCAGCACGACGGACAGGATGGTGGCGGCGAAGGGAGGCGCGGCGTAGACGCCCTCGCCCAGCCGTGAAAACACACGCAACGGACGGCGCAGCCAGCGCGGCATGACAGGACGCACGGCAGGCGCCAGACCCGCCAGCCCGCCATCGCCCATACGTCCCGACCTCAACGAAGACACGAAGCGTCCTCCACCATCCAGCTCAAAAGATCGCCGAAGGAATGCCCTGCATGCGCGGCGATCTCAGGCACCAGGGACGTCGGCGTCATGCCCGGCTGGGTGTTGACTTCCAGCCACACGACCTCGCCATTCTCGGAATGGCGGTCGTCGTAACGGAAGTCAGACCGGGACACGCCCCGGCAGCCGATCGCTTGATGAGCCTTAAGCGCCAGTGTCTGTATTTTTTGGTAAATATTCGGTGAAAGTTTCGCAGGCGTTTCGTGTTTTGATCCGCCCGCCACATACTTCGAATCGTAATCGTAGAAGGAATGACCCGTCGGGATAATTTCGCAGACGCCGAGCGCCACATCGCCCATCACCGCGCAGGTCAGCTCCCGACCCGCCACATAGCGCTCAACCATCACGCTCTCGCCATAGCTCCAGTCAGGCGAAGAGACGATCTGCGGCGGATGCGATTGATCCTCCCCGACGATGACCACACCAAAGCTCGACCCTTCAGCGACCGGCTTGACCACGTAGGGCGGCTTCATCGGATGCGCGCCATTGACCGCGAAGCGATTGATGATTTTCGATTCCGCCACCGGAACGCCGGCTGCGCGCGCAACCTTCTTGGCCTGCTCCTTGTTCATGGCGAGAGCCGAGGCCAGCACGCCCGAATGCGTATAGGGGATTTGCAGATATTCAAGGATACCCTGGATGACGCCATCCTCGCCGAACGGGCCATGCAACGCATTGAAGGCCACATCCGGCTTCAGCCCGGAAAGAACAGCGCTGACGTCGCGATCGACATCGACGCGGGTGACCTTGTAGCCTCCAGCCTCGAGAGCGTCGGCGCAGGCATTGCCGGACGACAGGGACACAGGCCTCTCTGTCGAGAATCCCCCCATCAAAACGGCAACGTGCTTGCTGGTCATATCCCGTCATCCCCTTGGCGGGCACTCATCCTTGCTTCCTGAGTCAGAGTCCGAGTCTGTGGTTGCAGCCCCGCCGGGAACCGCGACCTACGCGCCGAACGACTCAAATCAGGAAACGCCTGAGCCCAAAGAATCAGAGAGTTGATTCCGTGGCAAGCCCTTAGGATTCCGAGAGATTCACTTTATGCGAATTTGAATGAAATTTTACCTTCGTGAGTCCTCAGGGCAACTGTCCGAGGAACTCCCGCACTTCACGGCCAGGCTGAAATTCACCGATGCGCCGGATTTCCCAATGCAGGCGGACGCCGGAATTTTCGAGGACGCGCGCACGCACCGTCTCACCAAGATGCTCCAGATCATAACCGGTGGCCGAACCGGTGTTGATCATGAAGTTGCAATGCATGGACGACATCTGCGCCCCGCCGATCGTCAGGCCCCGGCAGCCGGCCTTGTCGATCTCTTTCCAGGCGGACGTTCCCTCAGGGTTCTTGAAGGTCGAGCCGCCGGTCTTTTCCTTGATCGGCTGCACCGTCTCGCGGTGATGCTGAACCTCGTCCATCGCCGCGCGGATCGTCTCCTTGTCCCCGGCATAGCCCTCGAAGACGGCGGAAGTAAAAATGAAATCAGCCGGCACGGAACTGTGCCGGTAAGCGTAACCCATATCGGCGTTTGAAAGCACGTGCAGCCGGCCCTTGCGGTCCAGCGCCCTCACCTCGGCCACCCGCTCGCGCGTTTCCACGCCATTGGCGCCGGCATTCATGCGCAGGGCCCCGCCTATGGCGCCCGGGATGCCGTGATAGAAATGGAAACCGGCCATGCCGGCCTCCAGCGCGGCGGCGGCCACGCGCTTGTCCGGCGCGGCGGCTCCGGCCCGGATGCGAGTTTCGGAAATCGCCTCGACCGCTCCGAAGCCCTTGGCGGAGAGCCGCACCACGAAACCGGGAATGCCGCCGTCGCGCACCAGAAGGTTGGAGCCGATGCCGACAACCATTACAGGAACTTCTCCCGGCACCGCCTTCAGGAAGGCGGCAAGATCGTCCTCGTCAGCCGGCTGGAAAAGCGCCGCCGCCCGTCCGCCGACACGAAACCAGGTGATCTTGTCCATCTCCGCATCGGGCGTGAGGCGGCCGCGCAGGCCGGCAAGCCTGTCGCCCAAGCTGTCGAGCAGCGCCTGTCCCCGGCTCAACCTGGCTCTCCATTCAGTTCGTTCGGCAGGGCGTAGGCCCATTGCGTGATGTTGCCCGCGCCGAGGAAGATGACCAGATCGCCCGGCTGCGCCAGTTCGCGCACCACCGGGGCGACGGCCGCCGCATCCGCGATATGACGGGCATCGCGATGCCCGCCGGCACGCATGCGCGAAACCAGCGTGTCGCTGGAAATGCCATCGATGGGATCCTCGCCCGCCGCATAGACCGGCGCGACCATGATCGTGTCGGCGTCGTTGAAGCAGACCGCGAAATCGTCGAACAGGTCACGCAGGCGGGTGAAACGGTGCGGCTGGGCAATGGCGATGACGCGCCCCCTGGTGGCGTCGCGCGCGGCCTTGAGCACTGCCTTGATCTCGACCGGATGGTGACCGTAGTCGTCGAAGATCTCGACCCCTTTCCATGAACCGGTATGGGTGAAGCGCCGCTTCACACCGCCAAAAGAGGACAGGCCCTTGCGGATCGCCTCACCCGAGAGACCGAGCTCATTGGCGACGGCGATCGCCGCCGTGGCGTTGGAGACGTTGTGACGGCCGGGCATCGGCAGGCGAAGATCGGCAATCTCCGTCTCCTTGCCGGTCTTGCGGTTGCGGATGATCACGTCGAACACCGAGACCGCGCCATCCATGCGGTGGTTGGTGAAGCGCACGTCGGCCTGCGCGTTCTCGCCATAGGTGACGACGCGGCGATCGCCGATGCGGCTGACCAGCGCCTGCACTTCCGGATGATCGACGCACATCACGCCGAAACCGTAGAACGGCACGTTCTCGACGAATTGGCGGAAGGCGTCGCGCACCTTATCGAACGAACCGTAATGGTCGAGGTGCTCTGGGTCGATATTGGTGATGACCGCGATGTCAGCCGGCAGCTTGAGGAAAGTGCCATCGCTCTCGTCGGCCTCCACCACCATCCACTCGCCGTCGCCCATGCGTGCGTTGGTGCCATAGGCGTTGATGATGCCGCCATTGATGACTGTCGGGTCGAGCCCGCCGGCTTCGAGCAGCGTCGCCACCATGGAAGTCGTCGTTGTCTTGCCATGCGTGCCACCGATGGCGATGGCGTTGCGAAAACGCATCAGCTCGGCCAGCATCTCGGCACGGCGCACCACAGGAAGCAGCTTCTCGCGCGCCGCCGCGATCTCGGGGTTGGTGTTGCGGATCGCCGTCGAAACCACCACCACCTCGGCATCGCCAAGGTTTTCAGCGCGGTGACCGACGAAGCATTCGATGCCCTTGTCGCGCAGGCGCTGCACATTGGCGCTGTCGTTCTGATCCGAACCCTGCACCTTGTAACCCAGGTTGTGCAGGGCTTCGGCAATGCCGCTCATGCCGATGCCGCCTATGCCGATGAAGTGCACAAGCCCTATCGTCTGCGGCATCTTCATGCGTTGTGTTCCTTCCTGAATCCGTCCGGTGATTGGCCCGACGCAATAGCCTCTGTCAGATCGGCGAGCAAGTTCGCGGCATCGGGACGACCGGCAGAGCGCGCCGCTTCGGCCATTTTCCGCAACCGTTCCGGCTCGGCCATCAGCGCGCCGATCAGCCCCGCCAGCTTTTCCGCATCGAGCGACGACTGGGCATGGACCTCCGCCCCGCCGGCTGCTGCAAGCGCAGCCGCGTTGGCCGCCTGGTCGTGGTCGAGCGCATGCGGATAGGGGACCAGCAGCGCCGGTCTGCCGATCACGGCAATTTCGGAGACGGTTGAAGCGCCGGAGCGGGAAACGACGAGTTGGGCCTTGGCCATGCGCTGCGCCATGTCGGTGAAAAAGGGCGATATTTCGGCGGCCAGTCCAAGTTCCGCATAGGCCGCCTTTACCCGTTCCACATCGTCCTTGCGCGCCTGCTGGGTCACGACGAGCCGCGTGCGCAATGCATCGGGAAGCCGCCTCACAGCCGCGGGCACGGCGTCGGAAAAGAACTGCGCGCCCTGGCTGCCGCCAAACACCAGTAGATGGAACGGCTCATTGTCCTGCGAAACCGTGTAGGGCTGCGCTGCGGCGTCGATCACCGCAGGGCGCACCGGATTGCCGGTGGTGATCGTCTTGCGTCCGGCTGCACTTGCATCTTCCGGCAGGAAGCCGCCGGCAATCGCCGTCACTCTCGCCGCCAGCGCGCGGTTGGCGCGCCCCATCACCGCATTCTGCTCATGGATCAGCGTTGGGCGGCCGCGTCGGGTCGCCGCGTAGAGCGGCGGCAGCGTCGGATAGCCGCCGAAGCCAACGACGGCCGCGGGCCTGATTCTCGCTATGACCGTCGAAGCGGCCCGCACGCCCCGCCACAGCCTCCAGAACGTCTTCGCCAGCGCCAGCGGGTTCTTCGAGCCGATGGTGGCGGACGGGATCGGATGGATGGCGTCGGCCGGGAACCGCCCGGCGAAGCGTTCCGCCCGGTCGTCGGTGGCCAGATGCACGCTCCAGCCGCGCGCCTTCAGCTCATGCGCCAGCGCCTCGGCCGGAAACAGATGGCCGCCGGTCCCGCCGGCGGCCAGAAGAATGGTGCCCTTCGCCATTTATTCCGCCGGCAGGATCGAGCTTGAGAAACCGTAGGCCAGCGGCTTGCGTTTCTGCGGCTTGCGACGGGTGAGCGCCAGCACCATGCCCATGGAGATGGCGATGGCGATCTGCGAGGAGCCGCCATAGGAGATGAAGGGCAGAGTCATGCCCTTCGCCGGCATGAGCTGAAGGTTCACGCACATGTTTATGACCGACTGGAAACCGAACACGGTGACCAGTCCGCCGATGGCATAGCGGGTGAAATCGTCGTGTTCCTTCAGCGCGACCGAAAGCCCGCGCAGCACGATGAAGGCGAAGATCGCGGCGATCACCATGCAGCTGATGAGACCGAACTCCTCCCCCGCGACCGCGAACACGAAATCGGCATGGCTGTCGGGGATCAGGCGCTTGATTGCGCCCTCGCCGGGCCCAAGGCCCAGCCAGCCGCCGTTGACCAGCGCCTCATGGCCCATATCGACCTGGAAAGTGTCGCCCTCGCCGGTCAGGAAGCGGTCGATGCGGCCCGCCACGTGCGGGAAAATTTCATAGGCGGCGAACAGGCCGACGACGCCGATCCCGCCAAGCGCGATAATCCACACCCACGACAGGCCGGCCATGAAGAACATCACGCCCCAGGTTCCGACCACCAGAAGCGTCTGGCCCATATCCGGCTGCGCAAGCAGCAGCGCCAGCACGAGGCCGAGCAGGATCATCGCGAACAGGTTTCCGGGAATTTCCGGCTGCCGCCTGTGCTCGGCGAACAGCCAGGCGCAGATGACCACGAAGGCGGGCTTGAGGAACTCCGAAGGCTGGATCGACATGCCGGCCAGCGACAGCCAGCGCCGCGCGCCCTTCACCTCGACCCCGACATAGAGCACGGCCACCATCAGCACGAGCATCACGCACAGCATGGCCAGCGACAGACGCCTGATCTGGCGCGCATTGAGGAAGGAAACCGCCAGCATCACGCCAAGCGCGGGGATACTGAAGATGATCTGCCTTGTGGCGAAGTGGAAGGAATCGAGGCCGATGCGCTCCGCCACGGCCGGGCTCGCGGCGAAGGACAGCACGATGCCGAGGCCGAGCAGCGACAGGAACGCAGCAAGGAACCAGCGGTCGATGGTCCACCACCAGTTGGAAATCGGGCTGGTGTCGAGACGGCTCTGCATTATCGTGTCCCTCCGATGGGTTCCATCCCGTCAATGGCATATACGGCTTGCCTGAAGGCTTCGCCGCGCAGCTCGAAATTCCTGAACTGGTCGAAGCTGGCGCAGGCCGGCGACAACAGAACCACCGCCTCCCCGACCCCGTCCGCCGCCGCTTCGGCTGCCGCGTGCTCCACGGCTGCCGCCAGCGTACCGGAAATCTCGTAAGGAACCGTTTCGCCCAGCGTCACCGAAAATGCGGGCGCGGCCTCGCCGATCAGGTAGGCCTTGGCGATGCGGGAAAAGAGCCCGCGCAACGGCTCGATGCCGCCTTCCTTGGGCAGGCCGCCGGCGATCCAGTAGATGCGCTCGAAACTCGACAGGGCCGGTGCGGCTGCGTCCGCATTGGTCGCCTTGGAATCGTTGACGAACAGCACATGCCCCTTGCGCCCCACCTGCTCCATGCGGTGCGCAAGTCCGGGGAAGCTTGCGAGGCCCGCCTGTATCTCCCGGACTGTCAGGCCCACGCTGAGACAAGCCGCGAGCGCCGCAAGCGCGTTCTGCGCATTGTGCTGGCCGCGCAGCGAACCGATGCCTTCAAGCGAGGCGATGCGGGTGCGCCGCCCGTCGACCGCCTCGATGAGATCGCTTCCCTCGGCGAAATAGCCGTCCTTGAGCGGCAGACGCCTGGAAATACGCACCACCTTGGCGCCAGCCCGCTCCAGCCGCTCGGCGACCTGCACGCAGAAGCTGTCGTCGACGCCGATGATCGCCGTTTCGGAGCCGGCGACCAGCCGTTCCTTGATTTCGGCGTAGTGCTGCATTGTGCCGTGGCGGTCGAGATGATCCGGCGTCAGGTTCAGCAATATGCCGGCTGACGGATTGATCGAGGGTGCGAGGTCGATCTGGTAGGATGAGCACTCCACCACATAGTGGCGCTGCGGCTCGGGTGGATCGAGCGTCATCACGGCCCGGCCGATATTGCCGCCCATCTGCGTGTCGCGCCCGGCCGATTGCAGGATATGGGCGATCAGCGCCGTGGTCGTGGACTTGCCGTTGGTGCCGGTGATGGCGATGAACGAGGCGTCGGCGGCGCGGACGTTGCGCTCGCGCACGAAGAGTTCGACATCACCGATCACCTCGACGCCGGCCGCACGCGCCAGTTCGACGCTCCAGTGCGGCTTGGGATGGGTCAGCGGCACGCCGGGCGACAGCACAAAGGCGGCGAAGCGCGACCAGTCGGCGGCGCGCAGATCGGCGGTGTCGATGTCTTCCGCATTCGCCTTTTCGACGCTTTGCGGATTGTCGTCCCACGCCAGCACCTCGGCTCCGCCCTGAACAAGCGCATGCGCCGTCGCCAGCCCCGAGCCGCCAAGCCCGAAGAGCGCCACCTGCCTGCCTGCGAAAGAAGTGGCCGGGATCATCGCGCCTACCGCAGCTTGAGGGTGGAGAGCCCGATCAGGGCGAGGATGACGGCGATGATCCAGAAGCGGATCACCACCTGGCTCTCCGTCCAGCCGAGTTTCTCGAAATGGTGGTGGATCGGGGCCATCAGGAAGACGCGCTTGCCGGTCAGCTTGAAATAGCCGACCTGGATAATGACCGACAGGATTTCCACCACGAACAAGCCGCCGATGATGGCCAGCACGATCTCGTGCTTGGTGGCGACCGCGATGGTGCCGATCAGTCCGCCCATGGCGAGCGAGCCGGTGTCGCCCATGAAGATGGCGGCCGGCGGCGCATTGAACCACAGGAAGCCGAGTCCCGCGCCAATCACCGCGCCGAGGATGACGGCCAGTTCACCCGTACCGGGCACAAAGTGGATTTGCAGATAGTCTGCAAAGATGGCGTTGCCCGACAGATAGGCGATGACGCCGAAGGAAGCCGCCGCGATCATGATCGGCACGATGGCGAGGCCGTCGAGCCCGTCGGTGATATTGACGGCGTTGCCCGCCCCCACCACAACAAAGGCGGCGAAGGGGATGAAGAACCAGCCAAGATTGATCAAAAATTCCTTGGCGAAGGGAAAGGTCAGCGACGATGAGAACGGTTCCTGTCCGCTTTGCATGATGACCCATGCCGCGACGCCGGCGATCAGGAACTCGAAGGTCAGCCGCGCCTTGCCCGAAAAGCCGAGATGCGACTGCTTGGTGACCTTCAGATAGTCGTCATAGAATCCGATGGCCCCGAAGCCCAGCGTCACCAGCAGCACCACCCAGACGTAGACGCTGGAGAGATTGGCCCACAAGAGGGATGACACGATGATGCCGGTCAGGATCATCAGCCCGCCCATGGTGGGCGTTCCCGCCTTCTTGAAATGGGTCTGCGGCCCGTCGGCGCGAATCGGCTGGCCCTTGCCCTGCCGCAGACGCAACGAGGCGATGATCGCCGGCCCGAAGATGAACACGATGAGCGCCGAAGTGATCAGCGCGCCGCCCGTGCGGAAAGTGATGTACCGGAATACGTTGAAGACCGTGATCCGGTCCGCGAATTCCACGAGCAGCGTCAGCATGCGTTTTTCGTCCCCTGGGCCGCGCGGCCCGTTGTTCAATTTCCGCTGTGGGCCGGAAACCTGTTGAGCAGCGCCTCGACGATCCTTGAGAAGCCGATCCCCTTCGACGACTTGACCATGACCACGTCGCCGGGCTGCACTGTGTCGATAAGCAGACGCCCGAGATCGTCCGCCTCGTCACGATGGACGACGGCGATATCGCTCGGCAGGACCTCCGCCAGCGCCTTCATATGCGGACCGCCGAGCAGCACATGGCTGATGCCTCTATCGACGATCAGTTCGGAAAGCTCCGCGTGCAGGCGTTCGGACTGGTCGCCAAGCTCCAGCATGTCGCCGAGCACTGCGATACGGCGTCCGTCGCCCTCCACCGGGGTGGCGTCGAGCAGGTCGAGCGCGGCCTTCATCGAGGCCGGATTTGCATTGTAGCTTTCGTCGATCAGCGTGAAGAAGCCGCCGCCATGAGCAAGGACATGCCGGCGGCCCCGCCCCTGCTGGGCCGGCAGGTCGCCCAGCGCCAACGCCACGCGATCGATGTCGGCGCCGGCCAGATCGGCGGCCCCCAGCACGGCCAGCGCATTCTGCACCATGTGGCGGCCGGGCGTGCCGATGCGCGCCACCACTTCGCGACGCCCGACCCGCGCGGTCATGGTCGAATGGTCGGCATTAAGAACGCAGTTGATCAGCCGATAGGTCGAGCGCTGATGCTCGCCGAAACCCAGCACATGCTCGACGCCAACATCACGCGCCATCTTGCCCAGCAGATTGGCGCGCGGATCGTCGCGGTTGATCAGCGCCGCGCCGCCCGGCTCGATGCCCTCGAAGATTTCGGCTTTCGCCGCCGCGATCTCATCGAGATCGCGGAAGAAGCCGAGATGGGCGGCCGCCACCAGCGTGACGATGGCGACATGCGGGCGCACCATCTTCACCAATGGGCGGATTTCGCCCGGATGATTCATGCCAATCTCGAACACCGCATATTCGGTGTCTTCGGGCAGGCGCGCCAGCGTCAGCGGCACCCCCCAGTGATTGTTGAACGACTTGTCCGATGCGTGCACCGAGCCGACCGAGCCCAGCGCATGGCGCAACGCTTCCTTGGTGGTCGTCTTGCCGGCCGAGCCGGTCACCGCGATCACCCTGCCCTTTGCGCGCTCGCGGGCCGCGACGCCCAGCGCCTCCAGAGCCGCCAGAACGTCCGGCACCACGATCATCGGCGCGATCAGGCGGCCAAGCGCCGGCAGCTTGCCTTCGGCTATGACCAATATCGAAGCGCCTGCCTTGATGGCGGCGGTGGCGAAGTCGTGCCCGTCCATCGTCTCGCCCGTGATGGCGAAAAACGCGTCCCCGGCCTGCAATGTGCGCGTGTCGATGGAAATGCCGTGAACGCCGGCGGGCATCTGCCCGAGCGGGCGTCCGCCCGTGGCTTCGATCAGCGCCTCAGCGGTCCAGAGATAGCTCATTGCGCCACCTCCTTCAGCGCCGCGCGCACCTCCTCATGATCGGAGAAGGGCAGCGTTTCAGCCCCGACGGTCTGGCCTTCCTCATGGCCCTTGCCGGCCACGATCAGCGTGTCGCCCGCCCGCAGCATGGCCACCGCCTCATGGATGGCCTTGCGCCGGTCGCCGATCTCGATGGCTCCGGGTGCGGCGGCCATTATCGAGGCGCGGATTTCGGCAGGCGCTTCGGTGCGCGGGTTGTCGTCGGTTACGATGGCGACGTCGGCCAACCGCGTTGCGATCTCGCCCATGATGGGACGCTTGCCGCGATCGCGGTCGCCGCCGCATCCGAACACCACCACCACGCGCCCCGTGGTGAAGGGCCGGACCGAGGCCAGGACATTTTCCAGCGCATCGGGCTTGTGGGCATAATCCACATAGACCGGTGCGCCGGCACGGGTGGCGCCGACCAGATCGAGCCGGCCGGGCGCGCCCTTCAACCTTTCCAGCGCGGTGATCGCCTTTGCGGCAGGCGTTCCGGTGGAGATGGCGAGGCCCGCCGCAACCAGCGCGTTGGCGATCTGGAAGTCGCCCGCCAACGGCAGGTCGATCTCGTAGATTTCACCGTCATGCACGATCTCGGCGCGCTGTTTGGCCCGCTCGTGCTCGACGCGATTGAGCTTGAGGAAATCGCCCTTGCGACCAACGGTCAGCACCTTGACGCCCGCCGCCCTCGCCGCGTCGATCGTGGCCTGCGACCAGGGATCGTCGGCGAAGATAACGGCCGGAGCGTCCTTGGACAGCAGGTCGCGGAACAGGCGCAGCTTGGCGGCGTGGTATTCCTCCACGGTCGGATGATAATCCATATGGTCGCGGCCGAGATTGGTGAAAGCGCCGGCGGCAAGCTGCACGCCGTCCAGCCGGTGCTGGTCAAGCCCGTGGCTGGAAGCCTCCATCGAGGCATGGGTCACGCCGGCCCCGGCCAGTTCCGCCAGCAGCCTGTGCAGCGCCACCGGATCGGGCGTCGTCAGCGAACCATATTCGTTGCGGCCGGGCGCGACCACGCCCGTCGTGCCGATGGAAGCGGCGGCGTAGCCGGCCTGTTCCCATATCTGGCGCGTGAAGGCGGCGACGGAGGTCTTGCCGCTGGTGCCGGTCACGGCCACCATCGTCTTCGGCTGCGCGCGATAGAATTTAGCGGCGGCCAACGCCAGCGCGCGGCGCGGATCGTCCACCTCGATCACCGGCACGGAAAGCGCGCCGTTGGCGCGCCCCTTGCCCGTGACCACCGCGAGTGCGCCGCGGCTGGCGGCGTCGGCGGCGAAGGCCGCGCCGTCGGCCCTCGCGCCCGCCAGCGCGAAGAACAGCATTCCCGGCTCGATGGCGCGCGAATCCGACGACAGGCCGGCAATCTCCGTATCGGAGGGAAACGCCTCGTGGAGAGGCACTATGCCGGTCAGATCGTCGAGTTTCATCTGGATTCGATTACCCTTTCAAGCTGCGGTCCACGCCGCAGAATCACTCAGTAGGATGCAAGCGTTGCCGCCTTTTCTTGGCCGAATTCTGGCTCGACGCCAAGCATCGCGGCGGAACGGCGAATAATATTGGCGACCATCGGCGCGGCATTGAAGCCGGCGGTCGCCCCCTGTCCGGGCAAAGCCTTCGGCTCATCGACCACCGACAGCACGATGTATTGCGGATCGTCCATCGGAAACGCCGCGAGGAAGGCATTGAAGCGCACGCCGCTGACATAACGCCCGTTGACCACCTTTTCGGCGGTGCCCGTTTTGCCGCCCACCCGATAGCCGGGTACGGTGGCGCGCTTGCCGGAACCGCCCGGAGCAGTCGCGTTGAGATTATAGAGATAGCGCATGTCGGCGCTTGTCTTTTCGCTGATCACCCGCGTCGCGCCGGCCTTTGCCTCTTCCTCGGAACGGGCGAGGAAGGTCGGGTTCATCAGCAAGCCGCCATTCATCAGCGCCGCCGCGCCGACAGCCGTTTGCAGCGGGGTCGTGGTCATGCCGTGGCCGAACGAGATGGTGATGGAGTGAACCTTCTTCCACACCTTCGGCTCAACGGGGCGCGCTACTTCCGGCAACTCCGTCTTCATGCGTTCCAGAATGCCCAGCCGGTGCAGGAACTCGCGGTGGCCTTCGATACCCACCATGTCGGCCTCGCGGGCCGAACCGATGTTGGAGGAGTAGATGAACACTTCCGGCAGCGTCAGCACCCGGCCCTTGCCGTGGAAGTCACGGATGGTCTGGCGGCCGATGGTGATCGGGCGCGTGGCGTCGAATGTCGAGGTCAGGCTCGCCTTGCCTGAATCGAGCGCCATGGCGGTGGTGAAGCTCTTCATCGTCGAGCCCATTTCGTAGAGGCCCGCCGACATGCGGTTGAGGCGGTCCTTGTCCTGCGCATGGATCGGGTTGTTGGGGTCGAAGTCGGGCACTGAGGCCATGGCCACGACCTCGCCGGTCTTGGCGTTCAGCACCACCGCGCCGGCGGCGATCGCCTTGTAGCGCTCCATCGCCGAGGTGATTTCGTCGTGCACGATATGCTGCACGCGCAGATCGACCGACAGGCGCACCGGAGCCAGATCCTTCGGCAGCGCAAGCCCGCTCTGCTGAAGATCGGCGAGCCCCTGACCGTCGATATATTTCTCAAGCCCTGAAATGCCCTGATTGTCGATATTGGTGAGGCCGACAATATAGGCCGTGGTCGGGCCGGCAGGGTAGAAGCGTCGCGTCTCGGTGCGGAAACCGATGCCGGGAACGCCGAGCTGCATGATTGCGGACTGCTGGCGCGGCGTGAGCTGGCGCTGCAACCACACGAAGCCCGCGCCGCTTCTGAGCTTGTTGTAGGTTTGCTCGTAGTCGAGTTCGGGCAGCACCGTCGAGAGCTTCTCGATAGCCTCGTCGGCGTCGACGATGTGGCGCGGTTCGGCGAACAGCGAAGAGGTCTTGATGTCGGTGGCCAGAACCTCGCCGTTGCGGTCGACGATATCGGGCCGGGACGCCGTCACCCGGCTGGCGGGAGCGCCGGAAGGCATCGGGTCCTGAAAGCCGAGATAGACCAGCCTGCCGCCGATGATGGCGTAGATGCCGAAGAAAACCGCCATCGTCATGACGATGCGGTTTCGCGTGCGCCCGCCGGTGGACTTGCGGGCAGAATCCATCACGATGGAGGTGTCGCCAGCCATCTGGCCATTGCGCCGGAAGGGATTGAGCTTGCCGATCATTCGACGGCTCCGGTCTGTGTGAGATCGATCAGCTTGCCGGCTGCATCGGCGGCGGTGATGGCCTCGATGGTCAAAGGCCGCTCGGGCAGGCTGTCGATGCGCGCAAACTGGTGCGGGTCGGCCGGCTCCAGTCCAAGCTGCTCCTGATAGCGCTCAACCAGTCGCTGCAGCCGCGCCGGCTGGGTGAGCAGGCTCCAGTCGGCCTTCAGCAGGTCGATGGTTTCCTCCTCGGTGCGGATCTGCGCCTGAAGCTTGCGCACCGTCGCAAGCTGCTCGCCGGCGTCGCGCTTGATCGTGTAGGTCATGGCTGCCGCGGCCACCATGACGCCTATCAGGACGATATCGCTGGTGCGGAACATGATCTCACCTCTCTCCCGAAATGGCGGGAAGTCTTGGAAGTCCGAAAACCGAAAGATCGTCACCGCGCGGCGGCGCATCGGTGCGCACGGCGGCGCGCAGCCTTGCCGAGCGGGCGCGCGGATTGCGCTCCACCTCCGCCTCGCCCGGAACGAGGCCGCCGCCGCTGCGCCTGAAGGTGGCCGCCTTCACGACGACCTGCGGCAGATGGCGCGATCCGGCGACCGTCTCGTCGCGATCTGCAAGGAAGCGCTTGACGATGCGATCTTCCAGCGAATGGAAAGTCACCACCACCAGCCGTCCGCCAGGCTTCAGCGCGCGTTCGGCGGCGACCAGCGCACGCGACAGCTCGCCGAGTTCGTCGTTGACATAAATGCGCAGCGCCTGGAAAACGCGCGTGGCGGGGTGGATCTTGTCTTTCGGCGAACGGCCAACCAGCGTCTCGATGGCGTCGGCCAGCTCCAGCGTGCGGGTGAAGGGCCGCTTCTCGCGCCGCGCCTCGATCATGCGGGCGATGCGCCCGGCATGGCGTTCTTCGCCCAACAGCCCGAAGATGCGGGTGAGATCCGAAGCCTTGTAGGTGTTGACGACATCGGCCGCGCTCAGGCCCGCCTGCGCCATGCGCATATCGAGCGGTCCGTCGGCGCGGAAGGAAAAGCCGCGCTCGGCCTGATCAAGCTGCATAGAGGAAACGCCGATATCGAGAACGACGCCCTCGACCTGCTCCACATGTTCGTCCAGCGATGAAAACGGCGCGTGCACCAGCCGCAGGCGGCCCTCATGCTGCGCTTCCAGCGCCCGGCCAGCCACGATGGCGTCGGGATCGCGGTCGATGGCGACGACGGACGCGCCGGTCGCCAGAACGGCGCGCGTATAACCGCCGGCCCCGAACGTGCCATCGACGATCACTTCGCCCGGTCGCGGCGCAAGCGCCACGATCACCTCATCGAGCAGAACCGGAAGGTGGGGAGCCGAGGCGTCGGAACCGGCCGTCATCGCGACGGCCCTCCGCCTGACGCCTGCCGCAGCATCAGAAGACGCTCGCGCACCTTCGCGCCATGCCCGGCAAGCCTGTCCGGCTCCCATATCTGGAAGAACTGTCCACGCCCCACGAAAGCCACTTCCTGCCCGATACCCGTATGTTCGCGGATGAAATCCGTCACCGTGATGCGCCCGTCCTGATCCAGTTTCAGGAAGGAGCCGTCGCCATGACAGAAGAAGGACATGTCGTCCGCAGCCTGCTGGAACGGGTCTTCCTGCGCGATGCGCTGTTCGTAGCGGTCGAGCAGGTCGAGCCCGCCCACATCCATGGCCGGCTGGTCCAGACACCGCAGCGCGTAGAGTTCCAAATAGCCCCGTTTCTGCACCACGGAGCGAAAATGAGCCGGCACCGACACCCTTCCCTTGGCGTCGATCCTGTTCACAGAGCTTGACAGAAAACGGTCCATGACGCGCTCCGGCCGCCTTTGCCGCCGCACCCCTTTCCATGGTCGCACCAGCGTCGCCGCGGTGCGGTCCCTCGTTCAAATTCACGCCACGCTTCGAACATGCGCACGCCATCATGCGAGCTGCCGCCGCGGCCGCCCGTCTGGCATACGCTTCACCCTGACACGAAACGAAGGCTTGAATCTGTAAATGGGATAACATGGGGGTTTATGGGCGTCAACGGGAACGGGTTGCACGATCACCGCCCGACCCTCACCTCTGCGGGCGCTCGTGCGGTATCCTCCTTTATCTTCCATTAAGCCTAACGAACCGTTACCCGCAGGGTGCTGAGATGGTCCCTGTCATAAGGCGCGCCTCTATCCCGAAGGCGCTATGAAGCCGCCATTCAGTGCGAGTTCATCCCGAGCCCCGCAATCTCCAAGCGTGGTCAACAGGCGGGACAACCCATGAATTTCAGGACCCTCGCCAGACTGGCCATCGTCGCCTCCGCGCTGGCCACCTCTGTCTCCGGCGTCTATGCATATTCGATCCACTACAAGGTCGGGAAATACAGCGTTACCCACGACAAGGGCGATCGCCGGACGCGCGGCGACGGCGCCCCAGCAGATCACCCATGCGGACGCAGCCAACATCTGCGCGAAACGGGACAGCAGCATTATCGACACTTCGGGCGGCGGCGGCGCAAAGAAGGCAATGAAGACCGTTTCAGGCCTGAACAAGCTGAACTGAGCCTTCACAAAATCCCGCTGAGGCGGGGTTTTCTTTTGTCCATGGCGCGGGCATCGTTAAAGTGGTATTGTAAATACCCTTTTAAAGGAGAGATCCATGGGCGTCAGGGACCATCGCAGGGTTGAGTTGTCGGCCGATCACGCCAGCGGCAAGGATAGCGATGGCAGCACATTGGTGCCCATGCTTGTCGCCGGACTTGTCCTGATCGTGATCGGAGCGCTGGCGGTAATGATCTTTGTTTGAACAGGGCCGGCGAAGCCTGGCGAAACCGGCCAGGCAGCGCCATGCCGCCATTCGCCTCGGGCAAGAGCACAGGATGGTGCCAGCCGGCCTGTAAGCCGGGTTTTGTATGGCCTCCGCGCCTTGCGGCGCGGAAACGTGGCGGCCATTCATCTTGGACGTCTGTCGCCAGACGCCTCACGCAACCTACCCGGACGGTGGGCCGGAAACAGCCCCGAAGGTTTCCCCTCGCACCGCCCCTATTCGGTTTTGCTCCCGGTGGGGTTTACCGTGCCGCTTCCGTTACCGGTCGCGCGGTGGGCTCTTACCCCACCCTTTCACCCTTGCCGCACATAAAGTGCGGCGGTTTGCTTTCTGTGGCACTTTCCCTGGGGTCGCCCCCGCCGGCTGTTAGCCGGCACCGTGTTTCCATGGAGCCCGGACTTTCCTCACCCGCAGCCTTTCGGCTCTTGCTGGTGCGGCCGCCCGGCCAGCTGGCAGAGCGTATAAAGGTGTTCCGGGAACAAAAGGCAACAGAAAAGCGTCCGGTTCCCTATCAACTGGTGGGAGCGGCCGAGGCCATATGCACCTTCACCTTGCCGCAATAGGCGGAAGACACCGGGTTCATGCGCTTTGCAGCATGGCCGGCATTGTATTTCAGGATCGTGCCGCAAGTCGTGCCGCCGCCGAGGCTGTGGGCTTTGGCGAGATACTTCATGCCATATTTGATGTTGGTTTCCGGATTGAACAATCCCTTCGCCGAGCCGCTGTAGCCCATCATGCGCGCGGTCGACGGCTTGATCTGCATGAGACCGATTTCTCCGGCCCTGCCAACAACGTTGGGTCGATAATTGCTTTCCACCTTGATCACGGCATGGGCCAGCGAAACCGGCACGCCGTAGCTCGCGGCATACTGGCTGATGAGCGTGGAATATTGCGTTCCCGAGGTTGCCGAAGAACTGGCGGCTGCCTTCTTCGCCGGAGTTTTCCTGGCCTTTGCAGGGGCTTTCTTTTTGGAAGCCGTCTTTTCCGGCTTGGCGGCAGGGTTGGCGGCAGGTTTGGCGACAGCCTTTTTGACTTCGGCCTCCTTATTGACGACGAGGCCACGCCCGCCCAGTTGCGGATCGAAGCGGTCCGCCCTGGCGGCCCCGGCGGCGATAGTGAGCATAGCAGCAGCAATAGCTGCCGTGAAAACGGTCAACTTCTTCATTTTGTCCTGTTCAGTGCCGGGCATGCGAAGAACAGCGCATGCCGTGGATTGGATGCGACCGGGAATTACTTGGGAGGAGATCCGATCGGCTTGGGCATTCCTGTGGATGCAGATGCCGGGCCAAAAATGGCGAAGCCGTTCAATTAAAATTACATTATATTACGCAGGTTATTTTATTATATGTTATTCAAAGCCTTGCGGCACGGAAGCGAGAAGCCGCTCAAGGGTCCGTAAAGTGGAACCATCGGCGATTCCGTCAACAATGCGGCGGCGAAAGTGGCGCTGGAAGGCTTCCACGACGATGCGCGTCTGCGCGTCGAAGGCGCCGGTGATCTCCACGCCATAGCCATAGAGCGCCAGCATCGACTGCAGCTTCTCGACGTCCGGCCCCGCATCGCCTTGCCTGAGCATCGCTCCCGGGCGCAAAGGCGACGGGAGCGCCAGATGCCCGACGCCCGCCTCGAACAGGCGCTTCCACGGGAATTTCTCGCCCGGATCGACCTTGCGGCCGGGCGCGATATCGGAATGGGCAAGAACTCTTTCGGGCCTCACCCGGTGGCGGTCGGCTATCCCCTTGCACAGGGCGATGACGGCGTCGATCTGCCGTTTCGGGAAGGCGGGATATCCCAGCTCGTGGCCGGGATTGACGATCTCGACGCCGACCGAACTCGAATTGATGTCGTTGAGCCCCCGCCATGAGCTTTTTCCGGCATGCCAGGCGCGGTCGCTTTCGCGCACCATCTGCACGATATGGCCGTCCTCATGCACAAGATAATGCGAAGACACCTCGCTTTCGGCGTCGCAGAGCCGGGCTTCGGCAGCCTTCCCGCTCTCCATGCCGGTATAGTGCAGGATGATCATGTCGGGCCGCAGCCCGCCGCGACGCGGGCCGAAATTCGGCGACACCCTCACTTCCGCTCCGGGATGGTCGGGAGAGAAGCCGCTCATGCCGCCTGCAGACTCCGCTCGATAAGCTCATAGGCCGCGTTGATCGCCGCCAGCCGCGTGGTGGCGATGGCGATAAATTCCTGCGGTAGGCCCCGGCCGATCAGCCGGTCCGGATGGTTTTCCGCCACCAGCTTTCGGTAGCGCCTCTTCACCTCGGTCAGCGGCTGTCCTCGTTCGATGCCCAGCACCACATAAGGATCGGCCGTTCCAAGCTCGACATGGCGTGAGAGGATCATCTGGTAATGGTCTTCCCCGATGCTGAAAATCTCGGCCACCCGGCGCAGGAAACCTTCCTCGCGCTCGTGCAGCACCCCATCCGCCGTCGCGATATGGAACAGCCCGTCGAGTATGTCTTCCAGCATCATGCAATTGGGGCCGCCATTGCCGCACAGACCCGCCATCTGCCGGGCATAGACCTCGAAGCCGGCCGTATCCTGCTTGGCGAGGTCATAGACGCGCGCGACATTGTGCGCCTCCTGCGGCGGAACCTCGAAAATCGCCTGAAAAGCCCTCACCTCGTCCTGGGTGACGACGCCGTCCGCCTTCGCCATCTTGGCCGACAGCGCGATCATGGCGACCGAAAACGCCACCTTGCGGCGCAGTTCGGGATCGCCGGCGAACAGCGTGCGCAACGCCTCCACCATGTCGGCCACCCCGGCCGCGGTGAAAGTTGAAAGGCGCTGGATGAAATCGCCGATGCGGTTCCAGATGGACATGGAGGCTGTTTAGAATCTTTCGAGGGGACAGGAAAGCATGCTGTTCCCCCTGACAGGCGATCCGGGCGAAAAAAAGGGCCGGCAATGCCGGCCCATTGGAAGTCGAGGGAGGAAAAAGTTTACTCCACAGGCGCGGGCATGGCGGGATCGGTCTGCGAGCCGCCATCATCCGGGGTCGGCGTGATGCTTTGCGTCGTCGACCCATCCGTTGCCGGAGGCGTCGCCGGGGCCGTGGCGTCAGGCGCGATCGGCTGTTCGTCTGCCGGCGGCGTGGTGCTCTGGGTGGTGGTGGCATCGGAACCGCTGTCGCTGCAGGCGGCTACGCCCAGCAGGGCCAGAGCGGAAAGAGAGGCAAGAACGAGCTTCTTCATATTTCGTCTCCTTACAAACACCCCCGCCTTCGTCAGGCGGTTGCAAATGTAATGCCGAAATCAGCTATCTGTTTCATAACGTTGCGTTTCGCTCTGTAACAGGGGGAGCGCGACGCCGGTGGTTGTCCGATGCGGCGCAGCGGTCTAACAGTCATCCGGAACATGCGGGGAGAGTGAAGATGCCGGGCGGACAATGGGATTTCTGGATCGACCGCGGCGGCACCTTCACCGACATTATCGGCCGTGACCCGCAAGGCGGTCTCCATCCGCTCAAGCTCTTGTCGGAAAATCCCGCCGCCTATCGCGACGCCGCGGTAGAGGGCGTGCGCCGGCTGCTTGGACTCCATACCGGCGCGCCGATCCCGCCCGGCCTCGTTGGCGAAATCCGCATGGGCACCACTGTCGCCACCAACGCCCTGCTGGAGCGGCGCGGCGACAGGGTGCTTCTTCTCGTCACACGCGGCTTCCGCGATGCGTTGCGCATCGCCTATCAGGCGCGACCCGACATCTTCGCCAAGGAAATCATCCTGCCCGAACAGCTTTATGAGCGTGTCGTGGAAGTGGACGAGCGCGTGCGCGCCGACGGCACGGTCGAGACGGCGTTCGCCCCGGACACGATCCGCGCCGCTCTCGCCCAGGCGAAGGCCGACGGAATCGAGGCCGTCGCCATCGTCTTCATGCACGCCTGGAAGTGGCCGGCGCATGAGGAAATGGCGGCAAGACTTTGCGAAGACTCAGGCTTTTCCCAGATTTCCGTCTCCAGCCGCGTCTCGCCGCTGGTCAAGCTGGTCGGTCGCGGGGACACCACTGTGGTGGACGCCTATCTCTCGCCTATACTTTCCCGCTATGTGCGGCAGGTGGCCGGAGAACTCGGCATAGCCAGCCAGGAGGCGCAGGCCGCTGGTGCCGGCGCGCAGGCGGGCGAGCGCCCGACCGGGAACGAAAGCCCGCGGCTCATGTTCATGATGTCGTCCGGCGGGCTGACCGCAGCCGACTTCTTTCAGGGCAAGGACGCACTGCTTTCCGGCCCGGCCGGCGGCGTCGTCGGCATGGCCGGGACCGCGCGGCTGGCCGGCTTTCGGAAAGTGATCGGCTTCGACATGGGCGGCACGTCCACCGATGTCGCCCACTATGACGGTGAATATGAGCGCGCCTTCGATACCGAGGTGGCCGGTGTGCGGGTGCGCGCTCCCATGCTGCGTATCCACACGGTCGCCGCCGGCGGCGGTTCGATCCTCCATTATGAAACAGGCCGCTTTCGCGTCGGTCCGGGTTCGGCCGGCGCCGACCCCGGCCCCGCCTGTTACCGCCATGGAGGGCCGCTGGCCGTCACCGACGCCAATGTCATGCTGGGCAAGCTCCAGCCGGAATTCTTCCCCGCCATCTTCGGACCGGGTCAGGACCAGCCGCTGGACAAGGCCACAGTGCAGGAGAAATTCACGGCGCTGGCCCGCGAAATCGGCGACGGCCGCTCGCCAGAAGCCGTGGCCGAAGGTTTCATCACCGTGGCCGTCGAGAACATGGCCAACGCCATCAAGAAGATTTCCGTGCAGCGCGGCCATGACGTCACCGGATATCTGCTCAATTGCTTCGGCGGCGCCGGCGGCCAGCACGCCTGCCTTGTCGCCGATGCGCTCGGCATGGAAGCGGTGCTGATCCATCCTTTTTCCGGCCTGCTTTCAGCTTACGGCATCGGACTGGCCAGTGTGTCCGCCTCGCGCCAGCAGGGTCTGGTGAAGCCGCTGGCGCATGAAAGCCTCAACGAAGTTGAAACCGTCATCACAAGCCTGCATGCGCTGGTGAGAGAGGAAATCGTCGCTCAGGGCGTGCCGCAAGCATCGATCGACTGGCGTCCGAAGCTGCACATCCGCTACGAAGGCACCGACACCGCCCTGCCCGTGGATTTTTCCGCTCGTTCCCTTCAAGAGAGCCGCCAAGCCTTCGAGGCCGCCCACAAGGCGCAATTCGGCTTCATCTATGGTGACCGCCCGATGGTGATCGAGACTGTCGAGGTCGAAGGCCATGACAGGCAGGGCGGCGGCCGCGACGAAACTGAAGCGGCTCTGGTCCATGCCCAAGCGGAGCAGGGCGAAACGCGAAAGGTGTTCTGCGAGGGAGAGTGGCGGGACGCCGCCGTTCATCGCCGCGATACCCTGCGTCCCGGCCACAGTATTTCGGGACCGGCGCTGTTGATCGAAAGCCATCAGACCATCGTCATCGAACCTGGCTGGCGGGCCGAGATCACAGCGCGCAACCATGTGCTGCTGCGCCGCCCGCACAAGAAAACGCGGCGCGCGGCTCCGGGCACCGGCCTCTCGGGAAAAACGGCGGCCGATCCGGTCATGCTGGAGGTGTTCAACAACCTGTTCATGTCGATCGCCGAGCAGATGGGCGTCACGCTCCAGAACACAGCCTATTCGGTGAACATCAAGGAACGGCTGGATTTTTCCTGCGCCGTGTTCGACCAGGCGGGCGCGCTGGTGGCCAATGCCCCGCACATGCCGGTGCACCTGGGGTCCATGGACCGCTCCGTGGAAACCATCATCCGCCTTAACGAGGGCGATGTGCGCCCCGGCGACGTCTTCGCGCTCAACGCCCCCTATAATGGCGGCACGCACCTGCCCGACATTACGGTGGTGACACCGGTTTTCGACGAGGCGAAGCAAGGCATCCTGTTCTGGGTGGCTTCGCGCGGCCACCATGCAGATATCGGCGGCGTCGCGCCCGGCTCGATGACGCCGCTTGCCACCACGGTGGATGAGGAAGGCGTGCTGTTCGACAATTTCCGGCTCGTCGAGCAAGGCCGCTTCCGCGAATCGGAACTGCTTTCCCTGCTCAGCGATCACCCCTGGCCGGCGCGCAACCCACGCCAGAACATCGCCGACCTCAAAGCCCAGATCGCCGCCAATGAGAAGGGCGCAGCGGAATTGCGCAAGATGGTGGCGCATTTCAGCTTGCCCGTGGTGGAGGCCTATATGGGCCATGTGCAGGACAACGCCGCCGAAAGCGTTCGCCGTGTGCTGGTGCGATTGCCCGACGACTCCGCCTGCGAATACGTGACCGACACCGGACAGGTGATCCGCGTGAGGATCACCGTCGACCGGCAAAAGCGCGAGGCGACCGTGGACTTCAGCGGCACCTCGCCCGTTGAGAAGAACAATTTCAACGCCCCGGAGCCGGTGACGCGTGCGGCGGTGCTTTATGCGTTCCGCGTGATGGTGGAGGACAGCATCCCGATGAATGCCGGCTGCCTGAGGCCCGTCAACATCATCATTCCCGAGGGCTGCATGTTACGCCCCGCCTACCCGGCCGCCGTGGTGGCCGGCAATGTGGAGACATCGCAGCACGTCACCAATGCGCTGTTTTCCGCCATGGGCGCGCTCGCCAACGCACAGGGCACCATGAACAACCTGACCTTCGGCAACGAGACCTATCAATATTACGAGACGATCTGCTCCGGTTCGCCGGCCGGCCGCATGAATGACGGGCGCGGTTTCAACGGCGTCTCCGGCGTGCACACCCACATGACCAATTCTCGCCTCACCGATCCCGAAATCCTTGAACTGCGCTTCCCGGTGCTGCTGGAGGATTTTCATATCCGCCAGGGATCGGGCGGCGACGGAAGATGGAAAGGCGGCGACGGTATAAGCCGCACCATCCGTTTCCTCGAACGCATGGAATGCGCGATCCTCTCCTCGCATCGCTCCCATCCGCCGCGCGGGCTGGACGGCGGCGGAGACGGCGAGGTGGGACATACCGGAATACGCCGGAAGGACGGCCGCATCGAAACGTTGAGAGCCTGCGACCAGACGGTGCTCGAAGCCGGCGAAGCGGTGATCGTCACCACCCCGACGCCGGGCGGTAACGGCGCGCCTGAAGACTTAGGCAATTCGGAGAAAAGTGGATCAGACCCCGCTTGAGTCGCCGGGCGAGGTTCCGGAATCGAAATCTGCGAAAGACGGCGTAACCCCTTGTCTTGAATCGGGATGTCTTGAATCGGTATCCGGCACCCTCACTCCTGCCCGCCGGATCGATTGAGCGTTGTGACCAGCGCCGAAACCAGAAGCTCGGGCGTATAGCCGACGGCCTTCGGCGTCAGGCCCATGCGCACCACCACCATCCGCCGTGAAGGGATCACCGCGACCGTCTGCCCGTCGTGGCCCTTGAGCCAGAAGGTGTCGGCGGGCACCCCCATCCTGTGGCCATTGCCGTCCGGCGCTTCGAGCCAAAGCTGACCCCTGCCGTAGACGCCATTCGAGGCAGGCGCAGGCTCGCGCATCCAGGACACAAAGCCCGGCGGCAAGATCGGCTCTCCGTTCCAGACGCCATCCTGCAACAGGAACTGGCCGAAGCGCGCCCAGTCGCGCGCCGTGGCGTAGATGTAAGACGAGCCGACGAACGTGCCGCTTTCGTCGGCCTCGATGACCGCGCTGTCCATGCCGAGCGGGGAAAACAGCGCGCTCCGCGGCCATTGCGGCGCCTGCTGCGGGTCGCCCAGCGCTTCCTGCCACAGCCGCGAAAGCAGAACGGAGGTCCCGCTCGAATAGGAAAAGCTCGTGCCGACCGGAGCAGCCAGCGGCCTCGTCCCTGCAAAACCCGCCATGTCCGGCTCCAGATAGAGCATGCGGGTCACATCCGCGACCGCGCCGTAATCCTCATTGAACGCGAGTCCGCTCGACATGGCCATCAGGTCGGCGATGGTGATCGTGGCGCGTTCATCGCCCTCCCACGCCGGAAAGAGCTGAGCGTCCTCAAGCGACATGCGGCCATCGCGCACCAGCGTGCCGATGATCGCGGCGTTCACGGTCTTGGACATCGACCAGCCGAGCAGCGGCGTGGTGTCCGAAAAACCCTCGCCATAGCGTTCGCCAACAATGCGTCCGTCGTGCACCACGACGACGGCGCGCATCCCTTTCCCGACAAGATCGTCGTCAGCGAGAACGGCGGCGACCTCCGCCGTCGCAGCCTCCACCTGATCACCTTGCGGCCACAGCGCCGGCAAAGGCTGGGAAGACAGCACTTCATCCAGTTGCACCGCCCGCGCCTTTTCCAGATCGCCATCGGGAACATTCGCGCATCCCAGCCCCTCGCGCGCCACGGCTGTGCTTTCGCCAAGGAAACCGAGCAGGCCCGCCCGCACCAGTTTCTCGTCACGATCCACGGAAACCCGCATCAGCTTCAGTAGTGGGTGGCCGGGCGCCTGCACGTCCACTTCAAGCACCTGTTGCGGATCGCGACCGGCGATGAAGACGTTGGAGCAGACGATCTTGGCGGCATAGCCGGATCCGACGCGGATCAGTTGCGGCGGCGCGGCATAGAGCCAGCCGAAAAGCCCGAGGCCTGCTGCGAGGAGCAACGCAACCAGCCCTCGTAGCAACCTTGTGAACAGCCGCATCGCTCCCGCCCCTCGATTCGCCGTGCATTTCCGCTCATATTTGCGGTTCTGCGGGAGGCCATCAACCGAATATAAACCATGTTCGGCAATCACCGGGGAGGAAGCGGCTCCGGCATCGGCAGCCGCCGGGAAGGACTTTGGGGAAAACAATGCGCCGACTTGCGTTCCTTTTCGGACTGGCTCTGCTCGGCGCCTGCTCCACCACGCTTGAAGACATGGTCCCCACCAGCACCCCTTCCGCCCCGGCTTCCGGGGTCGCCGGCAAGGCGCCGCGCTATGGCGACAGCAACCCGCATGACTGGCAAGGGGCCGCACCATGGCATTACGCCGTGCACGGCACCGACGTCTCCAAATACCAGACCTCGGTCGACTGGGCGCAGGCCAGGGCGTCCGGCATCTCTTTCGCCTTCATCAAGGCGACCGAAGGCGGAGACCGGGTGGACGACTATTTCCACGAGCACTGGCGCGATGCAAAGGCCGCCGGCGTGCCGCGCGGCGCTTATCACTTCTATTATTTCTGCCGGCCGGCGGTCGAGCAGGCGCGCTGGTTCATCCGGAACGTTCCAAAAGATCCCTCAGCGCTGCCACCGGTGCTCGACATGGAATGGAATCCGCTCTCGCCCTCCTGCAAGCTGCGGCCGCCGCCGGAGACCGTGCGCACGGAAATGTCGATCTTCCTGAAGACCATCGAGAACCACTACGGCAAGAAGCCGATCATCTACACCTCGATCGACTTCTTCGACGACAACAACCTCTCGACCTTCCACGGCTATCCCTACTGGCTGCGCTCGGTCGCCGGCCACCCGTCGAAGCGTTATGGTCCGCACCCCTTCACCTTCTGGCAATACACCGGCACCGGCATCGTGCCTGGAATCAGGGGCAAAGCCGACATCAACGTCTTCAACGGGACACAGGCAGCCTGGAGCAACTGGTTGCGTCAGAACACCCGTTGACAGGGGGAAGCCGATCGCATTGATGGGGCGTGGCTATGGTCTCGCCCGGTTTTCGACATAAGTGATGGCCATAGCGCGCACCTTGAGGCGCGGTCAAAATCCCGTCGAAGCTGGAAGGACACCATGCGAGCGCGTATTCTTGCCATTGCCACGCTGCTGACGGCGTTGCCCGCAGCCGCCGTCGCCCAGGAATGCGGCATCGATTTCGAGGTGTGGAAGCAGGACGTGGCCGGGGAGGCTCGCGCCGCCGGCGTTGGTGAGGCGGGCTTGCGCGCGCTGGCGGGCGCCGATATCGACACCCGCGTTCTCGCCCGCGACCGCTCGCAAGGCGTGTTCTCACAGACCTTCATCGAATTTTCCGGCCGCATGATCTCGGAATACCGGCTGAAGCACGGCGCGGCCAACCTGGGCAAATATGCCTCCGTATTCGACCGCGCCGAGCAGGAATATGGCGCACCGGCGTCTGTCATCACCGCCTTCTGGGCGCTGGAAACCGATTTCGGCGCGGTGCAGGGCGATTTTCTCACGCTCAACGCACTGGTGACGCTGGCGCATGACTGCCGCAGGCCGCAGCTCTTCCGCCCGCATCTGACGCCGCTGCTGACGCTGATCGATCACGGCGTTCTGCCCGCCGACGTGAAGGGCGCGTGGGCCGGCGAGATCGGCCAGACCCAGATCCTGCCCGCCGACTATCTCAACAATGGCGTCGACGGCGACAATGACGGCGTTGTCGACCTGCGTAATAGCGCCCCCGACGCCATCATGACCACGGGCAAAAAGATCCAGTCCCGCGGCTGGGTCCCCGGCCAGCCGTGGATCGAGGAGGTCCGTCTCCCGGACAATCTGCCATGGGAGGAGACCAGCCGCACCAACAAGCTGCCTATTTCCCAGTGGAACGCATGGGGAGTGACCCGCCGCGACGGCGGCGCTTTGGCCGATAACGGACAGACAGCCGGTCTCGCCCTGCCGATGGGCCGCAAGGGTCCCGCCTTCCTCACCTACGACAATTTCGAAGTCTACCTGAAATGGAACCAGTCCTTCACCTATGCGCTCACGGCGGCCGTGCTCGCCACCCGTCTGGAGGGTGCTCCGGCCTATGATCCGCGCTCGCCCGAGCCCGGCCTCGACATGGAGCAGATGAAGGGCCTGCAGCGCAAGCTTCAGGCCGGCGGCTACGACGTCGGCAATGTGGATGGCATCCTCGGCACCAACACACGCGAGGCCGTGCGCCGGGAGCAATTGCGCCTCGGCATTCCCGCCGACGGCTGGCCGACGGCCGAACTTCTGTCCAGGCTGTAATCCCGCTCCGCTCCGAATCCCGTTAGCCGGCGCTTCGCCCGTATCCGCCGGAAGGGGTAGCCGCAATTCGCCCCCGGCATGGGCGTTTCCCCGCCTGGCGTCTCCCGTCAGTCATAATTTATGCACAAAGATTAAACGCATTTTATCCAGCGATTTCAATAAGAACGCACAAAACGTTCCACAAATCCGCCGCAATGCAGCAAAATTTTTGCTTGTGCCGGCGCTGAATATTTCTAGATTCCCCTGATAGCTTTTCAGAAGGAGGCTATCCATGGGACTTACAAGGCCGATCAACGCGTTGATCTTTTGCGCCGCTTTTGCCTTCGTTGGCGCTCTGATCATCGGCGTCCTGCCCTGACCGCATGAGCGGATAGGCCAGTAACCGAACCCAGTATCTGAAAACAGAGTTCACGAGAAAGGCCGGGCTTCAAGCCCGGCCTTTTCGTTTCCATTCAGATCCTGTCGCGCTATAGAGCGACATGCGTCCAACCGGACGCATAAAGGACGTTCTAACGCTTTGATTGAGCATCGGATTTTCTGAAAACAGGGTTCCATTTTTCGGTCCCATGCTCAGGCCGCGGCGGATTTCTCTCCCCCGTTTGAACGAGGGCGGATGCCGATCATGTGGCACACCGCGAAAGCCAGATCGGCCCTGTTCATTGTGTAGAAGTGGAAGTCTCCCACTCCACGCTCGACCAGGTCGTGCACCTGCTCCGCCGCGACGGCGGCGGCGACCAGCGCATGGGTCTGCGGATCGCTTTCAAGCCCGGCGAAGCGCTCGCGCAGCCATGCCGGCACATGCGCGCCGGCGCGCGCCGAGAAATTGGCCACCTGCACGATGTTGTGAACCGGCAATATGCCCGGCACGATGGGGATATAGATACCGGCCCTGCGCACCCGCTCGACGTAGCGCTCGTAGATATCGTTGTCGAAGAAGAACTGGGTGATCGCCCGCGTCGCGCCATTGTCGACCTTGCGCTTGAGCATGTCGATGTCGGTGGCGAAATCCGGGCTTTCCGGATGCTTTTCCGGATAGGCCGAGACGGAGATATCGAAATCGCCCTGCCGGCGAAGCGCTCCCACCATGTCCGCCCCGTTGGCATAGCCTCCCGGGTGCGGCTGGTAGCCGGTGCCGGCGCCCGTGGCCGGATCGCCGCGCAGCGCCACGAAACGGGTCACGCCGAGTTCCACGAACTGCCGGATCACCTCGTCCACCTCGTCGCGCGAGGCGTCGATGCAGGTCAGATGCGCGGCCGGCGCAAGGTCGGTCTGGTGCAGGATGCGCGCCACCGTGCGCGCCGTGCGCTCGCGGGTGGAGCCGCCCGCGCCATAGGTCACGGATACGAAGTGGGGCTGCAAGGCTTGCAGCCTCGTGACCGTGTCCCACAGCCGCGTTTCCATGTCGTCGCTCTTCGGGGGGAAGAACTCGAAGGAAACGCGAATGCCCTCGCCAATATCGGGACGGCGCGAAAAACGGTACGAACTCATCAGGCGACTTCCCCGACTTGGGTGATTTGCAAGGTTTCAACAGGATCGGCAATCAGCAGCCGGCGGTCGCGGCCAAGCCACAACTTGACGGTCAGGCCGGCTGCGCCGTTGCCGCGCGGCTCGAATTCCTCGCTGCTTTCAAGGTCGAGCCCGGCATCGGCGAACCAATCCTCGATCTGCTTGTCCGAGAAGCCGAGGCGCTGGTGCGCATGCTCCTCGCGCAGGAATTCCAGCGTGTGGGGCGCGAAATCGACGATGATCAGCCGCCCGGACGGACGCAACAGCCTCGCCGCCTCGGCGATGGCGCGGGCCGGATCGTCGAGATAGTGCAGCACCTGATGGATGGTGACGAGATCATAGGCGTCGCGCTCCACCGGCGGCGCGAAGATGTCGCCCTGCCGGACCTGCGCATTGGTGACGCCGGCGCGGTCCAGATTGGCGCGGGCCACCGCCAGCATCTCGCGCGACATGTCGATGCCGACGCCCCGCCTGTAAAGCGGCGCGAGGATCTCCAGCAGACGCCCGGTGCCGGTGCCGAGGTCGAGCATGGACTGGAACGGGCGCTTGCCGACCAGTTCCAGCAGCGCCGCCTCGACCGCCCTGTCGGGTACGTGCAGCGAGCGGATTTCATCCCAGCTTGCGGCATTCTGCGAAAAATATTCCGTCGCCCTTTCCTGCCGACGACGCTTGACGGTGGCGAGGCGCTCCATGTCGCGCTCGATCTGGGGATCGGCAGGATCAACGCCCGTAATCAGCCGCAACACGAAAGCGCGCGCCGTCTCCTGATCGGAAAGGCGGAAAAAGGCCCACGAGCCTTCCTGATAACGGCCGATCAGATCGGCTTCCATCAAGAGCTTCAGGTGTCGCGAGACGCGCGGCTGCGACTGGCCGAGGATTTCGGTGAGGTCGGAGACCGTCAGGTCGCCTTGCGCCAAAAGCACCAGAATGCGCAGCCGGCTGGATTCGGCCGCCGCCTTCAATGTATCTACCATCGTATCGAGCGTGACGGTCATGCCCCTGGCTCTCTTCGAGTGACAATAAGAAAGATATAAAGATATGTTTATGTCATTCTCGCAAAATTTGCAATGGGGGATTTCCACCACGCCCAGGCTGTGGACGAAGGGAGACGGCGCCTATGTTTGAACCGCGCGATGGCGAGAAAAGGCTGGCGAATGACCCTGCCGGGATGGAGCCGGATGGGCATGTCGTCTTCATCGGCCGCATCTCTTCACCATGGACCTTGAGGGAAGAATGCCCGAAAAACATGCGGCAGGCGCGCGAGCGCAACGCAACAGCGACCCTGGTGCTCGACCCCGCCTATCGTGAAGGGTTGTCGGGTCTGGAAGGCTACAGCCACGTCCACATCCTGACATGGCTGCATCATTCGCCCCGGAATCTGATTGTTCAGAAACCGCGCCATGCACCTGAGGCCAAAGGCGTTTTTTCTATTCGTTCGCCCGCCCGGCCGAACCCTATCGGGTTGCACACCGCCCGCATGGTCGCAATCGACCAGAGCGCCGGAACGATAAAGCTCGACGCCATCGATGTGCTTGACGGAACGCCGGTGCTGGACCTCAAGCCCTATTTTGCATCCGTCGATGCAATCGAGGAAGCCGCTATTCCGAAGGCGGAGCGCATATGAACCGGGCAACGGGCCGCAAGAAGTCTATGGCGAAGGCGGTGACCGCCTTGCTGCCGATGGCGCCCTATGCGGATATCGAGAAAATCAGGGCGGACGCCGGCGCGCCGCATCTGAAAGCCCTGCCCGCCTCCATCGCGGTCTGGCTTGCGGCGGTCGCCCATATCCGCCACGCCCACACGGATTACGAAAAGCTTCTGGCCGAAGGATACGACCGGGATTCGGCGCGCTTCTTCGTCATTGACGAAATCAACGTCTGGCTGACGAAATGGCGCGCCACCCGCCTGCTCGACCCCGACGACGAGGACGTGTGAGCCCAAGCTGTTTGGTTGCGCCTGGTCAGCCCTTGCGCACGGCCACGATGAACAGGCGCGGAAAGCGCAGCAGCACCTTGCCATCCGCCGCAGCCGGATAGGCAGCCGCGATCTTCTCCAGATAGCGGGATAAAAACGCCTGCCTTTCATCCTCCTCCAGCGGATCGACGAACGGCTTCAGGCCGGTCGATTTCAGCCATTCGACGATCGCGCCCGGCCCGGCCAGCGGATGGTTGTAGAATGTGTGCCAGATATCGAGGCGCGCGCTCAGCGGCGTCAGCAGATCGTAATAGCGCTGCACCGGCGGCAGCGGGTCGCGCGCCGCCTCGGCGATCTTCGATGCGAACGGCATTTCCGCCGCCGTTTCGCGCATCAGCCGGTGCGAGGGTTCGCCCAGATTGTCTGGCATCTGCACGGCCAGCGCACCGCCCGGCGAAAGCCGGTCCATCAGGCGCACCAGCACCTGCGGATGGTTGGGCAGCCACTGGAACACAGCGTTGGCGAACAGCACGTCCACCTTTTGCGGAGGCGTCCAGGTCTCGGCGTCCACCAGTTCAAAGCTGACACCCGGCAATCGCTTGCGGGCTTTTTCCAGCATGTCGGGTGAAGTGTCGATGCCGCTGACTTCAGCCTCCGGCCAACGCGCGGCCAGTAGCTCGGTCGAATTCCCCGGTCCACAGCCTATGTCCACCACGCGCTGGGGTGCGGCCACCGGCACTTGCGCCAGCAGATCGCGCGAGGGGCGCGTGCGCTCGTCCTCGAACTTCAGATATTGCGCGGCGGACCAGTCCTGCATGGTTTCTCTCCCCGAAAAGAAAAACGCCCCGCACTTGGCGGGGCGTCGTCGTCAAACATCAGCGCGTCAGGCGCTTGTAGGTCATGCGATGCGGGTTGACCGCCTCCGGGCCGAGCCTGCGGATCTTGTCCTGCTCGTAATCCTCGAAATTGCCCTCGAACCATTCGACATGGCTGTCGCCCTCGAAGGCGAGGATGTGCGTGGCCAGACGGTCAAGGAACATGCGGTCGTGGGAGATGATGACGGCGCAGCCGGCATAGTTTTCCAGCGCATCTTCAAGCGCCGCCAGCGTCTCGGTGTCGAGGTCGTTGGTCGGCTCGTCGAGCAACAGCACGTTGCCGCCATTGCGCAGCATCTTGGCCAGATGCACGCGGTTGCGCTGACCGCCCGACAGATTGCCCACCTTCTGCTGCTGGTCCTGTCCGCGGAAGTTGAAGGACGAGCAGTAGGCGCGGGTGTTCGCGTCGAACTTGCCGAGCTTCACCACCTCCGCGCCGCCGGAAATCTCTTCCCACACGGTCTTGTTGGGGTCGAGCGCGTCGCGGCTCTGGTCGACATAACCGAGCTTGACGGTCTCTCCGACGCGTATCGAACCGCTGTCGGGCTTTTCCTGGCCCGTGATCATGCGAAACAGCGTGGTCTTGCCCGCGCCGTTAGGGCCGATCACGCCGACGATGCCGCCGGGCGGCAGCTTGAACGAGAGGTTCTCGATCAGCAATTCGTCGCCGAAGCCCTTCGACAGGCCATCGACCTCGATGACGACGTTGCCGAGGCGCTCGCCATGCGGGATGACGATCTGGGTGTCGCTGGGACGCCGTGAATCGGCCGCCACCAGAAGATCCTCGAACGCCTTGATACGCGCCTTGGACTTGGTCTGGCGGGCCTTGGGGCTCGACTGGATCCACTCGCGCTCGCGGCTGATGGCGCGCTGGCGGGCGTCGTCCTCACGGCCCTCCTGCTTGAGGCGCTTGGACTTGGCTTCCAGATACTTGGTGTAGTTGCCCTCGTAAGGAATGCCGCGGCCACGGTCGAGTTCGAGAATCCAGCCGGTGACGTTGTCGAGGAAGTAGCGATCGTGGGTGATGAGCAGCACCGAGCCCTTGTAGGCGCGCAGGTGCTTTTCCAGCCACGAGGTCGTCTCGGCGTCAAGGTGGTTGGTCGGTTCGTCGAGCAGCAGCAGGTCCGGCTCTTCCAGCAGCAGGCGGCACAACGCCACGCGGCGGCGCTCACCACCGGAAAGCTTGGTCACGTCCGCATCCTTGGGCGGGCAGGCCAGCGCCTCCATGGCCATCTCGACCTGTTGTTCGAGATCCCACAGGTTCAGGCGATCCATCTCGTCCTGAAGCCTGGCCGATTCTTCCGCCGTTTCGTCGGAATAGTTCATCATCAGCTCATTGTAGCGCTCGATGATTGCCGTCTTTTTGGCGACGCCGTCCATGACGTTTTCGAATACCGTCTTTTGCGGATCGAGGTTCGGCTCCTGCGCGAGATAACCGACGGTCGCGCCCTCAGCCAGCCAGGCCTCGCCGGTATATTCCTTGTCGAGCCCGGCCATGATCTTCAGGATGGTCGACTTGCCGGCGCCGTTCGGGCCCAGAATGCCGATCTTGGCGTCCGGATAGAATGAAAGATGGATATTCTCCAGCACCTTCTTGGTGCCGTAGGCCTTGTTCAGGCCGGCCATATGATAGATGAACTGGCGTGCCACGCGCTCTTCCTTGAACAATTTGTGATCGGAGGTTGGCCGCTATGTAGGCGAAAGACCGGCCCGGGGCAATGCCCCAACTCCCCCTTGCCGCGCCCGGCGCTGAAGGCCGCTATGGCTTTATATATGTATATCCCTGCTGCTGCAGATGGCTGAGTTCCGCTACGCCTGACGGCACGATATCGCCGTCGGCCACATCGAACAGGTCCGACCCGCTATCGATGTTGCGACCCCGCAGCGTGTTGGCGCAAACCAGAAACGAAACTTTATCCGCCTTGAGAGCGACGACAGCGGATTGCAGTTCAACATCCCGCCGCGCCGTCGTCAGCAGCGTCACGCCGTCGCCGTGCAGCAGGACCTTCACCGAGATATTGTCCGCGCCCAGCGCCGCGATGTGGTTGCGCACATTCACCAGCGCCGCCTTGTAGAGGCCGCCTTCCGGCCCGCCATCGCCATTGATATGATAGACGACCTGCTGCTTTCGGTATCTTTCCGGGGTTCTGTTCACCACGACGCGCATCATCCCATGTAAATTTGTCATGACCGGATTGCGCTTGTTGCACGTAAAAGCGTTTTATGCAGCCACGCGATTGACGATCGACTGCCGACAAGGGCGACGCCTCGACATCGACCATGCAATTTTGCGGCGGGCGGGGGAAGGAAATGAGCTTCAACAGCCAGCGAACTCTTTCTACTGCGAGCGGCGCAGCGCTCAACCTGTATATCGAGCCGGCGGCGGCGTCCCCGCGCGGTATTGTGCAGATCAATCACGGGCTGGCCGAACATGCGGCCCGCTATGCACCTTTTGCGAAATTCCTGTCGGCGCGAGGCTTCCACGTCTATGCGCAGGACCATCGCGGCCACGGCTTCACCCGTGCGCCCGATGAGCCGATCGGCCGCTTCGCCGAACGGGACGGCGTTGACAAGGTCATCGCCGATGTCAACGCCGTACACGATCTGATCGCCGACGAGCATCCAGGTCTGCCGGTCGTCATCTTCGGCCATTCGATGGGTGGCATGATCGCGCTGAACCATGTGCTTCGCCATTCCAGCCGCATCCACGCCGCCGCCGTCTGGAACTCGAATTTCCAGTCCGGTCCGCTTGCGCTCGCCGCGAAGGCGATCCTTTCCTGGGAGCGCTTCCGCCTGGGCTCGGATGTGCCGTCCCGCCTGCTGCCGAAACTCACCTTTGAGGCGTGGGGCAAGGCGGTTCCCGCTCATCGTACGCTTTTCGACTGGCTCTCGCACGATCCGGCCGAGGTGGACGCCTATATCGCGGATCCGCTTTGCGGCTGGAACGGCTCCATCTCCCTCTGGTTCGATCTGCTCCGCCTTGCCGGAACCGGCGCGGACAACGCCAATTTCGCCGGTGTTCGCAGGAGCCTGCCCTTTTATCTGACAGGTGGCGAGAAAGACCCCGCCACCAATGGCGGCGAAAGCATGTCGCAGCTTGCCTCCCGCCTCAACGCCATGGGCTTTTCGGAGGTGACCTCCACCACCTACCCTGGAACCCGCCACGAAAGCCTCAACGAAATCAACCGCGAGCAGGTGATGGACGATTTCGCGGTCTGGCTCGACCGCATCTGTCCTCGCAATCCGGCTGCGACAGGAGCGGACGCCACCTTTTCTGGCCCATCCTACAGCGCGTGACAGCATCGGAAAGGCTTGTTACCACCGAAGCTCGCCGCGCCATTTAGCGAACACACCGAACAAATCGGACTGAACTGGAGTTAAATTAGCAATGAAAACCGGTGGAAAGCTGATCGTCGAGGCGCTTGAGGCCAATGGTGCGGACCGTATCTTCTGCGTGCCGGGCGAATCCTATCTCGCCGTGCTGGACGCGCTGCACGATTCCAGCATCCGCACCATCGTCTGTCGTCAGGAAGGCGGCGCGGCCATGATGGCCGACTGTCAGGGTCGACTCACCGGCAAGCCCGGCGTCTGCTTCGTCACGCGCGGCCCCGGCGCGACCAACGCCTCCGCTGGCGTCCACATCGCCATGCAGGATTCTATCCCGATGATCCTGTTCATCGGCCAGATCGCCGGCCATGCAAAGTATCGTGAGGCTTTTCAGGAAGTCGATTATCACGCCTTCTTCGGCGATATCGCCAAATGGGTGGTCGAGATCGACGACGCCGCGCGCATCCCCGAACTGGTCACGCGCGCCTTCGCGGTGGCCACCTCCGGCCGGCCCGGCCCGGTCATCATTTCACTGCCCGAAGACATGCTTGTCTCGGAAGTCGAAGCGCCCGCCGCCCTGCCCCACACGCCGGTCGAAACTCGTCCCGGCGTGGCGGAGATCGATGAGCTGGAAAAACTGCTTTCCGAGGCGAAACGCCCCTTTGTCATTCTCGGCGGAACGCGCTGGAACGCGGGGGCGGTCGAGCACATGCAGCGCATTTCGGAAAACTGGGCGCTGCCGGTCGGCGTGTCCTTCCGCCGCCAGATGCTGTTCGACCATCTGCACGGGAGTTATGCCGGCGACGTCGGCATCGGCGTCAACCCGAAGCTGGCGAGCGCCATCAAGGACGCCGATCTCGTTCTGCTCATCGGCGGGCGCTTCGGCGAAATGCCGTCGTCGGACTATACGCTTATGAAGAGCCCCTATCCGGACCAGAAGCTTGTCCATGTCCATGTCGACGCCAACGAGCTCGGGCGCGTCTACCGGCCGGCGCTTGCGATCAACGCGTCCCCCGCCGCCTTCGTCGAGGCGTTCGCCAACCGCAAGCCGAAGGCTGCGCCGGTCTGGGCGAATGAGACGAAGCAGCGCCACGCAGACTATCTGGCATGGTCGACACCGCCCGAAACCGGCCCCGGTCCCGTGCAGATGGGGCCGATCATGGATTATCTGGAAAGCACGCTGCCGCAGGACGCCATCATCTGCAACGGCGCCGGCAATTTCGCCACCTGGATGCACCGCTTCCACCGCTTTCGCCGATACAACACGCAGGCCGCGCCGACTTCGGGCTCCATGGGCTACGGCGTGCCGGCAGGCGTCGGCGCCAAGAGCGTGTTTCCGGACCGCGAGGTGATCGTCTGGGCCGGAGACGGCGACTTCCTGATGCATGGTCAGGAATTTGCAACGGCCGTGCAATATGACCTGCCGGTCATCGTCGTCATCCTCAACAACGGCATCTACGGCACCATCCGTATGCACCAGGAGCGGGACTATCCCGGTCGCGTATCAGGAACCAGCCTGAAGAACCCGGATTTCGCCGCCTATGCCCGCGCCTTCGGCGGGCATGGCGAGACTGTGGAGACGACCATCGAATTCGCGCCCGCATTCGAGCGCGCACGGGCGAGCGGCAAGCCGGCGATCATAGAGATCCGGCTGGATCCGGACGCGATCACACCCACACGCACGCTGACCGACATTCGGGAGAAGCGCTGACGCCCTCAGGCCGCCGCCAGCGCCTGCGCCAGATCGGCGACCAGATCGTCGGGATGCTCGACGCCGATCGACAGGCGAATGGTGGTGTCCAGCACGCCGATGCGCTGGCGCACTTCCAGCGGCACGCCAGAGTGGGTCATCGCCGCCGGATGGCTGGCCAGCGATTCCGTGCCGCCCAGGCTGACGGCCAGCTTGAACAGTTGCAGCGCGTTTAGGAAGGCGAACGCCGCCTTCTCGCCGCCGCGAATGTCGAAGGAGAAGGTCGAGCCCGCACCCGAGCATTGCGCCCGGAACACCTTTGCGGAAGCACTTTCGGGATCGAGAAACGGCAGGTACTGCACCTTTTCCACCTTGGCGTGATCGCGCAGGAACTGGGCCACGATTTTCGCATTGGCGTCCGCTTTTTCCATGCGCAGCGCCAGCGTTTCCAACGAGCGGCCGAGCATCCAGCAGGAGTGCGGATCGAGTTGCGTGCCGATGGCCCCGCGCAGCGCCTTGATCGGCTTGATGACGTCCGTCCTGCCCATCGCCGCACCGGCGATCAGGTCGGAATGGCCGCCGACATACTTGGTCAGCGAATAAAGCGACACGTCTGCGCCGAGCTCCACCGGGCGCTGGAAAACCGGCCCGAGCAGCGTATTGTCGCACATCACCACCGGGCGATGGCCTTGCGATTGCTCCAGCTCGTCGGCCACCGCCTTCATCAGTGCAAGGTCGATGACGCTGTTGATCGGATTTGACGGCGTTTCCACCAGTATGATCGACACTCTGCCCTTTGCCACCGCCTCTTGCGCCGCCTTGCGCACCGCTTCGCCGTTCACCCCGTCGGAGAATCCTGTCGCGCCAATGTCGAATCCGGCCAGCGTACGCGCCAACAACACTTCCGTGCCGCCATAGAGAGGCTGAGAATGCAGCACCACATCGCCCGGCCGCGCATAGGCGAGGATCGCGGTGGTTATGGCCGACATTCCCGACGAGAACAGCACGCAGCTTTCCGTATTCTCGTAGACGGCCAGCCGGTCCTCAACGATCTCGCTGTTGGGGTGATTGAAGCGCGAATAGACAAGCCCGGCCGCCGTGCCCTGCGGCGGCTCCTTGCGGCCAGAGGTGTAATCGAAGAAATCGCGGCCCTCTTCCGCCGAACGGAACACGAATGTCGAGGTGAGAAACACCGGCGGCTTCACTGCGCCTTCCGAAAGCAGCGGATCGAAGCCGTAGCTCAGCATCATCGTTTCGGGATGGAGCTTGTGGTTGCCGATATGGGTTCTGGAGGGTTTTGGCGCTGTCATGACGATCCCCGGAAGTGGCCTTGCGGCCGTTTTTCAGTCTCTCGCGCAATCTAGCGCAACCAGACGGCTCAATCCTTGCTATTTTCGACCAGCCATGACTGAGATAGCGCAATCCTCATCCAAAAATATCAATTCATGACCCAGAAAATTGCCGACGATTTCGACCGCAGGATATTGAAAGAGTTGCAGGCCGATGCGCGCCTGCCGAATATCGAACTGGCCGAGCGCATCGGCCTGTCGCCCTCACCCTGTCTGCGCCGCGTGCGCCGGCTGGAGGAAACCGGCGTCATCCGTGGCTACACGGCGTTGGTCGATCCGGCCGCCTATGGCTGGACCATGACGGCCATCGCCACCATACGGCTCGTCCAGCAGAATGAGGATGACATCGTCATGTTCGAGCAGGCGGTGCGCGGCTGGGAAGAGGTGCTGGAGTGCCATCTCGTCACCGGCTCGCGCGACTATATGCTCAAGGTCGTCGCCCGCGACCTTGGCGACTATGAGCGTTTCATCAAGGAAAAGATCGCGCGGCTGAAATGCGTCGCCTCGATCGAGACCAGTTTCATCATGAACACGATCAAGGAACGACGCATGTGAAACCGGTAATTCCGTTCCGGGGTCAACGGAAAGCCGCAGGCGAAAAAAGGGGCGGTTTCCCGCCCCTTCGGCCTTGTTTCGAACCGGCTGCCTTTATTGCAGCGCCTTGTCTGTGATCGCCGTCGTATAGGCGCCCTCCGGCTCCTTGGTGATGATCTTCTGGTCGAGGAGCGCCTTGGTCGTGCGCTCGTAGACGACCGGATCAAGCTTGCCGTCGCCGATCAGCTTCGCCACTTCGCCCACCATGCGCTGCTGATGGTTTTCATCCTGCCCGCCAGCTTCCATCACGGCTTCCGCCGCTTCTTCCGGGTTGTCGACGGCATATTTCCAGCCCTTCATGGAGGCGCGCACGAACCGCACCATCTTGTCCTCGAAGGCTGCGTCCTTGAGATTGTCCTCGATGACGTAGAGCCCGTCCTCGAGCAGGTCGTTGCCGAGCTCGGTGTAATTGAAGACCACGAGGTCTTCCGGCTTGAAGCCTGCGTCGATGGCCTGCCAATATTCGTTATAGGTCATGACCGAAATGCAGTCGGCCTGCTTCTGGATCAGCGGCTGCACGTCAAAGCTCTGCTTCAGCACCGTGACGCCATCGGGACCGCCCTCGGTGGGCAGGCCAAGCTTGTGCATCCACGCATAGAACGGATACTCGTTGCCGAAGAACCAAACGCCCAGCGTATGGCCCTTGAAGTCGGCTTCGGTCTGAATCGGTCCATCCTTCGGGCAGATCAGTTCAAGGCCGGACTTGGCGTAAGGCTGGGCGATGTTGACCAGCTTGACGCCCTTGTCGCGCGCGGCCAGACCCGCCGCCATCCACGTCACGATCACATCGGCGCCACCGCCGGCGATCACCTGTTCGGGCGCGATATCCGGTCCGCCGTTCTTGATTTCGACGTCAAGGCCTTCTTCCTCGTAAAAACCCTTCTCCTTGGCCACGAAATAGCCGGCGAACTGGCCCTGCGCCACCCATTTGAGCTGCAGCACCACCTTGTCGGCGGCCATGGCCTGAGCTGCGGCGAGAGACATGGCCCCCGCCAGCAATGATACAAGCATTTTTTTCATTGTTCTCACCCTCTGAAAGAGCCGCCTAGCCACCACGGATAGACGGATGCCAAAACGTGACGGCGCGCTCCACCAGCGCCACCACGCCGTAGAACAGCGTGCCGGCCAGCGCCGCCACCGCAATTTCTGCCCACACCATGTCGATGTTCATGCGCCCCACTTCCGTGGAGATGCGGAAGCCCATGCCCACCACCGGCGTGCCGAAGAACTCGGCCACGATCGCGCCGATCAGCGCCAGCGTGGAGTTGATCTTCAGCGCGTTGAAGATGAAGGGCATGGCCGCCGGCAACCGCAGCTTGACGAGCGTCGGCCAGTAGCCGGACGCATAGGTGCGCATCAGGTCGCGTTCCATGTGCCCGGATGCGGAAAGCCCCACCACCGTGTTCACCAGCATTGGGAAGAAGGTCATGATGACCACCACCGCCGCCTTGGAAGGCCAGTCGAAGCCGAACCACATGACCATGATGGGCGCGACCCCTATGATAGGCAGCGCCGCCGCCATGTTGCCGATGGGTAAAAGCCCGCGCCGCAGGAACACGAAGCGGTCGGCGGCTATGGCCGCTATGAAGCCGCTCGCGCAGCCGATGATGTAGCCGGCCAGAACCGCCTTCAGCACCGTCTGCCTGAAATCGGCGGCCAGCACCGCCGTCGAGACCCCGATACGCTCCGCAATGGCGCTCGGCGGAGGCAGAAGCAGGAATGGTATGCCTGCGCCGCGCACGATCGCTTCCCACAGGATCAGCACCCAGGCGCCGAAGATCAGCGGAATGATCAGGCCAAGCAGCCGCCTTCCGCCCAGCGAAGCGGGCTTCAGCATGGACAGCACGCTCACGCAGCGCCAGGCGAGCAGCCATGCGCCGACGAGCGCCAGATAGAAGGAAGGCCCCGCCCGCCCTTCATGCCCGGAGACACCATTGAGCAGCAGCCATGCAGCGCCATGCGCGCCGATGAAGAGAAGTATGGCCTGCGCAGCCGGCTTGCCGGCCATTGACCATGCGCCAGCCGCCGCAAGGGCGATCAGCCCGAGAGCGGGCCATATATTGCCGGGGCCGCCATCCCCGGCCGCTGCGACCTGCAAGACGCCGCCGGCAGCGGCCGCCAGCAGGACCAGCGCGATCTGCCATGGAAGCGAAGCTCTCATGCCGGCCTCCCGCCCATGGCGCGGTCGGTGATGCGCCCGGCCAGCCCCACCAGCGCCACCAGCATGACGGCGACCAGCGATCCGGCCACCAGCGCCGCCCATATGTCGATGGTCTGGCTGTAATAGGCGCCGTTGAGCAATTTTGCGCCAATGCCCGCGACAGCGCCGGTCGGCAGTTCAGCGACGATCGCGCCGACGAGGCTCGCCGCCACAGCCACTTTCATCGACGCGAACAGGAACGGCAGCGACGCCGGCGCCCTCAGCTTCCAGAACACCTGGGGCCTTGTGGCGTTGTAGGTGCGCATCAGGTCAAGATGCATCACTTCCGGCGAGCGCAGCCCCTTCACCATGCCGACGGCCACGGGGAAGAACGACAGATAGGTCGAGATCAGCGCCTTGGGAAACAGGCCGGTGATGCCGATGGAAGCGAACACAACCACCACCATCGGTGCAATGGCGAGGATGGGAATGGTCTGCGAGGTGATGATCCACGGCATCAGGCTGCGGTCGAGCGAGGCGAAATGCACGATGCCGACGGCGATCAGAATGCCGAGCGCGGCCCCGAAGACGAAGCCGACGAAGGTGGAGGAGAGCGTCACCCATGAATGGTAAATGAGGCTGCGGTTGCTCCACGGCTTCACCGTGAAGGTGGACTTGTAGAAATTCTGCGCCACCTGATGCGGCGCCGGCAGCGTCGGCTTGGGTTGCGACCAGGTGCGCATAAGGAATTCGATCTGTCCCGGCGTCTCGCCCGCCCGGCGGTCGAGATCGCGCTGGAACGGACCGTTCAGCACCACGGCGAAGGCGTACCACGCCACCACCAGCACAGCCAGCAACGTGGTGACGGGGATGATTTTGGATCGAAAACTGTCCATTTCAGCTCTCAATCCTCATAGCTGTGCCCGGCTTTGAGGCCATCGCGCACGCGCGCAGCGATGGCGAGGAATTCCGGGCTTTCGCGGATATCCAGTGGCCGCTCAAGCGGCAGGTTGGTGTCGATGACGTCGGTGACCCGCCCAGGACGCGGCGACATCACCACGATGCGGGTGGAAAGATAGACGGCCTCCGGGATGGAGTGGGTCACGAAGCAGATCGTCTTGTTTGTCCGCGCCCACAGTTCCAGAAGCTGCTGGTTGAGATGGTCGCGCACGATCTCATCCAGCGCGCCGAACGGCTCGTCCATCAAAAGCAGGTCCGCGTCGAAGGCGAGCGCCCGGGCGATGGAGGCGCGCTGCTGCATGCCGCCTGAAAGCTGCCAGGGATATTTCTTCTCGAAGCCCGAGAGATTGACGAGTTCGAGGGTGCGTCTGATCCGCTCGGCCCGCTCGGTCTTCGAAAGGCCCATGATTTCCAGCGGCAGCGCCACATTGTCGGCGATGGTCCGCCAGGGGAAAAGCGCCGCCGCCTGGAACACATAGCCGTAGGCGCGGCGTTCACGCGCCTGTTCGGGCGTCATGCCGTTCACCATTATCGTGCCCGAGGTCGGCTTCTCCAGATCGGCGATGACCCGCAACAGCGTGGTCTTGCCGCATCCCGAAGGGCCGATGAAGGACACGAATTCACCTTTGCCGATGGTCAGGTCGACATTGCTGAGCGCCTGCACGGGGCCGTCATTCGTATCGAAGACGAGGCTGAGCTTGCTGGCGGCGACCACATCGGCAATGCCGCCCTGGGCGATCGGGATTGCGGGGGCTGGCTGGTGACTGGCAATCGCATTCATGAAGTTTACGCCTTTTCCCGATTGTTCTTGTCGTCCGCCATAGACCTTACACCCCCGTGGCCGGGATGCCGCTGCGCTCGATCCTGCGCGGCGCCGTAATCTCCTTCCATGTCGACAACGCCCGGTTCGGCGCCGCATTGGGTTCGCGCGCCACGAACTGTCCGTGGCCGGGCTTTGTTTTCATCTCGCTTTCCTGAACCACCAATTCCCCCCGCGAGAAGACGAAGCGCGGCAGGCCCCTCACCTCCATCCCCTCGAAGACGTTATAGTCGATCACCGACTGCTGCCCCCCAGCCGAAATGGTCTTCTTCCGCTCCGGGTCCCACACCACGATGTCCGCGTCGGCCCCTTCGACGATCGCGCCCTTCCTCGGATACATGTTGAGGATTTTGGCGATGTTGGTGGAGGTGACCGCCACGAACTCGTTCATGGTCAGCCGCCCGGTGTTCACCCCCCTCGTCCACAGAACCGGCATGCGGTCCTCCAGACCGCCGGTGCCGTTGGGAATCTTGGTGAAATCACCGACGCCGAAACGCTTCTGTTCGGTGGTGAAAGCGCAATGGTCCGTCGCCACCACCTGCAGAGAACCCGCTTGCAGGCCGGCCCACAGCGAATCCTGATGCAGCCTGTTGCGGAACGGCGGGCTCATCACGCGGCGCGCGGCGTGGTCCCAATCCTTATCGAAATATTCGCTTTCATCCAGCGTCAGGTGCTGGATCAGCGGCTCGCCATAGACGCGCATGCCCTTCTGGCGCGCCCGGCGGATCGCCTCATGGCTCTGCTCGCAGGAGACATGCACCACATAGAGCGGAACGCCCGCCATGTCGGCGATCATGATGGCGCGGTTGGTCGCCTCTCCCTCCACCTCCGGCGGACGTGAATAGGCATGCCCCTCCGGCCCGTTATTGCCCTCGGCCAGCAACTTCTGCGAAAGGGCCGCCACGACATCGCCATTCTCGGCATGGACAAGCGGCAGCGCGCCCAGTTCCGCGCAGCGCTGGAACGAGGCGTACATCTCGTCGTCGTCCACCATCAGCGCGCCCTTGTAGGCCATGAAGTGCTTGAACGAGGGGATGCCCTTGTCCACCACCTCGGCCATCTCGTCGAACACCTGCTTGCCCCACCAGGTGATGGCCATGTGGAAGGAAAAGTCGCAGGCCGCTTTCGATGTCTTGTTGTCCCACATCTGCAAGGCTTCGAGCAGCGATTGCTGTGGTCCCGGCAGACAGAAATCGACGACCATCGTCGTGCCGCCAGCCACCGCCGCGCGCGTGCCGCTTTCGAAATCGTCAGCGGAATAGGTGCCCATGAAGGGCATTTCGAGGTGGGTGTGCGGGTCGATCCCGCCCGGCATCACATAACAGCCGGAAGCGTCGAACTCGTGATCGGCGTGCAGGTCCTGCCCGATCGCCACTATCCTGCCGTGCTGGATCAGCACGTCCGCCTTCCAGCTGCGGTCAGCGGTTACGACAGTGCCGTTTCTGATTACTCTCGTCATTCTGGTTCCCCTTGTTGCCGCCGCTTCTTTAACGAGCGGCTTGAAGCATTCGGTTCATGCGATTCAATTCATTCGACGATCTCCGCCGTTTCGATGACGGCATGGAGGAGGACGTCGGCTCCGGCGGCGGCCCATTCCTTCGAGATGTCCTCGGCCTCGTTGTGCGACAGCCCGTCCACGCACGGGCACATGATCATCGTCGCCGGCGCCACCTTCGCCACCCAGCACGCATCGTGGCCCGCGCCCGAGACGATGTCCATGTGCGAGTAGCCAAGCTTGTCGGCAGAAGCCCGCACCCGTTCCACCAGTTCGGGCGCGAAGCTCACCGGATCGAAATGCCCCACCGCCTCCACCGCGCAGCCGACGCCGAGTTCTTTTGCGATCTCATGCGCCCCCGCCTCGATCCGCGCCCGCATGGCGTCGAGCTTGGCCTGGTCGGGCGAGCGGATGTCGACCGTGAACACCACCGTGCCCGGCAGCACGTTGCGCGAGTTGGGCGAGAACGTCACCTGCCCCACGCCGCCCACCGCGCCCGGCTGGTTCTCCATCGCCACCGCCTGCACCAGTTCAAGGATGCGGCCCATCGCCAGCCCGGCGTTGACCCGCATCGCCATCGGCGTCGAGCCCGTATGCGCCTCCTTGCCGCTCAGCGTGAACTCCAGCCACCACAGCCCCTGGCCATGGGTGACGACGCCTATCTGCCGGTTTTCCGCCTCCAGGATCGGCCCCTGCTCGATGTGGTATTCGAAATAGGCGTGCATCCTGCGCGCCCCCACCTCTTCCTCGCCCACCCAGCCGATGCGCTGCAACTCGTCGCCGAAGCGCAGCCCCTCCTGATCGGTGCGCGCATAGGCGTAGTCGAGGGAAAGCTCGCCCGCGAACACCCCCGACGCCAGCATGGCCGGCGCAAAGCGCGCCCCTTCCTCGTTGGTCCAGTTGGCGACGACGATCGGATGCTTCGTCCGGATGCCGAGGTCGTTGAGCGAGCGCACCACCTCCAGCCCCGCCAGCACGCCCAGAACCCCGTCGAACTTGCCGCCGGTCGGCTGGGTGTCGAGATGCGAGCCGATATAGACCGGCAGCGCATCCGGGTCAGCGCCCGCCCGCGTCATGAACATCGTGCCCATGCGGTCGACGCCCATCTCAAGCCCCGCATCCGCACACCAGCGCCGGAACAGATGGCGGCCCTCATTGTCGGCGTCGCTCAGCGTCTGGCGGTTGTTGCCGCCCGCAACCCCCGGCCCAATCTGCGCCATCTCCATAAGCGACGACCACAAACGATCCGGATCAATGCGAAGGTTCTCGCCGGAGGCGGCCATTCCATTCCCTCTCTTTCAGCGAGCGCTTTCACCCCTTACCGGGACGCGGAAACACCCATTATTGTTTTCCTTGGCAGCCCCGGCGGAATTTTTTCCGTCTCTGGCGGGACTGTCCTGAAGGCGGGGGCGGCGCTTCTCCCCGCGCCGTCCCTCACCCGATCATTGTGGCCGGTCAGTCGACCATTCTCAACACCTCGCGGACATGATCGATCAGTTCGTCGATCTGGCCCTTGGAGATGATCAGCGGCGGCGACAGCGCAATGATGTCGCCGGTGGTGCGGATCAGCGCCCCACGTTCGAACGCCTCCACGAAAGCCTGGAAGGCGCGCTTCGTCGGCGCCCCGGCGATCGGCTCCAGTTCGATGGCGCCGACGAGACCGATATTGCGGATATCGATGACATGCGGCTCGTCCCTGAGCGAATGCAGCGCCTCTTCCCAGTAGGGAGCGAGTTCCGCGCCACGGGTCAGCAAGCCTTCTTCCTTGTAGGTGTCCAGCGTGGCGAGCGCCGCCGCCGAAGCGATCGGGTTGCCCGAATAGGTGTAGCCGTGGAAGAACTCGATCATGTGCTCGGGACCGTTCATGAACGCGTCATGCACGTCCTTGGTCACGAACACCGCGCCCATCGGGATCACGCCGTTGGAAACGCCCTTGGCGGTGGTGATGATGTCGGGAATCACGTCGAAATAATCGGCGGCGAACGGCGTGCCCAGACGGCCGAAACCGGTGATGACCTCATCGAAGATCAAAAGGATGCCATGCTTGGTGCAGATGTCGCGCAGACGCTTGAGATAGCCCTTCGGCGGAATGAGAACGCCGGTCGAACCCGCCACCGGCTCCACGATCACCGCCGCGACGGTCGAAGCGTCGTGCAGCGCGACGATGCGCTCCAGTTCGTCGGCGAGATCCGCGCCGTGCTCGGGCTCACCCTTCGTGAAGGTGTTCTTGCCGGGCAGATGGGTGTGCGGCAGATGATCGACGCCGGTCAGCAGCGTGCCGAACATCTTGCGATTGGAGACGATGCCGCCTACCGAGATGCCGCCGAAATTCACGCCGTGATAGCCGCGCTCGCGGCCGATCAGCCGGAAGCGCGAACCTTCGCCCTTGGCGCGATGATAGGCGATGGCCATCTTGAGCGCGGTGTCGACCGATTCCGAACCGGAATTGGTGAAGAACACATGCTCCATGCCCTTCGGCGCGACGTCGACGAGCCGGTTGGCCAGTTCGAACACGATGGGATGCCCCATCTGGAAGGCCGGTGCATAATCGAGCTCGGCGGCCTGATTCTGGATGGCCTCGGTGATCCTGGGTCGGCAGTGGCCGGCGTTCACGCACCACAGGCCGGCGGTGCCGTCCAGGATCTTGCGGCCGTCCGAAGCGGTGTAATGCATATCCTTGGCGGCGACCAGCATGCGCGGCGCCTGCTTGAACTGCCTGTTTGCCGTAAAAGGCATCCAGAATGCGGAAAGATCGTTTGGCGTTACCTTGAGCCTGTTGGACATGACCAAGCCTCCTGATGGTTGATGTCTCGCGGCCAACGCTTGGTCCGTCGCGTCAATTCATGCTAGGCAATTTTTGACCGGTTGGACAAACGTTAGCACCGCTGTATGAGCGGTCAAGCCATTACTAGCCGAAAAGCCCTGCGGTTTTCCCGTTCCACAGGGGCGGGAACAACTGGTCCAGAGAATTGGTCCAGATTGCACCGGACAGGAAGGACGCTCATTTCATGGAAACCGCAGCACGGCCGCTGACGCGCATCCAGCAGGAAAAGCGGGAGGTGATCCTTGAAGCCGCGCTCGATGTCTTTTCCGCCAACGGTTTCCGGGGCTCCACCATCGATCAGGTTGCAGACGCGGCCGGCATGTCCAAACCCAACCTGCTCTATTATTTTCGCAGCAAGGAAGAAATCCACGCCACGCTGATGGAGCGTCTGCTGCACACCTGGCTGGCTCCCCTGCGCGAGTTCGATGACGGGGACGACCCCATCACCGAGATCAGGAGCTATATCCGTCGCAAGCTCGAAATGGCGCGCGACTTTCCAAGGGAAAGCCGCCTGTTCGCCAACGAGATTCTTCAGGGCGCACCGCGGATTGCGTCCCTGCTGGAAGGCGAGCTGAAGCAGCTCGTGGACGAGAAGGCGCGCATCATCACAAAGTGGATGCGCACCGGCAAGATCGCCAAAGCCGATCCCTATCACCTCATCTTCGCCATCTGGGCGACCACCCAGCACTATGCCGATTTCGACGTACAGGTGCGTGCCGTACTCAGCCCGGCGCGCGACGGCGACGGTCGCTACGACGACGCCGCCCGCTTCCTCGAACAGCTCTTCATCGGCTGCCTCAGGATTTAAGCAGCGCTGCGAACGGACGACATATCAGCCGCTTGCGCCAATAGCCTGAATCAGCGTCGTAACTTGCGACAACGGCCCGGCGGCCTCAGGCAGCCCTGGCCGCCTCGGCCGGATGCAGCGCGTGGAAAGACACGCACAGGCGATTCCAGACGTTGATCATGCCGATGGCGACCGTCAGCTTGACCAGCTCCTCTTCGGAAAAGTGCTTCAGGCTCGCCTCATAAAGCGCCTCCGGAACACCCTGCCCGGAAATCAGCGTCACCGCTTCGGTGTAGGCGAAAGCCGCGCGCTCGCGCTCGGAGTAGAGCGGCGATTCCTTCCAGGCCGAAACCAGGAACACACGCTGCTGGCTCTCGCCGTCCCGCATCGCCTCGCGGCTGTGCATGTCGACACAGAAGGAGCAGCCATTGATCTGCGAGGCCCTGAGCTTGACCAGATGCAGCAGCGAGTGTTCAAGGCCGGACGCCTCGACTGCCTGATTGAGCGCCCGCACCTGTTTCATGATCGCAGGCGCCGCCGCGAAAAAATCCATCCTCTGTTTCATCTCTTCATCCTTTCATTTCACTTGCCTGAAACAGGCTTTTGCGGCCGCCGGTGTTGCGCCACGAAGGCGCAGGCGGCAGCGACCGAACGGGGATCTGCGTCGCCCATGAAGTCGGCCACGATGGCGGAAAGCTTTTCGGCGGCCAGCGCCGCACGCCAGGCTTTCTCCGCGCGAAGCATCGCAACCTTGATGCCGCACGGCTTCACATAGGCGGCGTCCGGCAGTTTCACCGGACCGTTACGGCGAATTTCACCACAGCGAAACGCCGGCTGCGGCCCTTCAACCGCCAGCACGATATCGAGCAGGGAGATGTGCTCTGCGGCACGCGCCAGCCGGTAGCCGCCAGCAGGCCCGGGAACGGATTCCAGAATGCCTGCGCCAGTCAGCGCCTGCAGATGCTTGAGCAGATAGCTCTGCGACAGGCCAAACTGTTCGGCCAGCGCCGAACCCGGTATCGTCGCCCCTCCATCGACCCCTGCCAGCGTCGCCGCGCAATGAATGGCCGCCTCGACGCCCTCGCTGAGTTTCATTCAGTCCTGCTCCATTTCATGGATAAGGATTATCATGGATAAATAATATCCACAATTAGACAGAACGAATGCAGGCGTCTCTGCTGACACCTCCTGAAATGGGGCCCGCGATTTCAGGCATCTTATCCGCTGCCCGACAAGCACAGGCGGAGCCGCTTCCCCCCGGTCGCGGCTCCGCCCGGCCCGGGAGGAACTTTATTCGGCCGCCGTGCGCGCCATCGGGTTGTTCGGGTGTGTGGTCCAGTTGGCGTAAACGGGCGAGACGGGCTGGCCCGTGCGCTCGTCGATCTCGCCTGCAGGCAGCGGCTGCATGGTGATGCAGCCTTCCACCGGACAGACATTGACGCACAAATTGCAGCCGACGCACTCAGCCTCCATCACCTCGAAATGGCGCACGCCATCGACCATGGAGGTGATCGCCTGATGCGATGTGTCCTCGCAGGCGATGTGGCAGCGCCCGCACTTGATGCAGAGCTCCTGGTCGATATGCGCCTTGGCGACATAGTTGAGGTTGAGATACTGCCAGTCGGTGACGTTCGGCGTGGCACGCCCGACAATGTCGGAGAGCGAGCGATGCCCCTTCTCGTCCATCCAGTTCTCAAGACCCGCAATCATTTCCTGAACGATCTTGAAGCCATAGGTCATGGCCGCCGTACAGACCTGCACATTGCCCGCCCCCAGCGCCATGAACTCGGCGGCGTCCCGCCATGTAGTCACGCCGCCGATGCCAGAGATCGGCAACCCCGCCGTTTCGGCGTCGCGGGCGATTTCAGCCACCATGTTGAGCGCGATCGGCTTCACCGCCGGCCCGCAATAACCGCCATGGCTGCCCTTGCCGTCGATCGATGGCTCCGGCGAAAAATTGTCCAGATCGACCGAAGTGATGGAGTTGATGGTGTTGATCAGCGACACCGCGTCGGTGCCGCCGGCCTTCGCCGCCCGCGCCGGCTTGCGAATATCGGTGATATTGGGCGTCAGCTTGGTGATGACCGGCATGCGCGTATATTGCTTGCACCAACGCACCACCATCTCGATATATTCCGGCACCTGCCCCACGGCGGCGCCCATGCCGCGCTCGCTCATGCCGTGCGGACAGCCGAAATTGAGCTCGATGCCGTCCGCCCCGGTCTCCTCGACCAGCGGCAGGATCGCCTTCCACTCCTCCTCCTCGCAAGGCACCATGATCGAGGCGACCAGAGCCCTGTCCGGCCAGTTCATCTTCACCTGCTTCATCTCGCGCAGGTTGGTCTGCAGGTCGCGGTCGGTGATCAGTTCGATATTGTTGAGGCCGAGCAGACGCCGGTCCGCCCCCCAGATAGCGCCGTAGCGTGGACCATTGACGTTGACGACCGGCGGTCCTTCCGACCCCAGCGTTTTCCAGACGACGCCGCCCCAGCCCGCCTTGAAGGCTCGCTCGACATTGTAGGCCTTGTCGGTCGGCGGCGCGGACGCCAGCCAGAACGGATTGGGCGACCTTATGCCGACGAAATTGCTGCGCAGGTCCGCCATGCTCATGCCCTCCCGTTTGCCGTCAGCGCCCGATGGATGCTCTCGGCCGCGTCGCGCCCCTGCGCCACCGAGGTCACGGTCAGGTCGTCCCCGCCATGGATGCAGTCGCCGCCGGCCCAAACTTTCGCCATGGTGGTGCGCCCTTCACCGTCCACTCTGATACGGCCGTTCCCCAGTTCGATGGCGACGCCGCCGGAGCCGTTGAGGCCGGCTGCGGCGAAGGTCTGGCCGATGGCCTTGAATATCTGGTCAGCCGGCAGGCTGAGCAATTCGCCCGTGCCGGCCAGCCGATCGCCTTCCATGGTCGTGTATTCCAGTTCCAGAGCTGTCGCCTTGCCGTTATGCGAGATCACCCGTCGCGGCTGGAGCCAGTGGCGGATGATCACGCCGTTGGCTGTGGCGAGGTCCTGTTCGTACACAGAGGCTTTCATATCCTGCTTGCCGCGCCGGTAGCAGATCGTCACCTCCTCCGCGCCGAGCAGCTTCGACTGAATGGCGGCGTCGATGGCCGTCATGCCCCCGCCGATGACGATGACGCGCCGACCGACCGGCAGCGATGCGAGATCGGCGGTCTGGCGCAGGATGGAGATGAAATCAACGGCGTTCTCCACGCCCGCCACATCCTCGCCCTCCGCCCGCAGCGCATTGATGCCGCCGAGCCCCATGCCGAGGAACACGGCATCGTAACCGCCGGCGAGATCTGCGAGTTGGACGTCGCGCCCGAGCGCCATGCCGTTTTTGATCTCGATGCCGCCGATGGCCGTTACATAGTCGACTTCGGCCTGCGCGAAATCGTCCGTGCTTTTGTAGGCGGCGATGCCGTACTCGTTGAGGCCGCCGGCCTTGGGCCGCGCCTCGAATATGGTGACGTCATGGCCGCGAAGCGCAAGGCGGTGGGCGCAGGCGAGGCCCGCCGGGCCAGCGCCGACGACCGCCACCCTTTTGCCGCTGCCGTGACCGGGGCGATGGTAGAATTGCCGCCCCTCCTCCATCGCCACATCGGTGGCGTAGCGCTGGAGGCGGCCGATCTGCACGGGCTTGCCCTCGGCGGCCTGCCGCACGCAGGCTTCCTCGCACAGGGTCTCGGTCGGACAGACCCGCGCGCACATGCCGCCCAATATGTTCTGGTCGAAGATCGTCTTCGCCGCGCCGAGCGGGTTTCCGGTCGAAATCTGCCGGATGAACATCGGTATGTCGATGGAGGTCGGACAGGCTTCCATGCACGGCGCATCGTGGCAGAAATAGCATCTGTCGGATTCGACCAGCGCCTCGTGGTGATCGAACGGCGGATGAAGATCGGCAAAGTTTTCGGCATAGGCTTCCGCCGGCAGCCGGCCTCCGGCGATGCCCTGTTTGAAATGACCTGCCGCCATTCCACGTTCCCCTTGTTTTTATGTTTTGGGGAAGGCTAGCATATCCGGAGCTTTTATCAATTAGTCAATTTTGACCAAGTGATTGAAAATACAAAGACAAACATGATTATTAAAATCATGTTTGTCTTGTCGCCTGTGAACAGCCCCGCCAAAAAACGGCTGCCGCAGCTTCGCAAAGCCGCCGCATCCGTTAAAATCCCGTCAACACTCCCTTTATGATTTGCGCCTAAAGCTCGGCGCATGTTTGCGTACAATTTTAGTCGGGTTTTACCTGTTGTGGCGCTGCTCGGCCTCTCGGCCTGCGCCACGCCGCCCAGCCAGATCAACAATGTCTGCGCGGTCTTCGACCAGCGCGACGGCTGGATCGACAACTGGCATTCGGCGGCGAAGCGCGCCGAGGCGAAACACGGCATACCGGTGCCGGTGCTGATGGCCACGGTGCGCAAGGAATCCGGTTTCAAGGCCAATGCGAAGCCGCCGCGCGGCAAGCTGCTCGGCTTCATTCCATGGAAGCGGCCCTCCACCGCCGCCGGCTATTCACAGGCGCTCAACGGAACTTGGGCGCAGTATCGTTCCGAGACCGGCAACTTCGCGGCAAGGCGCACCTCATTCGCCGACGCGGTCGATTTCGTCGGCTGGTATCACGCCAGGAGCGCCAGCACGCTGGGCATCGCACGCAACGACACCTACAATCTCTATCTCGCCTATTATTCCGGATGGATCGGCTACAGGCGCGGCTCCTGGAAGAACAATTCCGGCATCCGCAACTATGCCCGCGAGACAGACGCCATGGCCCGCCGCTACGCCCAGCAGATGCAGAGCTGCGGACGATTGTAACCGGCAGCCCCGCTCACCCTCCATTCGCTCCGGGAGAACGACGTTACCGCGAGCCGGGATGAGGCGGCGGTTCGAAACTGCGCCTAAAGCGGGCTGCGATCTTTCAGATTCGCTCCCTATGCTTTAAGTTTTGTTTTTACGCATGTCGTTGCCCCGAAACCGGTTCCCGCCTTCGAACGACATGCTTTAGTATTCCTTCTCGTAGAAGATGCCGCCCTTGGCTTCGCCAGCGTCGCTCGCCTCGCCGCGCAGCTTCACGCCGCGTCCGACATTGAGGTCGATGCGCGCCTTGCCGGAACCCGGCTTTTCCCCCTTCTGGATCGTCACATAGGTGCGGTCGTTCAGATATTTGCCGGCCTGCACCGAAGTGCCCCCCTGATCGTCGGTAATGACGTCGAGATCGTCAACGCCGAGGGCGTTGCGCAGGTTCTGCAAGAGCGAGGTCGAGCCGCCGACGCCCGCAAGCTGGGCTGCCGCTTCCGCAAGCTGGGCGATCTGCAACGGCGACAGGTTCGACATGGAGCGGCCGAAGATCAGGCGCGCCAGAACCTCGTCCTCCGGCAATGCCGGCACGGAGGAGAACACGAATTGCGGATTTGTGGCCTCGCCCCTCACCGAGATGGTCACAGTGGCGTCGGAAGCCGTCGTCTCCGCCACGAAGTTCAGGTAGGGAATGGTGGAGCCCGAAAAGGTCAGCGTTCCTTCGGTGAAATTGAGCCGCTTGCCGAGGATTTCCAGACGGCCGCGCCGCAAGGTGAAGCTGCCCACGGCCTCGGGCGAGGTCGCCGCGCCGGTCAGCCTGATGCTGCCGCCGAGCTCCGCATCGACGCCCCTGCCCTGCACGAAGATCGAGTTGGGCGCGTTGACCGTCAGGTCGAGGTTCATGCCGCTCTTCGGCCCGCCATCGCCGCTGCTCGGCGGGTTGAGCGCCCGGTCCTGCTCGCGCACGGCGGCGGGCGCATTCCTGTGCTGCACGTTGAGCTCGGAAAGCGAGGTCGGCAGCTTGGTCGGCACGGTGATCACCGTGCGCGCCAGATTGATGACGCCCGACAGCATCGGCGATGCCGTGAGTTGGCCCTTGATGGTCAGGTCGCCGCTCAGGTTCGCGGTCACGATGTGGCCATCGGTATAGCGCCCGTCGGCGAGCCGGATGCTGATATCGGCAGGGAAACCCGAATTCACGTCGATGCCGACCGTGCCGCCCACGGTAAGCGTGCCGCCCGACGACAGCCGACCGGTCAACCGGTTGATGGTCGCCACGCCGTTGCCCATGGAAACGTCGAGCGCGATGTCGTTGACGGCGATGCCGGCCTGCGCGGCGACGAAACGGGCTCCATTCGAGCGGACGGTTCCGCTGATCGCCGGCGAGGTGGCCGGACCGCTCACCTTCAACGCCACCGCCGCCGTGCCCTCCATGGACATGCCCTGCCCGGCCAGCATCCGGTTGGCGATGGCGAAAGGCACATTGCCGTTAAAGTCGAGCGAGAGGTTCGGCGTGCCCTGCGTGGTCACGGCGCCGCCGCCCTGCAACCTCATCCCCGAGCCTTCGGATATGGTCGAGGTGAAGTCGAGCCGGTTGTTGGCGAAGGCACCTGAAGAATCGATGTCGATGCCGCCAAGGCCCGCGCTGCGGGTCTGCGCCGCCGCAAGACCGCTCGCCTTGAGGTCATATTTCACCACCGGCGCGGAAGTTGGTCCGGTTACGTTCACCGTTCCCGAAATGCTGCCCGCCGCATCGAGCCCCGCGGAGAAATTGTTGGCGACGGAAACCGGCACCGCGTTGAGGTCGGCCTTGATGTCGAGCGCGTCGGCAACGGCTCCGGCAACCGTGATCCTGCCGCTGCCGATACCGATGACCAGCCGTTCCAGAGCCGTGCGCCCGTCCTTCACCACGATGGTCGAGGGCTCGGCGATGGCCGCGCGCGCACCCTGAAACGTCGCCTGTCCCGATTGCAGTTCCAGCGTCGTCGTGCCGTCAACGACCTTGACCCTTCCGGCGGCGCTGGCCGGAATGTCCTTGACCGTCGCGCCGCCCGAGAACCCCGTCCACTCGCCGTCCTGCTTGAGGTCGATGGCGATGCCGGTGACGGCCGTGCCGCCGGAATTCACGCCATCGGCCCTGATCGTGCCGGAAATCGCCGGCGCTTGTGCATAATTGGCGACAAGCGCGTCGATCCGCACGTTGCGGGCGTTGAGGTCGCCGCGCGTGAGGCTTTGCGTCGCCGCCTTAATGTCCACCTGCGGCACGCCCTCCGGCTTGCTGAAGGTGACGCTGCCGTTCAGCGCGCCCTCCACCTTTTCCAGCGCAAGCGCCGCCAGTGGCCCGAGATCGGGCAGTTCGAAGCCGATCCGGCCTTCGGGAAGGAACTTGTCGTCCAGCACCAGATCGCCGTCGATGCGGTTTTGCCCCAGCGACAGCGTCAGCCCGTCGATGCGGCTTTGCCCGCCTTCCGACTTCAGCGTCGCTTTGCCCTGCAATCGCTCGCCCGCGACGTCGCCCGCAAGCGCCACATCGGCGGCCGGGTTGGCGACGTCGGCTCTGGCCGTCGCGTCCAGCTTCAGGCCCGTGATCTCGCGTTCGGCCACGACCAGCCTGTCGCTGCTCACCGTCAGCGCCACGTCGGGCCCTGCCAGCGAACCGCTGGCCTTGAGGACAAGCGCAATCGCGCCGCTGGCCTCCTGCGCAAACGGCGCGATATCGGCCAGCGCGCCGTTCAGTTCGGCCGCGATCATCCCGTCCGTGAGGCTCGCCTTGCCATTGGCCGACAATGGACCCGACAACAACTCCAGCCTGTCGGCGTCGACATTGCCGTTGCTGTCGCGGCGCAAGGCAAGCGAAAGCGTGGTGCGCTCGCCCAGCGCAGGCCTGGCGGCGGCGGGAAGCGCAGCCGAGGCCACGTCCGCCTTCACGTTCAGCTCGATCGAACCGTCAGCCAGCGAAACATTGCCGTCGAAGCCGCCCTTCAGCGCGTCGCTGGCGATCTCACCCTTGCCGATGGTGATGGTGTCCTGCGTGACGTCGCCTTCCACCAGCGCGGTGATGCGGCCGGCGATCAGCGGCGCGACGGTGGGGTTGTCGAGCCCGATCTTGTCGGCGCTCGCTGTGCCCGAGATCGGACCGCTGCGGTTTTCGATATCGAAGGCGTCGGAATGCAACGCCAGCGCGATGTTGTCGACACGCATATCCTTGGTGGCGACGCTCGCCATCTGCGTCTCTATATCCACCGCCGGGGCCTTGCCCTCTCCGAAGGCGCGCAGCGAGGCCGAGCGCAGCTCTATATCGATCGGGCTTTCCTCGCTGCCAAGCCCCAGCGGGACGGTAGGCCCGACCGAGGTCAGCTCCAGCGAGAAATCGGTCATGCCGGCCGGATTGATGCTGCCCTTCGCCGCGCCATGCAGCACCGGCGTATCGACCGTCGCCGTCTCGACCGTGACGCCCCGTTCCGCATCCCTGCTGCCGGCAATCTCGAACCGGGTGTTTCCGGCCAGAAGCGGCCGGAACTGGGTCGGCGCAAATCGCGCGAAATCGCCATTGCCGCTGATCTGGACCCGGCTTCCCGTATCGGTGAAGGCGTGGTGGCCCGAAATCTCGGTGATCAGCTCACCGCCGGCGTGGAAGACGCCGCGCCCGGTCCAGTCCGCCAGCGGCCCCTTGCCGGTAAGCGCGATGTTGACCGGCGGTGCGTTGGGTAGTTGCAGAAGGTTTGCGATGATGCCGCCTGCCGGCTCGGAGGCCTGGACGTTGAGGTCCAGCCGGTTGTCTTCGGGCAGAAAATGAACCAGCGCCGAAACGGAGCCCTCGTGGCCGTCGCGCCGCGCCACCGAAAGGTCGGCCTCCACAGCCAGTGGCGAGCGCTCCGCCCGCACATGCCCTTCCGCGGCCAGTTCGGCGATGCCCGCCCCGGCCAGAGCCTCTCCAAGCGCGATCTGTGGCAGGTCGATGGAGCGGATATCCACCGAAACCGGCAGCGAAAATCCGCCGCCTGTGCGTGGTTTTTCGTCAGGGTCGGAAACTGGAGCGCGCGCGGCCTCGATGCGCCCGACGGCAACCCGGTCGGCGAGGAATGTGCGCGAAATGAGCGCGAATGGCGACCAGTCGACGGCCACCTCCCGCAGGACCAGCCAGGGCCCCTCGCGATCTTCCAGCACCACATGATCGACCCGGAGATTGCCGGACCATATGCCGCTGATGCCGCGCACGGTCACTTTTGCGTCATCGGTGGACGCCACGGAGGAAATCAGCCCGGCAAGGTTCTCGCGACCTCGCTCGGTCGTGGTCAGCACCACGGCGGCGCCCGCAAGTCCGGCCACGGCGACAAGCACCGCATAGAACAGAACGCGCATGATCCGCCTTGCAATCTTCATGCTCTTCGCCTGCCGTTCCATCGCGTCAGAAGGACTGCCCGATGCCCGCATAGATGCCGTAGCGCGGATCGCCCGGCTCCCGGTTGAGCGGGACGGCCGCATCCACCCTGAGCGGCCCGAAAGGTGTCAGATAGCGCAGGCCGATGCCCGCGCCCACCTTGAGATCGGAAAATTCCGGGAACTGCTTGTGCGAAACCGTGCCGGCGTCGACGAAAGGCACGACGCCGATCGTGTCGGTGACGGCGATGCGCAGTTCGGCCGAGGTCTCGAAATAGGAAAGGCCGCCGGTCGGCTTGTCAGTCAGCGGATCTTTTGGCCCGATTCCCTGATAGGAATAGCCGCGCACCGAACCGCCGCCGCCGGCATAGAAGCGCCGGTCGGCCGGCACATGGGAAAGCCCCGCGCCGAGAATCGAGCCTGCGGCCACACGGCCGGCCAGCACCAGGCGGTTGCTTTCCATCGGCGCGTAGTAGGCCGAGCCCTCGCCCCTGACCTTGACGAAAGCCTTGGAGTTCAGGGCGTCATAGCTCGGCTCCACGAAAGCGAGGAGACGGAAGCCGCTGGTGGGATTGAGCCGGTCGTTGCGCCTGTCATGCACATATTGCAGGGGCACAGAGGCGATCAGATAGTCGTTCTTGCCATAGGCGTCGGTGATCTCGGAATAATCCAGCGAAAGCTCCGCCGACACCGTGCTGTATTTGCCGAGCTGGTAGGAAAGCCCCGCGCTGCCCTTCACCGAGAAGCGGTCATAGGCGTCCGGGTGCTCGTAGACTGTCTTGAGGCTGGCGAAGAATTTCGAGGCCGGCCCCACCACGCCCGGCTTCTCGAACATGACGCCCGCATTGTAATTCAGCTTCTTGATGTCGTTGGAGCCGATGCCGCTGATCGAGCCGTCGACGCGCAACTTCTCGGCGCGGCCGAACAGGTTGCGATGGCCCCAGTAGCCCTCGATTCCCAGACCTTCGGTATTCGAAACCGTGCCGCCGATTCCCAGATAGCGCGTCTTGCGTTCCGTGACGTTGATGTCGATCGGAATATTGCCTTCGGCGTCGAGCTCATCGGCCTCGCGCAACGTCACGCTGTTGAAGACCTCCATGCCGAGCAGCCGCTCGCGAGCGTCGTCCATTTCATCGGGCGAATAGCGCTCGCCGCGTTTCAGCCCCGCCATGTAGCGGGTGAATTCGGGGTCCATCCGCTCGGTGCCTTCGACGGTGGTCTCGCCATATCCGGCCACCGGCCCGGCCTTCACCGTCAGCGTCACGTCAAGCGTCGTCGTGTTGTGGTCGGCCACGATTTCGCGATCGGTGATCTCGGCCAGCGGCCGCCCGTCCTCCTTCAGCGCGCGCACGATCAGCGCCTCGGCCTTGAGGATCGCGGCCGATCCTGCGTCGCCACCGGAGATCAGTCCGAAATCCGCGCCGGTCAGCCCCGCCGCATCGCCTTCAAGCCTTATGTCGCCAAGGGTGAATTTCGGGCCGGGGGCGACGTCGATCACGACAGGAACGGGTTGCGGCCCCCTGAATTCTGCGTCGGGCGGCAGATCGTCGATGGAGCGTCCGTCGATCGAAACGTTGACCACGCCCTCATAGCGCGCATCGGCATAGAGCGCTGCGACGAGTTGCTCGCGGTCGCCGCGCGCCTTGGACATCAGGCCGAGCGAACCGGAAACCGGCCGGTCCTCGTCGCTTTTCAGCGTCGAGGCGGCCTCCAGCTTCTTCTCCAGATCTACATAATCGTCCGGTACATTGATGGTGACGGTGTAGTTCATCGGATCGACGATATCGGAATCCTCGTCCCCGGACGAACCCCACAACTTGATCCCGAACAGTTCGAAAGCCGCCGCCGGCTGCGGCGCATAGACCATCGCGGAGCTGGCGAAAAGCGCAAGCAGCAGCGCGCGCGGCAGGGAAAGCCCTGCCGCCGGCGTATGTGCTGCCTGCTTCATATCGTACCGCATTCCGCCAACTTAACGAACAAAGTTAAAATTCGACTGAAATTCCGAACCTTTCGTGAATGACGCAACGTCCGCTTGTGCCAGAAGAGCGTCAGGTTGAAACTCAAATCCCTGCATACACCGGCAAAAAAGCGTGAACACGCCTTTCTGGCTCAATAGCGGCGAATCCGGTGAATTGAAACCGTTACGTGCGGGTTGCCGCATCCCTCCGATTGACAAGCCGCGCGGATGGCCGAAAGCTGCGCCGGAACTCCGGAGAGGCGTCATGACCATGCGCGCGATAAGGAAACTTGCGGCAATCGCTGTCTTTTTGCTGATGGCGGCCGGCCTCGCCCATGCGCAGGAAGCACGTCGCATCGTCACCACCGAGAACGCCGATTATTTCGGCTTTGATCTGCGTTCCGAACAGAACGTCACCCTCGACCAGTGCTCATCGGCCTGCCTCGGCGATTCGGCCTGTCGCGCCTTCACCTATAACAACAAGGCGAAGTGGTGCTTCCTCAAGTCCGACTTCAACGAAATGAAGCCCTTCGCCGGAGCGACCGCCGGCAAGGTCGTGGTTCTCGACGCCGACCCCGACATCGGCGCGCCGCCGGCGCTCGGCTATGTGCCGGCATGGGTGAAGGATCAGGCTGCGCAATATCGCAGGCAACTGACCGGCCCGGACTATGCGAGATCGGGCGAAGGTCTCGGCAATCTCATCGAGGAAGCCACAGCCTCAGCGCAAAACGGCGACCCGCGCAGCGCGATGAAGAAATATGAGCAAGCCGTTTCCGTCCTGTCGCAGGACGGCGGGCTGTGGCTGGAACTCGCCCGCTCGATACTGAACGTCGCCCCCGGCAACAGCAGCGAAACCTCGACATTGCGCACCAACGCCACATCGGCGGCGCTCAACGCCTATGATCTCGCACGCACTGCGGCCACCCGCGCCGACGCCCTCGCCTTGCTTGGCGCGGCGCTCGACGGGCGCGATCTCAATCGCCCCGCCCTGCAAGCCTATGAAGCCAGCCTCGATCTGGTCAATTCCGCTTCCGTGCGCGCGTCCTACGAAGACCTCAAGGCCCGCAAGGGGTTTCGCATCCTCAATCATTCCGTCGACGCCGACACGGCCAGCCCACGCATCTGCGCGCAGTTCTCCGAGGAACTGGTGCGCACCGATGTCGATTACAGCCAGTTCGTGCGCGTCAACGGGGCGGCTCCCGCCGGCATCGAGGCGAAAGAAAAGCAGATCTGCGTGGAGGGTCTCGCCCACGGTCAGTCCTATGAGGTCACCTTCCGCGCCGGGCTTCCGGCGGCAATAGGCGAGGTTCTGAGCGCACCGACCACGCTGTCCATCTATGTGCAGGACCGCGCCTCGTCCGTGCGCTTCACCGGCGATGCCTTCGTGCTGCCGGCCGGCGCGCGGCGCAGCATTCCCGTGGTTACCGTCAATATGCCGGTGGCCGACATGAAGCTCTACCGCATCGGCGACCGCTCGCTGGCACAGCTCCTGTCCGGCTACCAGTTCCTGCGCCAGCTCGACGGCTACGAAATCTCCGGCATTTCCGACCAGATGGGCGAGCCTGTCTGGGAAGGGAAGCTGGAGATCGAGGACCAGATCAACAAGGAGGTGACCACCTCCTTCCCGGTCGATGAGGCGCTGCCGGAGCGCAAGCCCGGCGTCTATGTCCTGACCGCACAGCCCGAGAATGACCGCAGTGAAACCTGGGATTCGCGCGCCACGCAGTGGTTCGTCGTCTCCGACATCGGCCTTTCCACCTATACGGGCGAGGACGGGCTGACCGTTTTCGCGCGCTCGCTGGCCAGCGCAAAGCCCATTTCCGGCGTGGAACTCACCCTGCTTGCCCGCAACAACGAGGTGCTGGGCGCCGCCGTCACCAATGACGAAGGCCGTGTCATCTTCAACCCCGGCCTCACGCGCGGCGAAGGCGGGATGGCGCCCGCCGTTCTGACGGCGAAACGGGGCGACGCCGATTTCGTGTTCCTCGACATGGCACGCGCCGGCTTCGACCTGTCCGACCGTGGCGTGGAGGGGCGCGCCGCACCCGGCGCGCTCGACATCTACGCCTGGACCGAGCGCGGCATTTATCGGGCGGGGGAAACCGTCCACGTCTCCGCCCTTGCGCGAGACGGCAGCGCAGACGCCGTGGATAACCTGCCGCTCACCTTCGTCTTCTCGCGGCCGGATGGCGTAGAAGATCGCCGCATCGTCTCAGAAGGCGCTTCTGCCGGCGGCCATGCCGTCGACCTGCCGCTGGAACCCAATTCCATGCGCGGCACCTGGTCCCTGGCCATCCACACCGACCCGAAGCGCCCGGCCGTCGCCACGCAGAATTTCCTCGTCGAGGATTTCGTGCCCGACCGCATCGAATTCGACCTGAGCGCCGACCGGACCGAGGTCGCGCCCGGAGAGACCGCAACGATCGCCGTCGATGGCCGGTTCCTCTACGGCGCGCCCGCCGCCGGTCTGGCTCTGGAAGGCGAAACGACGCTGTCGCTGACGCGGGAATGGAACCGTTTCAGAGGCTTCTTCTTTGGCCTTGTCGATGAAGACAGCGCCGGCGCTTCCGTCACGCCGCTGAAAGACCTTCCGGTTCTTGGGCAGGACGGCAGAGCCACCTTCCCGATCGCAATCGACAACCTGCCCGCCACCACGAAGCTGGTGAAGTCGAAGGTGACGGTGCGCATGCGCGAGACCGGCGGGCGCACTGTGGAACGCTCCATCGACCTCGACGTGCTCCCGCAAGGCGACATGATCGGCATTCGCCCTGATTTCGATGAAGTGCAGCAGGGCGGCACGGCGAAATTCAGCCTCATCGCCGCGGACGCGGAAGGGGCGCGCAAGGCGCTTGCCGGCGTGAACTGGTCGCTGGTCAAGGTCGAGCGGAACTATCAGTGGTATCGCAACGGCAGTTCGTGGAACTACGAGCCGATAACGCTCACCCGCGAGGTTGCCAACGGCGCGGTGGACATCGCCGCTTCCGGTGAAGCCACTCTGTCGCTGCCTGTGGACTGGGGCCGCTACCGGCTGGAAGTTGAAAGCGCCGGGGGTGAAGGCACGGCTTCAAGCCATGAATTCTATGCCGGCTGGTACGTGGAGGCGTCCTCCACCGAAACGCCGGACGGACTGGAAATCGCCCTCGACAAGGACGTTTACGCGCCCGGCGAGGTTGCCAAGCTGAACGTGTCGCCGCAATTCGCGGGTGAGCTTCTGGTCGCCATCGGCGCAGACAGGCTGCTGAAGACCGTTTCGGCCACGATCCCCGCTGAAGGCGGCACGGTCGACATTCCGGTCGGCGAGGACTGGGGCGCCGGAGCCTATATCACCGCCACTCTCTACCGTCCCGGCGATGCGCAGGAAAAGCGCATGCCCGCCCGCGCCATCGGCGTGAAATGGCTGAAGGTCGACCCGGCCGAACGCAAGCTTGCCCTCACTCTCACCCCGCCGGAAAAGACCGAACCGCGCCAGCCGCTCGCCATTCCCGTCGCTGTCTCCGGCATGTCCGTCGGGGAAAAGGCCTATGTCACGGTCGCGGCGGTGGATGTCGGCATCCTCAACCTCACCAACTATAAAGCGCCGGACCCAACGGAATGGTTCTTCGGCCAGCGCATGATGGGCCTTGAACTGCGCGACCTCTATGGTCGCCTGATCGACGGTTCGCTGGGCGCTGCCGGACGGCTGCGTACTGGCGGCGACGGCGCCGCCATGCAGTCACAGGGCAATCCGCCCAAGGAAAAGCTGGTCGCCTTCTTCTCCGGCATCGTCGAAGTGGGTGCGGACGGCAAGGCCGAAGTCGCATTCGACCTGCCGCAGTTCAACGGCACAGTGCGCGTCATGGCCGTGGCCTGGACCAAAACGGCCGTTGGCCATGCGGTGACGGACGTGATCGTGCGCGACCCGGTCGTCATCACCGCCAGCCTGCCCCGCTTCCTCGCGCCGGGCGACGCCTCCACCCTGCGCCTCGATGTAGCCAATACGGACGGCCCTGCCGGCGACTACGCCGTGATTATCGACACGACCGGTGGCGTCGCCACCGGCGACGACGGGGTGCCGGCAAGCGTTGCCCTTGACGCCGGCGAACGCCGCGGCTTCGAGGTGCCTTTAATGGCGGTCGAACCGGGCGATGCCACGCTCACCGTGCGCCTCGCCCATGCCGATGGCACGGCGTCCGAGCAGGTGCTCTATCTGCCGGTACGCCCGGCGCAGCTTCCGGTCACCAATCGCATGGTTGTGAACCTGAAGCCCGGCGCCTCCCTGCGCGTCGATCAGGAATTGCTGGCGGCAAGCCTGCTGCCCGGCGCATCCGTCAGCGTCGGCGTCTCGCGCACGGCGGCCCTCGACGTGCCGTCCCTGCTTCTGGCGCTCGACCGCTACCCCTATGGCTGCACCGAGCAGACCACCAGCCGCGCGCTGCCGCTTCTCTATGTCAACGACCTCTCGCAAGGCTTCGGCATTCCCGTCGATGACAGCCTGCGCGAGCGCGTGCAGGAAGCGATCTATCGCGTGCTCGCCCACCAGTCCTCGACCGGCGGTTTCGGCCTGTGGGGGCCGGGATCTGGCGATCTGTGGCTGGACGCCTACGCCACGGACTTCCTCACCCGTGCCCGCGAACAGGGCTATGACGTGCCGGAGCGGTCGGCAGCGCAGGCGCTGTCCAACCTGCAAAACAGCATCGGCTACGATCAGGACGTACAGGATCGCGGCAGCGAAATGGCCTATTCGCTCTATGTGCTGGCCCGCAACAAGAAGGCGTCGGTGGGCGACCTGCGCTACTATGCCGACACCAAGCTGGAAGCCTTCTCCAGCCCGATGGCTGTGGCGCAGCTTGGCGCGGCGCTGGCCCTCTACGGCGACGCCCAGCGCTCCGAGGCGACCTTCGCCGCCGCCCTGCAACTCGCCCGCAACAGCACCGCCTTCGACCAGCACCGCGCCGACTATGCATCGCCGCTGCGCGACGCTGCGGCGATGCTGGCGCTTGCCGCCGAAAGCAGGCCGGCTCCCTCCGTCGTGCCGGAGCTGGTCAGCCTTGTGAACCGCGAGCGCGCCGCCTCCCGATGGACCAGCACGCAGGACAATGCGTGGATGCTGCTTGCCGCGCGCGGCATGAAGGAAGGCGACAACGCCATCTCGCTGACCGTGAACGACCTCGCCCATGATGGCCCCTTCGCCCGCGAGATCGACGGCTCCGATGTGGTCCGGAACCCGCTCACCATCGCAAACGCCGGCAAGGACGCCATCGATGCGGTTGTCACCACCATCGCCGCGCCCGCCCAGCCGCTGCCGGCCGGCGGCGACGGCTTCGCAATCGAGCGCAGCTATTATACGCTGGATGGCGTCGAGGCGAATGTGACCGAAGCAACGCAGAACGAGCGTTATGTGACGGTGCTTCGAATCCATCAGCAAAACAACTGGCCGACGCGCATGCTCGTCACCGACCTTTTGCCGGCCGGCTTCGAGATCGATAATCCCGGTCTTGTCTCCAGCGCCCAGCTTTCCAACTTCGGCTGGCTGCCGGACACCAGCGCCGCGCATCTCGAATTCCGCGACGACCGTTTCGTCGCGGCTTTCGATCCGGGCGGTGACAGCAGCAGGGAAGTCACGCTGGCCTATGTCGTGCGCGCCGTCACGCCCGGCGTCTACGCCCATCCGGCGGCCAGCGTCGAGGATATGTACCGGCCGCAATATTCAGCTCGCACCGCCACAGGCATGATGGAGGTGAAGGCGCCGTAAGGTGCAGGCCGGGCGAAGCGAGGGCGCATGAGGGATATTTCCGGCAAAGCGCTGCGCAGATCGGCGATTGGAGTTGCGCTGCTGGTCGCAGCCGGCGCTGCCGGTCTGTGGGGGCTCGACCGCGCTTTCCCGCCGCCTCTGCCGGAGAGACCGGTCGTCTCCGCCGAAGTGACCGACCGCGACGGACACCTTCTGCGCGCCTTCGCCACGCCGGACGGATACTGGCGTTTCGACACGTCTCTCGACCACGTCGATCCGGCGTTCCTCGACATGCTCATCGCCTATGAGGACAAGCGCTTCTGGGATCATAGCGGCATCGACCTTCTGGCGCTCGGCCGCGCCGCGTTGCAATTCGCCGGCAACGGCCGCATCGTCTCGGGCGGCTCGACGCTTTCCATGCAGCTTGCCCGCCTCATCGAGCCCCGCGCCAACCGCAGCATCGCCGCCAAGCTGCGCCAGATCGCCCGCGCGGCGCAGATCGAGCGTCGCCTGACGAAACGGGAGATCCTCGAATATTATCTCACCCTCGCCCCCTATGGCGGCAATCTGGAAGGCGTCCGCGCGGCTTCGCTCGCCTGGTTCGGCAAGGAGCCGACGCGCCTGGCCGTTTCTGAAAGCGCGCTGCTGGTCGCCCTGCCGCAATTGCCTGAAAAGCGCCGGCCCGACCGCAATGCGCAATCCGCCCGCGCCGCGCGCGACCGGGTGCTGGAGCGCATGGTGAGCGCCGGGCTTCTCGGCGAGCGCGAGGCCGCTCGCGCCGCGCTTGAAGAGGTGCCGTCCTACCGCCGCGCCATGCCTTCCCTTGCCGCCCATGCGACGCTGCGTGCGCTGCGCGCCGGCGGTGAGCCCCCTCCTCGCCTCACCATCAGCCGCCGGGTTCAGCAGGGGCTGGAAGCGGTGGCCCGCGAGGCGGCGGCACGGCTTGGGCCGAAACTCTCGGTCGCCATGATCATGGCCGATTCCCGAACCGGCGAGATATTGGGCGAGGTCGGATCGGCCTCCTTCACCGATTCCGCCCGCTCCGGCTGGATCGACATGACCCGCGTTTTGCGCTCACCGGGCTCGACGCTCAAACCCTTCATCTATGGCCTCGCCTTCGAGCAGGGGTTGGTGGCGCAGGAGACGATGATTTCCGACACGCCCGCGGATTTCTCCGGTTACCGTCCGAAGAATTTCGACATGGACTATCAGGGCGACGTCACCATCCGAAACGCTCTGCAACTTTCGCTCAATGTTCCCACCGTGCGTGTTCTCGATGCCGTCGGCCCTGCACGGCTCACCGCACGCCTGCGCAATTCGGGCGTATCCCTGGTGCTGCCGCCCAACGAGCCGCCAGGCCTCGCCATCGGCCTCGGCGGCGCGGGCGTCACGCTGCGCGATCTCGTCCAGCTCTATGCCGGGCTCGCCAACGGCGGCAAGGTCCACCGCCTCCGCGATGGAACCGAGCTGGCCTCCGCCACGCCCTCCGGCGCGACCCTGCTCGATCCGCAGGCCAACTGGCAGATCACCGACATTCTTTCGGGCGTCCGCCCGCCGCAGGGCGCATCCCGGCGCGGCATCGCCTACAAGACCGGCACCTCCTACGGCTACCGCGACGCATGGACGGTCGGCTATGACGGCCGCTACGTGCTGGGCGTCTGGGTCGGACGCGCCGATGCGGCGGCCGTCCCCGGCCTGTCCGGCTATGTCTCGGCCGCGCCCATCGTCTTCGAGGGTTTCGCGCGTTCGGGCGTCGCCGCCGCGCCATTTTCATCCGCTCCGCCCGGAGTACGCCATATGCGGCGCGAGGATTTGCCCGTGACGCTCGCCCGCTTCGGCGCGGATGCCCTCGCCGCCCCCGTCGGCCCGGTGGAGCCCGCGCCGCGCATCGTCTTTCCGCCCGATGGCGCGCGTGTCGATCTCGGCGTCTCCTCAAGCGCAGCGACGCCGCTGGTGCTGAAACTTCAGGGCGGCCGCGCCCCTTTCCGCTGGCTCGCCAATGGCAAGCCGCTGGCAGGTCAAGACCGCCGCCGCACCGCCACATGGCGGCCGGACGGCGCCGGCACATCGACGCTCACCGTCATCGACGCGGCCGGCCGCGCGGCCAGCGTCAAGGTCTTCGTCGAATAGCGGCCCCCTCCCCGCATGCTCTCTCTCGGGAAAGAGAAAAATTTTCCGATTGCGCCTTCAATCGAACAGGAGTTTTCTGAAGTTGCCCGAAAAAGGCAACGGCCTGCGCATCCAATTCCTACCATTTCAGTAGACTAAAGTGGTGTGAACAGGAGGCTGACATGAGCCAATTCCCTCGAAATACCTTACTCGGCATCATCATCGCGGGTTCCGTGCAGCTTGGCACGCTGGGCTTTGCAATGGCGGACACAACCATTCTTAATGTGTCCTACGATCCGACGCGCGAGCTCTACAAGGAATTCAACGACGCTTTCGCCAACCACTGGAAAGCCGAAACCGGCGAGACGGTGAGCGTCCAGCAGTCGCATGGCGGCTCTGGCAAGCAGGCCCGCTCGGTCATCGACGGCATCGACGCCGATGTGGTCACGCTGGCGCTCGAAAGCGACATCGACGCCATCGTCGAGGCCACCCAAAAGATCAAGCCCGACTGGCGTCAGCATTTCGAGAACAACTCCGCCCCCTACACCTCGACCATCGTCCTCCTCGTGCGCAAGGGCAATCCCAAGGGCATCACGGACTGGGGCGACCTCGTCAAGGGAGACGTGCAGGTCATAACCCCGAATCCCAAGACGTCGGGCGGCGCACGCTGGAACTATCTCGCAGCATGGGGCTGGGCGCACCATGAGTTTGGCGGCGACGAGGAGAAGATCAAGGAATACATATCCGAACTGTTCCGCCGCGTGCCTATCCTCGACACCGGCGCGCGCGGCTCGCTGCTGACCTTCACCGAGCGCAAGATCGGCGACGTGTTCCTGTCATGGGAAAACGAAGCCTTCCTCGCCAAGAAGGAATATGGCGAGGACGCTTTCGAGACCATCATTCCCTCGCAATCCATCCTCGCCGAGCCGCCGGTCGCTATCGTCGATGGCAATGTCGACGCCAAGGGCACCCGCAAGATCGCGGAGGCTTATCTGCAGTATCTCTACTCGGAAGAAGGCCAGCGCATCGCCGCCAAAAACTTCTACCGACCCTCGAAATCGGACCTCGTTCCGGAGGAGGAGAGAAAAATTTTCCCAAATGTGAAGCTTGTGAGCATAGACGACCCGATTTTTGGCGGATGGAAGAAAGCGCAACCTTACCATTTCGCCGATGGCGGGATATTCGACCAGATATACAAGCCGGCCCAATAATGGCGGCAACGGACCCCAAAAAAATCAGGGGCCCTGAAACAGGAACCTGAAGCGCGGCGGCTTTTCCGCGCGCTTCAAGAGTAAGGGACAACATGAGCGCAGCGCCCGCCAGAGCGGGGTGGCGATTCAGGCAGCCGAGCGTCATTCCGGGCTTCGGTTTGACCCTCGGTCTTTCGCTTGCCTATCTCACCCTCATCATCCTCATCCCGCTGTCGGGCCTCGCCTGGCGCTCCGCATCGCTGGGCTGGCCCCAGTTCTGGGCGCAGGCCACGGATTCCCGCACCATCAACGCCCTCAGCCTCAGCTTCGGCACCGCGCTGGCGGCGGCGGCGGTCAACGTCGTCTTCGGCACGGTTGTCGCCTGGGTGCTGGTCCGCTACCGCTTTCCCGGCAAACGCGTGGTCGACGCCATGGTCGACCTGCCCTTTGCGCTCCCCACGGCCGTCGCCGGCATCGCGCTCACCACCCTCTATGCGCCTAACGGCTGGATCGGAAGCCTGCTTGCCCCTCTCGATATCAAGGTCGCCTACACGCCGCTCGGCATCGTGGTGGCGCTGATCTTCATCGGCCTGCCCTTCGTCGTGCGCACCGTGCAGCCGGTGATGGAGGAGATCGACCGCGAGGTCGAGGAAGCGGCCGCAACGCTTGGCGCCACCCGCTTCCAGACCATCACCCGCGTGCTGTTTCCCGGCCTGGCGCCCGCCATCGTCACCGGCTTCGCGCTCGCCTTCGCGCGCGGCGTCGGCGAATATGGCTCGGTCATCTTCATCGCCGGCAACCTGCCGAATGTGTCGGAGATCGCGCCGCTTCTGATCATCATCAGGCTCGAGGAATACAACTATCCGGCTGCGACCGCGATCGCCGCGGTGATGCTGATCATCTCCTTCGCCATGCTTTTCGTCATCAACATGCTGCAATCCTGGAGCCGCAAGCGCTATGGCTGATCCCGTCGTGTTCGCCGCTGAGGCGACTCCGTCGAGCACCGCCGGAATCACCGAGCAGCGCCCGGCCCGCTGGGCTCTGATGGCGGTCGCCTTCATCTTCCTTGGCGTCTTCCTGCTCCTGCCGCTGATGCTGGTGTTCATGGAAGCCTTCAAGAAAGGCGTCGGCTACTATGTCTCGACGCTCGGCGAGCGCGACACGCTCTCGGCCATTCGCCTCACCTTGCTGGTTGCAGCCATTTCCGTGCCGCTCAACGTCGTCTTCGGTGTCGCCATGGCATGGGCCATCGCCAAGTACGAGTTCAAAGGCAAGGCCTTCCTCACCACGCTGGTCGACCTGCCTTTTTCGGTCTCGCCTGTCATTTCAGGCCTCGTCTACGTGCTGCTGTTCGGCGCGCAGAGCCTGCTCGGGCCATGGCTCAAGGCCAACGGCATCGAAATCCTCTTCGCCGTTCCCGGCATCGTGCTGGCGACGATCTTCGTCACCTTCCCCTTCGTGGCGCGCGAGCTCATTCCGCTGATGGAGGCGCAGGGCACGAGGGACGAGGAAGCCGCAATCTCGCTTGGCGCGAGCGGCTGGCAGACCTTCTGGTACGTCACCTTGCCGAACGTGAAGTGGGGTCTGCTCTATGGCGTGCTGCTGTGCAATGCGCGGGCCATGGGTGAATTCGGCGCCGTGTCGGTGGTTTCCGGCCATATTCGCGGACAGACCAACACCATGCCGCTGCATGTCGAGATCCTCTACAACGACTACAACGCCACCGGCGCTTTTGCGGTCGCCTCGCTGCTGGCCGGCCTCGCGCTGGTCACGCTGGCGCTGAAGTCGCTCCTTGAAATGCGCTACGGCGCCGAAATCGCCGCGACCCGCGGGCACTGACAGGAATTACCCATGCAAGTTCGCGTCGCCAATGTCCGCAAGGAATTCGACACCTTCCCCGCGCTCCACGAAGTTTCGCTGGAAGTCCGCTCGGGCGAGCTGATCGCACTTCTGGGGCCTTCCGGTTCCGGCAAGACCACGCTGCTGCGCCTCATCGCCGGGCTGGAGCAACCCACCACCGGCCGCATCTTCTTCGGCGACGAGGACGCCTCGGCAAAGAGCATCCGCGAGCGCAATGTCGGCTTCGTCTTCCAGCACTATGCGCTGTTCCGGCACATGACGGTGGCCGACAATATCGGCTTCGGCCTCAAGGTGCGTCCGTCCGAAACACGCCCCCCTGCGGCCGCGATCCGCCAGCGCGCGTCGGAATTGCTCGATCTGGTGCAACTGACGGGCCTGGAAAAGCGCTACCCGGCGCAATTGTCGGGCGGCCAGCGCCAGCGCGTTGCGCTGGCCCGCGCGCTCGCCATCGAACCGAAGGTGCTGCTGCTTGACGAGCCCTTCGGCGCGCTCGACGCGCAGGTGCGCCGCGACCTGCGCCGCTGGCTGCGCGAAATCCATGAGGCGACCGGCCATACCACGGTCTTCGTCACCCACGATCAGGAGGAAGCGCTTGAACTGGCCGACCGCGTGGTGGTGATGAGCCAGGGCCGCATCGAGCAGGTCGGCACCGCCGATGAGGTCTACGACAACCCGAACTCGCCTTTCGTCTACGGCTTCATCGGCGATTCGAGTTCGCTGCCGATCAAGGTCGAGGACGATCAGGTCTGGCTGGCGGACCGTCCGCTCGGCCTTTCGGCCCCCGGCCTGCCTGCCGGCCCCGGCACGCTGTTCTTCCGCCCGCACGATATCGAGCTGCTGGACGGCTGCTCAGGCTGCCTCGCCGGCACCGTCGCCGCCAGCCGCCGCGTCGCCGGCACAAGGCGCGTGGAACTGGAGATCGGCGGCCAGCGCGAGCGGGTCGAGATCGAGCTGCCGGTCGACCACCCGGCGGCGCAGAAGAGCCGGGTGGCTTTTCGTCCGCGCAAATGGAAGGTTTTTCCGCAAAGCGCGCTTCAGGAAAAATGACGAGAACGACAATTCCATCAAATCAGCAGAATGGTGGAATTGTTTTCTCAAAGTGACGCTTCAACAGAAGCGCCATGCCTCGCGGCGAGCACGCTCCCAAGGATATACGATAAGGCATTCTTATCTGGAGCCTCTCATGAAACGCCTTCTGCTCGCCGCAACGGCCGCCACCGGTCTGCTCTTCTCCTCCGCCTCGGCCTTCTCGGCCGACAAGCTGCTCAACGCCTCCTATGACGTGGCGCGCGAGCTGTTCGTTGACATCAACAAGGCTTTCGTGGCCCACCATGAAGGCGTGACCGTCGACCAGTCGCACGCTGGCACCTCCAAGCAGGCCCGCGCCATCGCCGACGGCCTGGCCGCCGATGTGGTCACCTTCAATCAGGTCACCGACATCGACTTCCTCGTCACCCAGGGGCTGGTGTCCGACGACTGGCAGAAGGAATTCCCGGACAACGCCTCGCCTTTCTATTCCTTGCCCTCTTTCCTCGTGCGCGCCGGCAATCCGAAGAACATCAAGGACTGGGACGATCTCGCCCGCGACGACGTGCAGATCATCTTCCCCAACCCCAAGACCTCGGGCAATGCGCGCTACACCTATCTGGCCGCCAGCGCCTATGCGCTTGAGAAGTTCAACGGTGACGAGGCCAGCGTGAAGGAATTCGTCACCAAGATCTTCAACAACGTGCCGGTGTTCGACACTGGGGGGCGCGCCGCCACCACCACTTTCGCCGAGCGCGGCATCGGCGACGTGCTGATCACCTTCGAATCCGAGACGCAGGGCATTGCCAACGAATATGGCACCGACAAGTATGAGCAGGTCGTGCCGTCGGTCAGCCTGCTTGCCGAATTCCCGATCGCCATCGTGGACAAGGTCGTGGACCAGAACGGCAGCCGCGATCTCGCGAAGTCCTATCTCGAGTTCCTCTATTCGCCCGAAGGCCAGAAGATCGAGGCCGAACACGGATTGCGCGTGCGCAACGAAGCCGTCGCCGCCGAATTCGGGGAAAAGTTCCCGGATGTGCGCCTCGTCACCGTCGAAGACGTGTTCGGGGGCTGGGACAAGGTTCAGGCGGAGCACTTCGCCGAAGGCGCCCTGCTCGACCAGGCTTACGGCAACCGCTGACCCTGCCAGCCTCGCCGTTGAAAATGAAAAGCCGGCCTCGCGCCGGCTTTTTCCTTGATCGGCCATGCCCTTGTCGAACCCGGTCCATGGTCCTATTCTTGAAAATTCAGGTCATGCTGGTCTGGAAACTCCCCAATGCGCTCAAACGCGGGCTCCGGCCGGTTTGGCATCTCGTAAGATATCGGCAGGAATGCTCACCAAAAAAGGCAAATACGGTCTGAAGGCTCTCGTGCATCTGTCGCGTCTGCCGGAAGGCCGGCTCGCCTTCGTCAATGACATCGCCGTCAGGAACAACATTCCCAAGAAATTCCTCGACGCCATACTGGGCGAATTGCGCAATGCCGGCTTCGTGGTAAGCCGCAAGGGCAAGGATGGAGGCTATCGCCTCGCCCGCCCGGCAGCGGAAATCCGCATCGGCCACGTCATCCGCGTTCTGGACGGCCCGCTGGCGCCGCTGGCCTGCGCCAGCCGAACGCAATACCAGCGCTGCGACGATTGCAGCGATGAGGCCACCTGCGAGGTGCGCCACATGATGCTCGAAGTGCGTCAGGCCATCGCCAACGTTCTGGACAGCCGCAGCCTCGCCGCCTTGCGCGACGCCGCCAACGACGATTTCCCAACGGATATCGCTCTCAATATCTGACCTGCCTAAAGCGCGTCGCGATCTTTCAGATTCGCTCCCTGCGCTTTAAGTTCCTGTTTTTACGCATGTCGTTGCCCCGAAACCGGTTCCCGCTTTCTGGCGACATGCTCTAGCCGGGCTTCCCGGCGCGCTCCGCCAGCATGCGGCGGGCGCTTTCCTCATCGGTGATCAGAACAGTTGGCCTGATGAGGTTCATCGCGCCCATCAGCGCGCCGATCTTTTCCTCGCCGCCCGAGGTGAGGATGCGCATCGGGGCGCGGCGCAGGCGGTCGACTTCCACGGACATCACCAGCCGGTTGACGGGATGGTCGACGAGATCGCCATTACGGTCGAAGAAGTGGAACAGAAGGTCACCGACCGCGCCTCGCGCCACCAGTTCCTCCCGGTCCGCTTCCTTGAGAAAGCCGCCGCGATAGAAAGTGGTTGCCGATGCGATGCCGCCCACGCTCACCAGCACGGCATCGAGAGAATCCGCAAGCTGGAAGATTTCCTGCAAGCCGCAGCGCTCCACCAGCGCTACCTTGGTCTCGATGCTGTCGACCACGGCCGGCGTCGGAATCAGATAGCCGTCGCCCTGGAAAACCTGTGCGAAGCGCCAGGCGAATTCGGCCGGATTGAAGCGCCGGGCGACGCCGACGCCGCCGAGCAGCGAGATCACCTTGAAATCAGCGAGCGAGCGAGCGCTCAGGAATTGCAGGGTGGAAAACAGCGTGTTGCCCCAGCCCACGCCCACCCGCATTCCGGCTTTCATCACTTCCGAAACATAGCCGCCCGTCTTGGCCGCAATCGCCGGGATCGGATCGGCATCCGGCGCCGACAGCGGCGCCACGATCGCCTGTTCCAGCCCGAAGGCGCGCTCCAGCTCGCGCTCCAGCCGCACGATCTCGACCAGCTCGCTTTCGATGGTGATCCTGACTTCGCCGCGGGCGCGGGCGTCGGCCAGCATGCGCACGACGGTCACGCGGCCGACGCCGAGCACGTCCGCGATCTCGTTCTGGGTCATCTGCTCGATGAAATACATCCAGGCGGCGCGAATGCGCAGGCGGTCGCTGCGGCTCTCCGCGCCGCCATTGGCGGCGACAGGATCGCCACCCACGTTCGCGCCGCTTTCTCCCCTGGGCTTCCTTGCCAATACCTTCTCCCCGAGCGATGCACGCTCTACGTGTAACGATTCAACGCGGCTGCACAATATCGTCTATTGACCGTGAAGACGCGATGGGAACAATCATGTTTTGCGGCTATGCATGCTAAATTGCCTGATCCACCACAGTGCGGGGCGCAAGAATGCTGCGTGAGATATCCGAGGAAGTGCGCATCAACCTCAAGGACAGGCTGCGCGAGATGCGTCATGTCATCCGCCGCCACCGTCACGACAATGCGGGGCCGGGCCTTCCGCCCCTGCCCGGCGGACGCACGCCCTTCCCCCTGCCGGAGATTGAAGGGCTGATCGGACGCGCGGTCAGCGCCTTCGACGACGCCATGACGATGGCCGAAACGCTGATGCCGCACGATGGCGGCCCTGTCCGCCCCCGCTCCTTCGATGTTTATTTCCGCTCCGGCAGCGATGCGCTCAAAGGCGAACGGGCGTTCCGGCGCGACATGTATTACATGGCCAAAGCCATGCTGGCGCACCGCAAGGCCGTCGCCGATCCGGTGCAGGAGGCTGGCTTCGCCACCGTCCATGCGGCGATGTTGCGTCAGCACGGCGATCTTCTGCGCCCTGCCGAAGGCGAAATCGGAGATACCCAACGCATCGCCCGTATCGCGCAATTGTGCGCGGCGCTGTCGGTCGAGCTGCTGCGGGCGCGGCCGGTGCGCCCCCATCCGCCGGAAGGCGGCGTCGCCAATGTGCTGGAAGCGGAAAACATGCTTGCAGTGTCCGTTCTGGCGCCTCTGGCGCTTGCCCCGGCGCTTGCCGAAGCTGATCAGGGAACGGACCTGCTCGACATGGCGGCGATGGCCGTCGAGGCGCGCCTCGACCGTATCGTTCCGGCCTGCCGCGCCGCCGATCCGGTCGCCGAACTGACGCCGATCTTCGCGATGCTGATTTTCCACCTGCGCTGAAGGCAGGCGGAACGTCATTTCCCTATCGGGGCAATTGGATGGAAGCATCCGTTGAATCGGTTTCAACGGGCGGTTTCCAATCTATTTCGCCGCTGCCGCCAATTCCGCGATCACCTTCTTGGCGCGCGGAATGGATGCGGGGCTCATGGAAAGCTCAGTCAGACCCATACGCAGAAATTCCGGGATGAGGTCGGGCCGGCCAGCAGCCTCGCCGCACATGCCGACCATGATTCCCGCTTCCCGACCGGCCTTCGCCGTCATCTCGATCGCCGTCATCACCGCCGGGTTGGACACGTCGTTCAGCCCCGCCACGGTCGGGTTGAGCCGGTCCGCCGCCATCACATACTGGGTGAGGTCGTTGGTGCCGATCGAGAAGAACGCCACCTCCTTCGCGAGTTGAGGCGCGACCAGCACGGCCGCCGGCGTCTCGATCATCACGCCGAGTTCGAACGAGCCGAAGGCGACGCCGCGCTCCTTCAACTCCGCCTCGCACTCCGCGATCAGTTCGCGCGTACGGGTGACTTCCGACAGTTGCGAAACCATCGGCAGCATCACCTTGACGTTGCCATGCACGGCGGCGCGCAGCAGGGCGCGCAGCTGTTGCCTGAAAATATCCGGCCGGTCGAGACACATGCGGATGCCGCGCCAGCCGAGGAACGGGTTTTCCTCTTGCGGGAACTCGATGCCGGCGATCGGCTTATCGCCGCCGATGTCCAGCGTGCGCACGATCACAGGCGCAGGCGCAAACGCACCGGCGAGCGCGCCGTAGATTTCGGCCTGCATGTCTTCGGAAGGCAGATGCATGTGCCGCATGAACAGAAGCTCGGTGCGGAACAGTCCGACGCCCATCGCGCCCGCCTCCCGTGCGGCATCAATTTCTTCCAGCGAGCCAAGATTGGCCGCGACCTCGATCACCGTCCCGTCCGCCAGCGTCGGCGTCATGTCCTTGTAGGCTTCCAGCGCCGTGCGCTCAGCCGCCGCCTCGTCCATGCGCTTGCGATAGTCCGCGCTCGTTTGCGCATCAGGATCGGGGATCACTGCGCCGCTGTCGCCATTGACGGCGATTTCCTTCGCGGTGCGCAGGTCGTGGATGCGCGCGCCCAGCCCCAGCACCGCTGGAATGCCATGCGAACGCGCGATGATGGCGATATGCGAGGTGGCGCCGCCATGGCCGCACACGACCGCGCCGATGCGCTCCAGTGGCGCGCGCGCCAGGTCCCAGGCGCCGATATCCTCCGCGATCAGCACCGCCCCCTGCGGAATATGGTCGAGGCTGGCGTCGTCCTGTCCCAGAAGGGCAAGGCAGATCTGCCGGCCCACCGCCTGCATGTCGTCGGCGCGGGCGTTCAGGTAAGGGTCTTCGACCGCGCCGAACTCCTGCGCCAGCCGCGCCGTGGTGGCGATAGTGGCCGAAACGGCGTCGAGCCCGCCACGGATCGTCTCGGTGGCGTCGCCCACCAGCGTTTCGTCGCCGGCGATGTCACGCAGCGCCGCCACGATGCCGCGGTCGCCCTCGGCCAGCTTGTCGTCGGCCAGCGCCTTGTCCATGCGCGCCCGAACCGCCTCTACAGCCGCATGAAAACGATTCAGCTCTGGCTCGATTTCATCAGCGCCGAGCTTGCGGTCCTCCGCCTTTATCTGTGGCGGGAAATGCGTGAAGGCCGGCCCGAGATGAACGCCTTCGCTGGCGGCGATGCCGGCAAGGCCGTCGCCGTCCGTCGCGGCCCGCGGCGCGACCGGGGTCGGCTGCTTCGTCGCCGGTTCGGGTGCGGCGGCAGGCGTCGCCCCGGCCTGCGATGAAGCTTCGTCATCCAGCCCCGCCTTCGGATTCTCCAGGAAGCCGATCAGCGCTTCGACGGCCTCGATTGCGTCCGCCCCTTCGGCGCGTACGCTGACTTCCTGTCCTTCCTTGACGCCGAGCAGCATCAGCTTGACCGAGCTCTTGGCGCTGACCGCCTTGCCGTCCCTGACGATCTCAATCTCGGATTCGAAGCTCTTTGCGAGCTTGACGAACCTTGTTGCCGGCCGGGCGTGCAAACCTTCGTGCACCCTGACGATTGTCGAGCGTTCCATGACTTTCAAACTGCCTTGTTCGCTTCCGGTTGCGCGCGCCCCTGGCTTTCAGGCCGCGATGGTGATCATGGCGTCGGGTTTCAGGGCCGCCACGAGCTGATCGGTCTCGACCGTCGAGGCGCAGATTTCGCCAGGGCGTTCCGCGCTGCCGGCGCCGTTGAAGGTGATGACGACATGGCCGATCTCGCGCACCTTCATCCATGCAGTCGGGCCGATAGCTGTGATCGTCGCCCTGACCGGACCGATGGCGATGGATGCGCCGACCGGCGGCGCATCCGTGCTCGGGCCCTCCTCGGTCCTGTGCAGCACCGAGACTTCCGCCAGTTCGGGCGGGGAGCCATCCGCGAACAGGATGACCACGCCGCCCTCGGCGAGGTCCGCCACCTCGGGTCCGACTTCCGTAACCCGTGACTTCAGAAGAACCGTCATTTGGCGAACCTCACTATTCCTATGCTTACAGTACGAACAGGCTGACCACCCAGGCGATCAGCACCGATACGGGGCCCATGATCTGGCGGCTGATGAGCACCGCCGGCACGCCGATCTCGATGGTCTTGGGCTTGGCCTCGCCGAGCGCAAGACCGACCGGAACGAAGTCGCAGCCCACCTGCGTGTTGTAGGCGAACAGCGCCGGCAGGGCCATTGCGGGCGAAATCGTGCCGTTGGCGATCTGCGGGCCGATGATGGCGACGCCGATGACCTGCGCGATCACCGCGCCCGGCCCCAGAATGGGCGACAGGAACGGCAGGCCGCAGATGGCCGAGATGATCAGCAGGCCGATGATGTTGTTGGCCAGCGGACCCATGGGCTGGGCGAGCACGTCGCCGATGCCGGTGTAGAGGATCAGGCCGATCAGCATCGTGACGAACGCCATGAACGGCAGGACGTTGCGGATCACCTGATCGATGGTGCGGCGGCCGGCGTTGAAGAAGATGCCGACGACCCTGCCCATCACGCGGCCGACCGAGCTGATCAGCCCGATGATGCCGCCCTCGCTTTCCTGCGGGACCGCTGCGGCGGCGGACGAATCCACTTCAGCCGACGCGGCCGGTGTTGCGGCGACGCCCGCGCCCGTCACCGCCTCGCCGCCGTCGGCCGGAGCGATGCTGGCCGTGGTCACGCCCGACACATAGATGTCCTCGGTGATGAACTGGGCGAGCGGGCCGGCCTGCCCCACCGGAGTGAGGTTGACGGTCGGGATGCGCTTGCGCGGATAGACGCCGCAACGCGCCGTGCCGCCGCAGTCGACGACCACCACCGCCATCTCGCTTTCGATCGGCGGCGCCTTGAAACCGTCGACCGCTTCACCGCCGGTCAGTTTCGCGATGTGCTGCGCGACCGGATGGATGCCGCCGCCGGTGACGGAGACGATCTTGTTGCGCTGCTCTGTCGGCTCGATGACGAGCGGGCCACCCCAGCCGCCGGAGCCTTTGGAAATCTTTACTGCCTTGTACTTCTTGGCCATTTGTCCCTCCCCGCCCTTAGAGCTCGACGCCCTGGCGGCGCGCCATGATGGCCGTGATGCGTTCGGTGAGTATGCCCTTGAGCAGGATCACGACGAGACCAACGAGCGCGTACCAGATCGCCACGCGGATATGGTATCCGCCGCCGACGCTGCCATTGCGCTCAAGCTCCTGCAACGCCACCAGAATTCCGCCCCAGACGAAATATTCGCCCGGATTGATATGCGGAAACAGGCCGAGCGGCGGATGCACATAGGAAACGGCGGCGTCATAGAAGGCGGGCTTGTGCTTTTCTTCCAGGAACGAGCCGAAGGTGTAGGCCATCGGGTTGGTCAGGAAGAAGACCGCAAGCACCGGCAGCACCGTGTAGCGCGTCAGCGCGATACGGCCGGCGCCGCGGGCGACCCTGTGCACCCGCTCCTCGCCGATCAGTTCGGTGAGCGCGTAGAAGGCCGTCATCAGAACCACCAGCGTGGGAATGATGCCGGTGACGAAACCGGCGAAGACCTCGCCGCCCTTCTGGAAGATGCCGATGAAATATTTACCGGCGGCGCTCAACCAGCCGAGTTGCTCTTCCTGCTGAACCTCGCTCAACCGCTCGCGGAACTCATCGACGGTGATCCCGTTTCCATCGCTCGCCTGGGCGAGGATGACGAGGTGGTCCGAGGCATGCTCCACGGCGAGTTTGCCGTGCAATGCCGCATCATGAACCATGGCGCCTGCGACATGCAGGTTCTGCATCGCCATGTCGGCGTGCGGCGCCAACAACGATATGACAGACATGTTTCCTCCCTGGCGGAGCGCCGGCCGCGTAAAAAAGCGTCGGCAGCGCCGTTTCTATGCCCTTGCTGTACTCAAGCCGGATAAGCCCGGCTCCCTGCCTGGCTCCGACATCGCCCGGTCGATCTGCTCGATCGCCCGTTTGACAGCCTCGGCCACACCGGGTTCCCCCTCCCCCAGAATTGCAGGGTCGGACCGGATCTCGTTGAGGGCCCTGCCCTCGAATTCCTCATGACGCCGGAACTTCGTGAACACGGAGCGCCCGCTCATGATCAACAGGCGGCGCACGACCATATCGGGAGTGACGACGATGAGCACGATCGTGCCCTTTCTGAACCGCCCCCTGAAATTGCCTGCGCCGACAAAACCGTCCTTGTACTTTTCGGTGATGCCCTTGAAGACATCGGTGTAATGCCTCATCTGCAGCCAGACGCCAAAGGCCTGAAGGCCCCAGACGAGAGCCAGCAGAAGCAGGGCCCATTGCCAGATCGCCATCAGCCTTTTCCTTCCTTGCCCGGGCGGACGCATGCCTTTGGCGCAATCGTCAACCTAGAGAACATTTGTTTTCTTAAGTGTCAATATGTATGGTTTCGGCTATTAACTATAGCCGACGCCGCGACCATGATAAAGTTGCGTGCAAAGAGGAAGCGTGATGGACCTTCGGTTCAAGGACGAACTGGCGTCGATGCCGGATCTGCGCCACAGGCTGCGCCGTTTGCGCTGGTTCCGCGCCACCTTCCGCGCCAGCGCACGGGCCGTCACCGGGGTCTATGGCGTGCATTTCGAGATCAACGACGCCCGCCTCGCCCGCGCCTTCCTTGACTGGATCGAGATCGTGGAGGGGCAGAAGGCCTATGCCGGCGTCAACCGGGCCGACTTCATCGTGTTTGCGGGTGGCGTGGCGCTGCGGGAGCTGATTCGCCAGAACCCGGCGCGGGCGCTTGCGCAGACTGACGCTCCGGCAGGCAACGCCGGCGTTTCCACCGCCACGCAGGAGATCGTCCGCTTCTGGCCGGAGGGCTTCCTCTACACCAATTACTGCGTGTCGGCTGTGGCCGCTATCCACGAGCAGGAATTCGGCGCTATTCCTGAAATCGACACATGCGCCGACGATCTGCGCACATGGTGGTCCTATCGCGAGAACGTCGCTGAAGTCCCGGCCTACGCCGTCGCCTTCCTCGACCGTTTCCTGGGCGGCGAGCCGAACTGGATCGCGCCGGACCAGCCGGCCGCGCGCCATGCCATGCAGCGCATGAAGCCCGCTCTGGAAGGCGGGGCGCCACACGGCCTCCCCGCGCATTAGTTCACCCTTCAAATCCCCCACTCTCCCTATAAAGAGGAAACCCGTGACCGGATCACAGCTCATCATATTCGATTGCGACGGCGTTCTGGTCGACAGCGAGCCGCTGGCCGTGCTCGCCTATGAGCGCGTTTATGAACGCCATGGAATGCCGGGCGTCGGCGTCGACATCATCAGCCAGTGCTTCGGCATGAAGCAGGCCGACATCATCGCCCGCATCCGGGAACTGACCGGCCATCAATATCCCGAACATGCCCCCGACGATCTGTGGGACGAGACGAAGGCGCTGTTCACCGAACATCTTCAGCCCACCGCCGGCCTGCCCGATTTCCTGTCCGGGCTGAAGATCGACCGTTGCGTCGCCTCCTCGTCCTCACTGGAACGAATCCACCACAGCCTCGACGTCACCGGCATCGCCCCGTTCTTCGGCGAGGCGATCTTCTCGTCATCCATGGTCAGGCACGGCAAGCCGGCCCCGGACATCTTTCTGTTCGCGGCGGAGAAGATGGGAGCCGATCCGGCCAGTTGCGTGGTGATCGAGGATTCGCCCTTCGGCGTGGAAGGCGCGGTCGCGGCCGGCATGCTGGCCATCGGCTACACCGGCGGAAGCCATAGCTATGAGGGCCATGGCGAGCGCCTGCTCTCCTGCGGCGCAAGCGCCGTCAGCGCCGACTGGGCGGATGTTACGGCGGAACTGGAAAAGCGCGGCTTCCGGCTGGATTGACCCTCATCCCGCGCGGCGTCCCGGCTTGGAGCATCATCCGGGATGCCGGAAACATCGGTGGGAGGGTGTCAGAAACCCGCCACGAAGCCGTCTTCCAGACGCGCGCCGCCGAACCAGTTGAGCCGGTTGACGGTCACGAAACCGGCGTCGATCATGCTGTTCTCGTCGCCCTGAACGGACGTGTGCGGACGTCCGCGCGGCACGATGATGATCGTGCGGTCGCCGTCGCTTTCCACGACTTCCGCCTTTGAGGCGATCTTGTCGCGGCCGATCACCGGCTGGCGCACCTCGGCCGGAAGGAGCGTCGGCAGGTTGACGCTCAGCCAGTGGCCCTGCTGCGCCCACTGCGCGCGATTTTCCCACAGCCTGCCGATGAAACCGGAAAGCCATGCCTCGTCCGCGTCGGTGATCTCCGGGTTCTTCACCCGCGAGAAACCGATGGCGGGCACGCCCCAGAAGGTCGCTTCGCGGGCGATGCCGAGCGTGCCTGAATAGGCCAGATCTTCGGCCACATTGCGTCCGTCATTGATGCCGGCCAGCACCAGGTCCGGCTTGCGGTCGTTTTCGAACAGCCATGCAAAAGCGGCGACCACGCAATCAGCCGGACGACCGGAGCAGGAAAAGCGCCTGTCGCCCCGTTTTTCCATGGTGATCGGCTGGGCGATGGTGAGCGAAGGCCCCGCCGCGGTGTGCTTCTTCTCCGGCGCTACCACCCACACATCGTCGCTCAGGCGGCGCGCGGCCTCGGCCAGACGGGCAATGCCCGGCGCGTCGATGCCGTCGTCGTTGGAAACCAGAATCCTCATGGCAAAACCTCCTGGAGCGCCGTCCGTCCCGTCAGATGCAAAGGACGCTCTAACTCTTTGTTTTCACGCAATTCCAGACGCAAAACCGTTTCACGCTTTTGCAGGAATTGCTTCTATCCCACCACCAGCCGTTCGCCGGTGCGCCGGCCGCTTTGCAGCGCCGGAATGTGTTCCCCCAGACGCGCGATCTCGTCCGCCCCGCAGGAATGGCCGAGCACCGGCGGGCGTCCGGATTTTTCCCAGATATCGACATTGCCGGAGAGCGTCGGGTGAGTCGGCATCCTGATCCAGTCGGCGCGGCCCTTCCCGTGCAACTCGCAACCCGGCGTACCGGCTGGCAGATGGCCGGAGAGCAGGATCGGGAAACCCTGCGCATCGGCCAGCGGAATCAGCCGCGAGGACGGCCCCGCCTTGCCCATTCCGTCATCGGCCAGCAGCGGGCAGTCCGGCAGAGGCTCGCCATCCGTCCAGTCGAGCGCCGCATCGATGCGGGCGCGCAGCAGTTCGGGGATGTCGGGTTTCAGCGCGTCGCGCGCCTCGATTTGTGCCAGCAGATGTTCGCGCATCGAGGCATGGATGGCGAAGCGGCCGGATATAGCCGCCACCAGTTCCAGCGACCGCCCCGAAAGCGGCGTCGGCAGCAGGCAGCCGCCCGCCCGTTCGGCGATCCAGGCGGCGATTCGTTCCGCCCGCTCGCTACCGGACACCGGATCCGCGCCATAGGAGGCGTCGAGCAGCAAGAGGTCGCATTCGGGCATCCCGTCCATGACGAACACGGCGCTGTCCGGCACCACGTCTGCGCAATAGACGACGCGCGCAGCGTCGTCGTCCTCCAGCGCGAACCACACGCCGCCCACCACATGGCCGGAACGCCCGGTGGCGATGCGGAAGCCCGCAACGTCGAGCACGTCGCCCGGTCGGAACAGCTCGATCCGCTCCGCCGGAATGGGATGTGCTTCCAGCAGCGCCTTTTCGCCATAGGCCGCCAGCGTGGCGGGAGCCTCGTCGCGCGTCTCGCGGGTCATCAGGATGCGCCCGCGAAAGCCCTCCGACAGCAGCCAGTTCAGCGCCCCGACATGATCCTCATGGGCATGCGAGATCAGCACCGCATCGAGCTGGTCGACCGGCGTCAGCGGCCGCGGGTAATAATCGCGGCCGGTCGTGCCCACCTTGATGCCGGCGTCCAGCATTACGCGCTGGCCTTCGCGCCCCACGACGACGCTGGTGCGGCCCTTCTCACCGAAGCCGCCGGCAAGTTCAACTTCCAGCGTCATGCCTGCTGCCCGCCGGGAATGAGCCAGCCCGAAACGATGCGCAGCCGCAGCCGCGCGCCTTCCTCGAAGCCTGTATGCCCGGGATATTCGAAGCTGATCACCCGGTCCGGATCGGCCGCCGGCGCGAAGTCGACGCGCAGCGCGCCACCTTTGTAAACGGCGCGCGTCACCGTGCCTTCGACGCCCGGCTCGCCCTCGCCGGCGATCTCCAGATCGGGCGTGCGCACGCAGATGCTGGCGGCGGCGCGCGGGCCGTCATCGGGGCGGCAGCGCACCGCCACCTCCTGCCCCAAAACCTCCACCCGCGCCTGTCCGCCTTCGGCCGAAAGCACCCTGGCGGGCAGCACGATCCCCTGCGCGATGAAGGAGGCGACCATCTCGTTGGCCGGCTCGTTGTAGAGCTCGCGCGGCGTGGCGAGCTGCGCCAGCCTGCCATTGTCCATCACCGCGATGCGGTCGGCCAGCGCCATGGCTTCCGACTGGTCATGCGTGATGTAGACGATGGTGGTTCCTGTGCGCTTGTGGAAAGCGGCGAACTCGTCCTCCATCGAGGCGCGCAGATGCACGTCCAGATTGGCCAGCGGCTCGTCGAACAGCACCAGCGAAGGCGCGGCCACGAGGCAGCGCGCCAGCGCCACGCGCTGCCGCTGCCCGCCCGAAAGGTTGGCCGGGCGGCGGTCGGCAAGGCCCTTCAGGTCCACCAGCGCCAGCGCCTCGTCCACCTTGCGCTTCGCCTCGTCCTTGTCCACCTTGGCCACTTTCAGCGAATAGCCGACATTTTCGGCCACCGTCATGTGCGGCCACAGCGCATAGTTCTGGAACACGATGCCGACGCGGCGCTTCTCGGGCGGCACGCTGCCGCCGGCGTCGGACACCGTCTCGCCGCCGATCAGTATCCGCCCGTCGCTCACCCGCTCGAAGCCGGCCACCAGCCTGAGCAATGTGGTCTTGCCACAGCCCGAGGGGCCAAGCACGGCGAGGAATTCGCCGTCACGCACGTCGATCGAAACGTCCTTCACCGCGTCAAAATCGCCAAAGGTCTTGGTTACGTTGGAGAGCGTCAATCCCGCCATGGCAGAACTCCGTTGGGAAGGTAGGGGGCGAGCAGGTTGGTGGCGAGCATCAGCACGAAGGTGATGGAGACCGTGATGGCCGACATCGCCGCCGCATAGCTGGAATCGCCGCCCTGCTCGAACGAGAACATCACCACGCCGATGGTCTCCGAGCCGGAGGACCACAGCAGCGCCGAAACGGTCAGTTCGCTGAGCGCGGTCATGAAGATGAGGAGTCCGCCAGCCAGTGCGGCCGGGGCCACCAGTGGGAAGACGATGGTGCGCAACCGGGTGAACAGTCCTGCGCCCGCCACCTGCGCGGCCTCCTCCAGCGCCCGGTCGATCTGGTGATAACCGCTCACCGTCGGCCTGAGAGCCAGCACGAGGAAGCGGGCGAGATAGGCATAGAGGATGATCCAGACCGTGTTGTAGATCTGGATGCCGGTGAACGGGATCGGACGCAGGAACATCAGAAGCGCCGCAATCGCCAGCACCACGCCGGGCAGCGCATAGGGCAGTTCGATGGCGAGGTTCACATAGCGGATCCACTTCTGCCTGCCCCAGGCCACCATGTAGCCGACGGGCACCGCGACCAGCACGGCGAAGACCGCGGCCGCGATCGACAACGCGAAGGAATTGAAGAACGAGCGCTGCGCCGCCGCGTGCTCGAACAGCACGAAGCGGTAGTTATCGAGCGTGGCCGTCGCCCAGTTCAGCGGAATGCCGTAGCCCGGAACCAGCGAGGTGAGCAGCAGGCCGAACAGCGGCAACACCAGGATGAGCACGATGAAGAGCCACATGCCGATCTCGACCGGTCTCCGCCATTTGCCAAGCTCATAGGCGTCGGCCGGCAGGGAGGTGGACGAGATGCGATAGTCGCGCCGCCGGCTCATCACCTCCTGCGCCAGAATGCCAGCCATGGCGATCACGCCGATCAGCACCGAGAGGAACGCCGCCTCGCCCAGCACAGCCGGGCCGCCGCCCGCCAGCTTCTGGTAGATCAGCGTCGGCAGCACCAGATAGTTGGCGGGAATGCCGAGGAAGGCGGGAATGCCGAAATTGCCGACGCAGGAAACGAAGGCGAGCGCCGCGGCCGCCACGATGGACGGCGTCATCAGCGGCAACACGATGGTGCGCAGCACGGTGAACCAGCCCGCCCCGCCAGAGCGTGCCGCCTCTATCAGCTCGCGCGGCAGCTTGCGCAGTCCGGCGCGCACCAGCAGGAACACCAGCGGCCCGTATTGCACGCCGAGCAGCAGGATTATGCCCTCGGTCGAATAAAGCGGATTGCGGGTGCCGATGGGCGGCGCCATGCCGATCATCTTGAGGAAGGGGCTCGCCGGCCCGAACAGTTGCAGCCATGCCAGCGCCGTCACCTGTGGCGCGATCATCAGCGGCATCACATAGGCGAGCACCAGCATGGAGCGGCCGCGTATGTCGGTCAGCGTCACCAGCAGCGCAACGAAAGTTCCGAGCAACACCGCGAGCACCGTGCCGCCGAAGCCGACGACGAGCGTGTTCACCGTGGCCGTCCAGGTCGCCGGACTGGCCAGCCCGAGACGGATAGCCGTATCGGATATGGTGCCGCCGGGCGCCACGATCTCCTTGATGAGACGCAGCATCGGCAGCAGCGAAAGCAGCACGATGACGACGACGACAGCCACCGTCAGGGCCATTTCCTGGCCCCGGCTTTCCTTGACAGATGCGGACATGATTGTTTCCCGAGAAGCCTTCTGGCTCGATATAGGCGGGTTGGCGCGAACTGCCCCGAGGGTCGTCGCATTTTCCAGCGTATCTGGCTGGCCCGCCGGCCGTGAATGTGGTGGGGAGGGACCGGCGGTCCTGTCCGCCGGCCCCTCCGCCAGATCAGCCGCCGAACAGTTCGGAGAATTTCGCCTTGTCGGCTTCGGTGTTCTTGATGATGGCGGGCAAGTCGAACGACATCACCTTCACCTCGACGCCTTCGGGCATCCATTCGGGACGGCCCACCGACGCCTTGGCCGGCAGGTAGCCCATGTCGAGCGCCAGCTTCTGGCCATCATCCGACAGGATGAAGTCGACGAAGGCCTTGGCCGCGTCCACGTTCTTGGCCGTCTTCATGATGGCGACGGGCTCGGTCACAGCCGGCACGCCCTCGGACGGGAACACGAACTCGATCGGCGAGCCCTTGGCCTTGGCGTTCATGGCCATGAAGTCGACGAGGACGCCGTACGGCTTCTCGCCGCTGGCCACCGACTTCAGCACGGCGCCGTTGCCGCGCACGGAGATGGTGTTGTTGTCCTTCAGCTTCTGGAAGAAATCCCAGCCATAGTCGGACTCGGCCACGAAGCCGGAAAGCAGGTAGGCGGCGGCCCCCGAATAGAGCGGGCTCGGCATCACCAGACCGTCCTTGTACTCCGGCTTGGCGAGGTCGGCCCAATGTTCGGGCTTTTCGGCGGCGGCGGTGTTGTAGGCGATGCCGGTGGTGATCAGCTTGGAGCCGAAATAGGTCTTGTCGGCATCGACCGCATCGGCCTCGATGCCGTCGATGCTGGCTTCCGGATACGCCAGCAGCCGATCTTCAGCCTTGAGCAGTTCCATGCTCACCGCGTCGGCGATGAGCAGCACGTCGGGCTGCGGGCTGCCGGCGGCGAACTCGGCCGCCAGCTTGGCCAGAATGTCGCTGGTGCCGGAACGGTAGATGTTCACATCGGTGTCGGGATGGGCCTTCTTGAAGGCTTCGACCGTCTTGGCCGCATCGGCCTCCGGCTGCGACGTATAAAGCGTCAGCGTGTCGGCGCTGGCTGCGCCCGAGATAAGCATGGCGGCAAGTGCGACCTTGCTCGCAAGCAATGTAACGAAACGCGTTCTCATGGAGACCTCCTGATCTTCTTCGCGCGGTTCTCCGGCTCGTTTGCCGGCCAAACCCGCTCCTCCCTGCACATCCTGTATGACCGATGGATGACAAAATCCTAGTCCCCATATGATATGTTCATTTGTTTGTTGTCAAACACATTTGAACAGGCGCAATGTAGGGTGGTGGAGACAGGGTGTTATCCACAGTCCGGGCGCATCGGGCCGCACTGTAAGCCGGGTTAGCGGGCTGTTCCGATGCTCCATCAGAGTGCTAGAGCGTGTTTTGTGCGTCCGACGCACGGCGCTCCGGCGCCGAATCGGGAGAGGAGCATGCCGAAATTGGCGAAAAGCAAACGCAGGGAGGCCGGCCGGAACGTGCCGCTGGTCTCGTCCGACATCAACGTCAAGACGGCATGGCTCTACTATGTCGAAGGGCTGACGCAGGAGCAGATCGCGGAAAAGCTGAACGTCAGCCGCGTCAAGGTCATGCGAACACTGGCCGCCTGCACGGCCGAGGGCGTCGTCGTCACCACCATCAACGCCCAGACTGCAAGGCAGGTGGCATTGGAGCGTGCGCTGGAAAAGCGCTTTCGACTCGATTCGGCAGTGGTCGTGCCGACCCCCGAAGACGCCGGCCATCTGGAGAAGGCCATCGGCCACGCCGTGGCGCTCTATCTTGGCGAACACATGCAGGACGGCATGACGCTCGCCATCGGCGGCGGCGCGACGCTCCATGCCAGCCTCGCCTATCTCGGCCGCCGGCAATTGCACAATGCGTCCGTCATCGGCCTCGTCGGGGCCCTGCCCCATTCGCAATGGATCAACCCGTCCATCGTGGCCGCCAAGGTGGCCGATCTATTCGGCGTCGACAGCTACCAGATCACCGCCCCGGTCATGCTGCACGACCCGGCGCTGCGCGATCTCCTGTGGGCGCAGCCCGAACTGATGGACGTCAGGACGCGCGCCGCCAACGCCGACATCGCCCTGCTGACGGTCGGCGAGATTTCGCGCGAGGCCACGATCTTCCGGCATGGGCTGGTGCCGCCCTCGCTCCTCCCCTCACTGCGGGCGAAGGGCGCGGAGGCCAACGTGCTGTCCTATTTCATTGATGCACAAGGCCGGCTGGTCGATCACGAGGTCAACGATCGGGTGATGGCCATCGGCCTCGACGTGGTCGGCATGATCCCCAATGTGGTTCTGGCCGCGGGCGGCCGCCACAAGATCGCCGCCACCCGCGCCGCCCTCAACGCTTTTGAGACCAATGTGCTGATCACCGACAGCGAGACGGCCGAAGCGCTGAGTGCCGGCGGCTGACGAAATTCGGGAAGCTAGATCAGCCCGCGCTCGCGCAGAAAGTCGTCGAGGCCGGCATTGGTCACGTCCTCGAACTCGCGCACCGCTTCGTTCATGCGGCGACGGTGGGTGACGAGCAGCGTCAGCACCTGCCGCATCTCGACGGAAATGCCGAACCGCGCCCAGCGTTCGGCGATGTGGGCGGGAAGCTGCAAATCGGTGCAGAAGGCTTCGAGGCTCTCATAGCCCAGTTCCTGCACCAGAAGAGCGGTGTCCTCGCCCGAAAGTCTTTCCTCAAAGGCATGGTCATGCAGACGCTGCGCCACCAGCCTGATGTCGGCCGGCGACGCGCTCATCACCTTCGAAACGATGTTGCGGACGTCGGAAGGCCCAAACGGAGGCATGGCGAGGTTCCTTGTTACCTTTGAATCCCCTGCCCTCAGGGACAGGGGATTTTCAGAACGAATATAGGAACTTCGCAGGCGAACGCCAGCACCGGCGTTACACCACCAGTCCCATCGGGTTTTCGATGAGGCGCTTGAAGGCGCCGACCAGTTCGGCCCCCAGCGCCCCGTCCACGGCGCGGTGGTCGGTCGACAAGGTCACCGACATCACGGTGGCGACCCTGATCTCGCCGTCCTTCACCACCGCCCGCTGCTCGCCCGCGCCAATGGCCAGGATCGTCGCATGCGGCGGGTTGATGACGGCGGCGAAGTCCTTGATGCCGAACATGCCAAGGTTCGACACCGCCGTGGTGCCGCCCTGATACTCTTCCGGCTTCAGCTTGCGCGTCCGCGCCCGCGCCGCCAGATCCTTCATCTCGCTGGAGATCGAAGACAGGCTCTTTTCCTCCGCCTTTCGCACGATCGGCGTGATCAGCCCGCCGGGGATCGACACCGCCACCCCCACATCGGCGTGCCGGTGCTTCACCATCGCGCCCTCGGTCCACGACACATTGGCGTCCGGCACCTCTTTCAGCGCCAGCGCCAGCGCCTTGATGATCAGGTCGTTGACGGAAAGCTTGTAGGCCGGCTCCGCGCCCCCACTGGCCGGGTTGTCGGTCTTCTTGACCGGGGCGGCGTCGTTGAGCTGCTTGCGCAGCGCCAGCAAAGCGTCCAGCTCGCAATCGACGGTGAGGTAGAAGTGCGGCACCGTCGACTTGGCCTCGACCAGACGCCTGGCGATGGTCCGGCGCATCGTGTCGTGCGGGATCAGCTCGTAGGAGCCTTCTTCGAACAGGTTCAGCACCGCATCGTCCGACATCGGCTTGACCGCCGGCGCGGCGGCGGGAGCTGCTCCGGCCGCAGCAGTTGCCGGCGCAGCAGCAGGCTTGGCCCCGCCGCCGGCGATCGCCGCCTCGACATCGGCCTTCACCACCCGACCCTGCGGGCCAGACCCCGAAACCGCCGAAAGGTCGAGCCCGGCCTCGCGGGCCAGACGCCGCGCCAGCGGCGTGGCGCGGACCGCACCCGCTTGTACAGGCGTATCCTGCACTGCGGGCGCAGTCTGCGCGGACCTGTCCTGGGAGGACGATTCAGAAGCGGACGTTTCGGTTTCTTCGGATTTCACTTCGGCAGCCGGGGCCGCGGCAGGCGCAGCCGCGCTGGCATCCTCGCCCTCGGCATAGATCCACGCCACCGCATGGCCGACGGGAATGTCCACGCCTTCCTTGCCGGTGACGTTGCGCAGGATGCCGCTGGCCGGAGCGTCGATTTCCATCGACGCCTTGTCGGTCTCGATCTCGAACAGGACGTCACCCTGCTTGACGGCGTCGCCTTCCTTGAAGAACCAGCGCGAGATCTGTCCGGTCGCCATATCCATGTCGACCTTGGGGAGGATGACTTCTACGGCCATGTCTCAGCGCGCTCCCTTCACCAGATCGCGAGCTGCTGCGATGATGCCGGGCACCTGCGGTACGGCGGCCTTTTCCAGCTCCGGGTTGTAGGGGATGGGCGTCTCGGCGCCGCCGAGGCGCACGATCGGCGCGTCGAGATAGTCGAACGCCTCGCTCTCCGCGATCATGGCGCTGATCTCGGCGCCGATGCCGAGCGTCTTCACAGCCTCATAGACGCACATCAGGCGCGAGGTCTTCTTGACGCTCTCGATCACCGTCTCGCGGTCGATGGGGCGGATGGTCCTGAGATCGATCACCTCGATGTCGATGCCCTCGCCGGCCAGCGTCTCGGCCGCTTCCAGCGCCTTGTGCACCATGATCGAGGTGGCGACGATGGTGAGGTCCCTGCCCTCGCGGCGCACCTCGGCCTTGCCGATCGGCACCGTATAGTGGCCTTCCGGCACCGGGCCCTTCATCTTGTAAAGCAGCTTGTGCTCGAAGATCATCACCGGGTCGGGATCGGCGATCGCCGCCAGCAGCATGCCCTTCACGTCGTGCGGGGTCGCCGGCTGGATCACCTTGAGGCCCGGCACATGCGCCAGCCATGCCTCAAGGCTCTGGCTGTGCTGGGCTGCGGCGCCCGTGCCCGAACCGGCCGGAAAGCGCATGACGACAGGCACGGAGACCTCTCCGCCCAGCATGAAGCGCATCTTGGCGGCCTGGTTGACGATCTGCTCCATGCCGAGCGTCGCGAAATCGGAGAACTGGAATTCGAAGATCGGACGCAGGCCGGTCACGGCCGCGCCGACGGCCACGCCCGCGCCGCCAAGTTCCGAAATCGGCGTATCCATGACCCGGTCCGGGCCGAAGCGCTCGATCAGATCGCCGGTCACCTGAAACGCGCCGCCATAGACGCCGATGTCCTCACCCATGAGGATGACGCGCTCGTCGGCCTCCATGGCGATGGCCATGGCTTCCTGAATGGCCTGCGAGTAGCTCAGTTCACGCACAGCTTCACCCATCACGCCACCTCAGTATAGACAAATTTGGCGAGGTCGGAAATTTCCGGCATCGGACCTTCCTTGGCGAACTCGATGCCTTCCGCGATCTCGCGCGCCACGTCCTCGCGGATCGCCTCGATGCCATGATCGTCGATCGCGCCGAATTCCTTCAGTTCGGTCTCGAACAGCGTGATCGGATCGCGGTTGGTCATCCAGTCCTCGATCTCTTCCTTGGTGCGATAGCGGTTGCGGTCGCTCTTGGAATGGCCGCGATAGCGGTAGGTCTTGGACTCGATCAGCGTCGGCCCGTCGCCGGCCCGCGCCCGTTCGGCGGCGGCGTGGGAGGCTTCGGCCACTTCCGAGAAATTGTTGCCGTCGACGATCACGCCCGGCATCGAATAGGCGGCGGCGCGGTCGGCGATGTTGGCCACGGCGGTCGAACGCGCCGTGGAGGTAGACATGCCGTAGCCGTTGTTCTCGCACACAAAGATCACCGGCAGCTTCCAGATGGAAGCCATGTTGAGCGACTCGTGGAACGCGCCCTCATTGTTCGCGCCATCTCCGAAAAAGGAGACGACAACCTTGCCGTTGCCGAGGCGCTTGGCCGAAAGGGCCGCGCCCACGGCGATCGGAATGCCGCCGGCCACGATGCCGTTGGCGCCCAGATTGCCCTTGCTCACGTCGGCGATGTGCATGGAGCCGCCACGGCCCTTGCAGTAGCCGGTGGTCTTGCCGAAGAACTCCGCGAACATCTTCTTCACGTCCGCGCCCTTGGCGATCGAATGGCCGTGGCCGCGATGCGTGGAGGTGATCTGGTCCTCATCGGTGAGCGGCATGCAGATGCCCATGGCGCTCGCCTCCTGCCCGATGGACAGGTGCATGGTGCCATGGATCAGACCGCGCGTGTAGCTGTCTTCCGCGCCTTCTTCGAAGCGGCGGATGAGATACATCTTGCGCAGCACGTCTCTGAGCTGCTCGTGGCTGTACCGGGTATAGGCAAACGGCAGGTTGGACTGCTTCGCCGCCTTTTTTGCTGTGGCCATATTCAGGCTCCTCAACCGTAAACGAGCTTGTCCTGCCGGGCGCGCAGTTCGGCGATCTTCGATCCCGGCGCGGTCGCGGCGTTTGCATAGGTGATGAGTTCACCCTTCTTGATCGGCGCGGTCACCGAGCCGCCCTGCAACAGGCCGCAGGGGATGGCCTTGGCGGCGCGCGCTTCCGGCGCGGTCATGATCCAGGCGCGGTAGCAATATTCGCCGATGGCGTCGAGCTTCTCGCCCGGCTGCATGTCCTTCTTGGCGACGGCGCAGACTTCTGCGACCGGCTTCGCCAGCGGCACCATGTCGGCCTTGCCGTAGAGCACGACGCGGGCGCAGGTCAGCGGCACTTCCAGCGAGGTCAGGTGATAAGGGCGATGGAAGGTGAAATACGGGCCCTTGCCCATCTTCAGGTCTTCCATGCGCTCCGAAATGCGCGGATGCGACATGTCGGCGACGACGAATACACCCGGCGCAACGCCCTTGCCGATGGAGTAATCGACCACGCCCACCTTCGAGAGCACGCCGCCATCCTTCTCGGGAATGAGCACGCTGGAAAGCTGGTCGAGCGTGGCGGCGGGGCCGTGCATGCCCGGCTTGTCAGGCACCAGACCGGTGGCGTTGGCGATGGCCGCCATCTCGACCATGGTCTTGGAGCCATCGACGAACTCGACCAGCATACGTACGTTCATGTTGCGGCGCTTCGCCTCCTCCTCGTAGTCGGGGGGCGTCGCGTCGATGTTGAGCGGATTGTTCTTGCCCTTGCCGGCGGCGACGATCGGATGGCCCATGGCCGAGACGAACTCGATCAGCTCCATGCACGAGGACGGCTCGTCGCCCGCGCCCAGCGAATAGGTGACGCCGAGGCGATCGGCTTCCGCCTTCAGATAAGCGCCGATGGTGACGTCGGCCTCGACATTCATCATCACCAGATGCTTGCCATGCTCCATCGCGCGCAGACCGATTTCCGCGCCCACGGCAGGAACGCCGGTCGCGTCGATCACCACGTCGATCAGATCGTTGTTGATGATGAGGTCGGCGTCGTCGGTCACCGCGACCTTGCCCGCTTCCATCGCAGCCGTCATCTCCGACGACGTTCCCGCCTCGCGGGAGTGGCCCTGCTCCTGATAGGCGATGTCGACCGCCTTGTGGGCGTTCGGAACATTGAGTTCGGAAATCGCGCCGATCTCGATGCCCGACATATGCGCCACGCGGGTGACGATGTCGGTGCCCATCTCGCCCGATCCGATCAGGCCGATGCGGATCGGCTTGCCGGATGCGGCACGCTCCTGAAGATCCCGCGCCAATCCCGTCGGGGCAATGTTAATGCTCATGTCGTGCATCCTCCAATGGTTGGCTCATCAATAGTGAACATGTGTCTCTCAATCAAGTCGAATGTTCATGAAAGTCATAATAGCATCCATTCGCCGCAGCTTTACGGCGACCCCTGTGGATGGTCATGGAGAAAGAATGAAAATCGGCGTCAGCGGACCTGAAAGCGGTACTCGGTGATCTGTCGATAGCGTTCATCTGGTTTCAACACCGCGTCCGGAAAGCCGGGATGATGGACCGCATCCGGGAAGCGCTGCGGCTCCAGACACAAGCCGCCGAAACGCACGCCCGGAACCCCGCCGCGCAACATATCGCACACCGGCAGGCCGCCGCCGTCATAGAATTGCAGGCCGGGCTCCGTCGTCCACACCTCCATGACGACACCCGAACGGGCTGCCTCGATACGCGCGGCGAAAGCAGATGCGGCGGAAGGCTTCTGCGCCAGGGCGAAGTTATGATCGTAGCCCTCATAAAGCTCGCCCTCGCGGTGAATCGGTCGCAACTGGCGAAAGTCGAAACGGCTCCCGGCCACTGTGCGGATTTCGCCGGTCGGGATATTGTCCGCGTCCACTGGCGTAAACGCATCCGCTGCGATGCGCAGCCGGTGGCCCAGCACATTTCCGCCGCCATCGAGGTTGAAATACGGGTGCGCGGCGAGATTCACCAGCGTCTCCCGGTCCGTCCGCGCCTCCATTTCCACCACCAGCCGGCCGGGCTCGACCCTGTAGAGACAGCTGGCCCGCACTTCGCCGGGATAGCCCTGATCCCCGTCCGGCGACACCAGTGAAAGAAGTACGGAATCGGCCGCCACCTGCTCCACAGCCCAGTCGCGCGCAAAGAAGCCGCCCGATCCCCCATGCAGATGGGTCCGGCCGTTCTCGTTGAGGTCGAGCTGGTGATCCTTGCCGCCAATGCGCGCGCGGCCCCGCGCGATCCGGTTGGCGCAGCGTCCCACGACAGCGCCGAAGAAAGCGCCATGCGTCCGGTAGGAACGACTGTTGTCGAAGCCAAGCACGACGCCCACCGGGCCGGCGCGGCCCGGCACGGTCAGTTCCGTCAGGGTCGCCCCGAAAGGTATGACGCCGGCGGTGATGCCGCCGGCGCTGATCCTGAATGCTTCGAGGCGATCTTCCGTCATTGCGGCTCCCTTGCGGCGCATCATCACGCAGCCAGTGTAGCCGGAGCGGGACCACCGCGCAGCCCTGCTTTCCAGCGCCGGCCGGCGCAGTTTGCCCGGCCGGCGCGCGCGATCACTTCTTGGGAGAGATCCTGGTGATGCGGTCGTTGGCCGGATTGTCCTTGCCCTGCGCCTTGTTGATTGCAAACACGTCGCCCTTGCCGTCGATCGCGACATGGTTGGCGAACGGCGCGTTTTCGAGATTGGCGACGATGTTGCCATCCACGTCCACCACCGTCACCGTGCCCGCGCCGCGGTTGCTGACATAGGCATGCTTGCTGACCGGATCGAATGTAACGTTTAGCGCGCCCGCGCCCACCTGCACGTTGTGCAGCGTCTTGCCGCTCTCGGCGTCGACGATCAGCACATTGTCGCTGCCCTGCGAGGCCACGAAGATACGCTTCGTCTCGCCGTCATAGGCCACGCCGATGGCCCCGCGCGAACCCTCGATCGGGAACACCTTCTCCACCTCGCCGCTGGCGGCGTCGATGATCGCGGCCTCGTCGGTGGACAGGCTGACCGTGAACAGCTTGCCGGACCCGGCGTCGAACTTCAGGCTGCCGACGGAGAAGTTCTCGCCGCGCTTGCCGCTCTTGATCTCGATCGTGCCGGCGGGCTCAAGGCTCCCGGCGTCGAACACCGCCACGTTCGGCGTACCGGTGGCCGTCGCATAAGCCTTGGCCCCCTTCTCGTCCACCACCACATCGCGCGCATGGGGAACCGCGCCCGGCTCGAACTGCTTGACCAGCGAAAGGTCGGACTGCTTGTAGACGGCGACCGTGTTCTGACGGGTGTTGGACACCCACACATTGTCGTTGGCGTCGTCAACGGCGACACCGTAAACGGCGTAGACGCCGCCTTCCCTGCCGTCCTCACGCGCCGGAGCTTCGGCGGGCGAAACCTGCGCCACGATCTCCAGCGTTTCCGGGTTCACCTTGACCAGCGCCGATTCCTTGACCGGCGGGCGGCCGACGGCCGAGGTCACGAACACGGCGTCGTTTTTGGCGCTGTAGGCGCTCTGGTAAAGGCCGGACACAAGCTTGTTGTCCTTGATCTCGAACTTGTCCGCGCCCGACAGCGGCACCTGCGGCGAAACCTTCAGTTCCACGATCTCGGCGTGGTAGGGCGCGGCAGTGGTGAGCACCAGCGGATGCGTGCCGGTGGCGGCGTCTTCCGGCAGCTTGAAGGTCGCTTCGAACTTGCCTTCCTGATCGGCGGTGATCGGGCCGTCGCCCAGCGTCTGCGCGCCGCGCAGGATGGTCACTTCCTGGCCGGGCTTGAAGTTCTGGCCTGAAACCTTGATCTCGGAGCCGGAATAGACCGGCTGGCCCATCTCGGCGGCCCCGGCGCGCGCGCGGCCCTGATAGCTGGCGTCGGGCGCATCGAAGGCGACCTGCGCCAGCGCCGTGCCAAGGCTGAGCGCCAGCGCGCCGGCGGCGACGATGAAGCGCAATCCCGCAGCGGACCGGTTTCGGAAAATGGAGGATGAAGTGCCGTGCATGGAAATGCCTTCCTGTCGGTTGAGGCCGCTGCAAGCAGCGGTCATTTGGGAGAACCGGCTCGTTCTACATAACATGATTGTTGTGCTCAAGTTATATTTGACTAGCCGCGCAAGGTGGCGCCGCCGTCCACATAAAGATCGCTCATGGTGATGTGTCCGGCCCGGTCGGAAAGCAGGAAAACGACCGCTTCGGCTATATCCTGCGGCGTCGCCAGCTTACCGAGCGGAATGCCGCTTTTGAAACTTTCCAGCGAACCGGCGATCACTTTTTCCGCGCCGTTTTCGTCGGCCCACATGCCGGTCTGCATGGGGGTCAGCGTGGAACCGGGCGCGACGATGTTGCAGCGTATGCCGAAGGGCGCAAGCTCCAGGCCGAGACAGCGGGTGAACATGGTGGCCGCCGCCTTCGACGCCGCATAGGCGGCCATGGCGTGGCGGGGAATGCCGGCCGCATTGGAGCTCACCGTCACCAGCGCGCCCCGCCGCCGCTCCTTCATGCGCTTCGCCAATGCACGCGCCACATGGAACACGCCGTCGCTGTTGACGGCGAACACGTTGCGCCAAGTCTCGTCCGAGGTGTCCGTGACAAGATCGGTGGAGAGAATACCGGCCACGCTGACGCCGAGATCGATCGGCCCCGCCGCACGCTCATGCGCCTCGACCAGCGCTTCGACGGCGGCGGAATCGCGCACGTCCAGCGCGGCGCGCGTCACCCTGTCCGCCGGCAGGCCGGCCAGCGTCGCGGCGTCGAAATCGGTCGCCAGAACGGACGCCCCCTCCTCCACCAGAAGCCGCACGACCTCAAGCCCGATGCCGCCGCCTGCGCCCGTCACAAGCGCGGTCTTTCCCTCAAGTCCGGTGGGGCGCACGAAAGAAACTCCTTCAGTCGTATCGGCCAAGCCGGCGGTCCAGTTCCGGCGCGATCAGCGCCGAGGCCGCCGGCGCGGTCAGTTGCGGATGCAGGAACGGCGCGTCGATGCGGTCGAGCCCGGCGGCATGCGCCAGCCACAGCTCCGGCGTCAGATCGGGGCGATCCTTGTGGTCGAGCGCGGCGCGCACATGCGTGACCGTGCCGTCATAGCGGCCATGATAGTGGTTGCGCACCAGCCGGTTGGTGTCGAGAACGACCCGCACCACGCCGTCCAGCGCCGTTCCCGGCAGGTTGCCGAGCGGGCTGTCGCCGGCCCGCAGGAAGGCGGTGATGGCCGCGCGCGTCGTCAGTTCGGGATGCGCGTTGGGATCGTAGCCGGCGATCGCCAGCAGCGCGCGCAGCGCCGCCGCCTCATCCGGTTCCGGCTCCGCCCGCCAGCATTCCGCCGGATAGGAATCGAGCATCGCCACCACGCCGACCTGCTTGCCGCGCGCTTGCAGATGCACGGCCATGGCGTGTGCGATGATGCCGCCCACCGACCAGCCGGCCAGATGGTAAGGCCCTTGCGGGTAAATCTCCGCGATCCGCTTTGCATAGTCGGCGGCCAGCGCGTCGAGACTGTCCGGCAAAGGATGCTCCGGATCGATGGCGGGCGATTGCAGCCCGTAGATAGCCCGCCCTGCTCCCAGCGACCGCGCCAGCGTCCTGTATCCCCATGAAAGCCCGCCAGCCGGGTGGACGATGAACAGAGGCGGCTTGTCGTCGCTTCCGCCGCGCAGCCGGATGATCGGCTCCAGCCCGCTGTCATGCGCCCGGTCAGCCTCGATTGAAGCCGCCAGCGTGGCGATGGTCGGATGCTCGAACAGCACGCCCAGCCCGGGATCGAAGCCGAAACGCTCCTGCACCCGCAAGAGCAGATGCACGGCCAGCAGCGAGTCGCCGCCCAGATTGAAGAAATCGCCATCCGGGTCGGGCAGCGCCTCCAGCCCCAGCACATCGGCCACGAGCCGGCACAGCGCCGCCTCGGTCGGCGTCGCCGGAGCGCGCGCCGCAGGCGCATCGAAACTCGGCGCGGGCAGCGCCTTGCGGTCCAGCTTGCCATTGGCGTTGACCGGCATCACCTGCATCTCGACCATCGCAGAAGGAACCATGTAATCCGCCAGCCTTGCCGCCATATGCCGGCGCAGCCGCTCCACCTCGTAGCCCTCGCCCGGCACGACATAGGCGACGATGTGCCTGGCCCCCGGCCGGTCTTCGCGCACGATCACCGCCGCGTCCGTCACCAGACCGGAGCCGGCGATCGCCGCCTCGATCTCGCCAAGCTCGATGCGCAGGCCCCGGATCTTCACCTGATGATCGGAACGCCCAAGATAGACGACCGCGCCATCCTCGCGCAGCCGCGCCAGATCGCCGGTCATGTACATGCGCTCGCCCGGCCGGAAAGGATCGGCCACGAAGCGTTCTTCGGTGAGGTCCGGCCGCCCCAGATAGCAGCGCGCAAGCTGCACGCCGGCAAGGTAAAGATGGCCGGCGACGCCCGGCGGCTGCGGCCGCAGCCGCTCGTCCAGAACGTAAAGCCGGGTGTTCCACACCGGAAAACCGATCGGCACCGGAGCGCTGTCGTCATCCGGTCCCGCCGGCCAGTAGCTGACATCCACCGCCGCCTCGGTCGGCCCGTAGAGATTGTGCAACTTGCCCGTGATGCGCTGATGGAAGCGGTCGCGGTGATCGGCGGTCAGTTCCTCGCCGCTGCAAAAGGTGCGCACGACGTTCAGGCCCTGCGAGGCCGGCGAAGCCAGAAAGGCGGAAAGCATGGAAGGCACGAAGTGCAGCGTGGTGACGCCATGCCGGCGCACCAGCGCCGCAATCGCCGCCGGATCGCGATGCGCTCCGGGCGGCGCGACCACCAGCCGCGCACCGCACAGGAACGGCAGGAAGAACTCCCACACCGAAACGTCGAAGGTGGCCGGCGTCTTTTGCAGGAAGCGGTCGGCGGCGGAAAAGCCGTAATGCGTGCGCATCCATTCCAGCCGGTTGACGATGGCGCGATGCTCGATCACCACACCCTTCGGCTCGCCGGTCGAGCCTGACGTGTAGATCACATAGGCCATGTCGCCCGGCTCGACCTGCGGCAGCGCCTCGCCGCCCGGTTCCTTCGGCCAGTCGGCCGGAGCCAGCACCTGCGCACCGGAAAAGGCGTCGTTGCCCGGCTCGGCCAGCACGCAGACCGGCTCGGCGGAAGCCACGATGCGGGCAAGACGCTGCGGCGGATTGTCGAGATCGAGCGGCAGATAGGCCGCCCCGGCCCGCAAACTGGCAATCAGGGCGATCACCAGTTCCAGCGAGCGCGGCAGCGCCACCGCCACGATTCTATCGCGTCCCGCGCCACGCTTCACCAGTTCGCCGGCAAGGGCAGCGGTGCGCCGGTCAAGCTCGGCGTAGCTCAGCACCATATCGCCGAACACCAGCGCCGGCGCATCCGGCGTCTTGCGCATCTTCGCCTCGATCAGCGCCGCCAGCGTCGTGTCCGGCACTTCGTGTTCGGTGCGGTTCGCCTCCACCAGATAGCGCTGCACATCGGCCTCGCAAGCGGTCGGCACATCGGCCAGCGTCGCTGCCTCCATGGCCTTTTCGAGGAATGCCGCCAGCCGCCGCGAATGCGCTCTTGTGGCCTCCGGCGAATAGAGAGCGGGATTGGAATCGACCTCCATCAGCAGCGCGCTCAGCGCATCGCCCCGGAAGGTGAAGGTGATGTCGTCCACCGCGCCTGCGCCCAGGATGTTCAGCGTCACGTCCAGCCCTGGCATGGCCGGCGGCAGGTCGAAGGGCTGCATGTTGATCAGCGGCCCGTAAAGTCGTCGCGAACCGCCGACCAGTCCCAGATCGCGGCGCAATTGCTCGGAACGGTAGCGCCCGTGCCTTCGCGCGCGCATCAACTGCTTCGACACGCCAACGAGATAATCGCCCATCGCCTGCGCCTCGTCGGGCGCGATGCGCAGCGGCAGCACGTTCATCAGCATGCAGGGCACGCGCGCCGCGACATTACCGAGCCGGCCCATATAGGGCACGCCGACGACCATCTCTTCCGTGCCGGCAAAGCGCCGGCAATAGGCCGCGACCAGCGCCGTCAGCGCATCCGGCCACGTCACCTTCGCCCCGCTCGAAAAGGCTTGCAGCCGTTCCATGAAGCTGGCGGGCAGATAAAGGCTTTCGCGGTGGAAGCCCGGGCCGGAGATGGCGCGCCCCGGCGCCATGCCGGTCACCGGCTCCAGCCTCGCCATCGCCTCGTGCCAGAAGGCGCGATCGGCCTCGCGCTTTTCCGATTGCGCATAGGCGCGGTCGTCATCCAGCGCCACCTGCAACGGCGGGAAGCTCACTGCCGGCTCCGTGCCCTTCATCAGACAGGCGTAGCGTTCCGCCACCCGGTTGGTGACCAGCACCATGCCGAAGCCGTCGATGGCCAGATGGTGGATGCGCTCGTAGAAGAAGTGCCGCTCGCCCGACAGCCGGTAAAGCCGGAACGAAGCGATCCGGTCGCGAGCGAGATCCAGCGGCGTATTGGTGTCGGCTTCGATCCCGGCCAGCGCCTCGCCTTGCGGATCGGCCGCGCCGGAAACGTCGACGATTTCGAGGAATGGCCGCCGCGATGGATCGACCACCTGCACCGGACCTTGCAGAGCATCCTCGAAGCGCAGCGACAGCGCCTCCGCCTCCTCGACGGTCTCGTCCACCGCCTTGCGGAAGGCTTCGACATCGAGCCGCCCGGCAATATCGAGATATTGCCCCGTGTTGAGGATCGGATTGGCCGGGTCGATGCGCTGCGTGTACCAGAGGCCCGTCTGCGCCTCGGTCAGCGGCGCGCCTGTCCCGGAAATGGCGGCAGGCGGCCTGGCGTCCATATCTAGGCTCCGCCGCCCGCCTGTTTCGCTTGAATCGCCTCCCACCAGCCGGCCAGCGTGAAGCGGTCGGCCAGTTCGGCGAATTCGAGGTCGAGCCCGTCCTCCTGCCATTTCAGGATGAGGTTGAGCAGGCGCATGGAATCGATGCCGAGGTCGATGAGATTGTCCTCAAGCCCGATTTCCTCCGGCTCCTCGTGGATCATTCCGGCGATGTCGGCGCGCATGCGCTCCAGTGTGATGGCCATGTCAGCATCCTTCAGACAAGAGCGGCGATAAGCTGGTCCGCGCTGGTTACGACGCCGCAGCGTCCCGCAACCCAGTCCAGCGCCAGATCGTGCTTTTCGCGTGAAAAATCGGCCAGCGCGTCGGCGGCGAAGAACGCCTCGATGTCGCGCTGGAAGGCTTCCGCCGCCGTCATCATGCAGCCGATATGGGCATAGATGCCGGTGACGATGAGCTGGTCGCGCCCGCGCACCCGCATCAGCGTCTCCAGATTGGAGCGCTGGAAGGCGCTGTAGCGGTGCTTGACCAGCACGAAATCTTGGCCGTGCGGCGCCAGCGGCGCGATGATCCCCTGATCCGCTTCGGACGAACCCATGCCCGGCCCCCACAGGTCGGCCTGCAAGCCGCGGTCGCGCCGGTCCTGATCGCCGTTCTGCGCCGTATAGAACACGGGAACGCCCTTTTTCCTGCAATGTGCGGCCAGAAGCGCGATATTGGCGGTGGCGGGGCCAAGCGGCGCGGCGTCCGCCACGAAGGGGCGCACGAAATAGTTCTGCATGTCGTGGATCAACAGCGCCGCGCGCCCGGTCTCGACCTTCCACGGCCCACGCGATTGGGGCAGTTCGGCCACGGAGGGCAGTTCATAAGGCTGGATCGTCGGCAGGCCCATGGGCGCTCATCCTTTTTCCGCTTGACCGTCGAGGAACGCCTGCCGCAGCCGCGCGCGCAGTTCCTTGCGGCTGATCTTGCCCACCGCCGTGGTCTCGAACCCGTCCACGAAACGGATCTGGTCCGGCACCTTGAACTCGGCCACGTTGCGGGTGCGCATCCACGCCTTGATCGCGGCCCCCTTCGGCTTCTCGCCCTGCGCGATGATGAAAGCGCAGCTCCGCTCGCCGAGGAACTCGTCGGGGATCGACACCACCGCCGCGTCGAACACGTTGGGATGCGCCAGAAGATGATCCTCGATTTCCTCCGCCGATACTTTTTCGCCGGCGCGGTTGATGTGATCGGTCGCCCGTCCCTGCACCACCAGATAGCCTTCGGGCGTGCGCTTCACCACATCGCCGGTGCGGTAGAAACCATCCTCGGTGAAGGAACGCGCATTCGCGCCCGGCTCGTTGTGATAGGCGCGGATCGTATAGGGCCCGCGCGTCAGGAGATTACCGGCCTCGCCCTCGGCCACCGGCTGGCCCGCGTCGTCGACGATCAGCACCTCATCGTCGGCGCTGATGGGCCGCCCCTGCGTCTCCACGACGATCTCGTCCGGATCGTCGAGGCGCGTATAGTTCACCAGCCCTTCGGCCATGCCGAACACCTGCTGGAGCTGGCAGCCCAGCGTGGCGCGCACCCGGCGCGCGGCTTCGGGCATGAACTTCGCCCCGCCCACCTGCAACACCTTCAGACTGGAAAGGTCGTGCTTCGCATTGGCCGCCGCCTGCATCCACAAAAGCGCCAGCGGCGGCACCAGCCCGGTGATCGTCACCTTCTCCTGCTCGATCAGCGCAAAGGCCGTCTGCGCATCGGGCGAAGGGCACATGACGATGCGGCTGCCGGCGTAGAGCGCGCCCATCACGCCGGGCGAACTCATCGGGAAATTATGCGCCACCGGCAGCGCCGCCATGTAGACGCTGCTCTCGTCCAGCCCGCAGATTTCCGCGCTCGCCCGGAACGAATAGATATAGTCGTCATGGGTGCGCGGGATGAGCTTCGACAGACCGGTGCTGCCGCCCGAGATTTGCAGGAAAGCGACGTCGGAAGGCGAAGGATCGCCAGGCAGCAGCGCCGGATCGGGCTCGAAATCCTCGAAGCGGGAAAATTCTTCCGCCTCGCCCAGCACCACGACATGGCGCAGCGTCGGCGCTTCCACCTTCGCCTCGCGTGCCAGTGCGCGATAGTCGAAGCCGTCGCCCCGGTCGGCCACCACATAGCCGGCGGCCTCGGCCCTGTTGGCGAAATGCACGATCTCGGTGCGGCGATGCGCCGGCAGCGCATAGACCGGGATCAGCCCGGCATAAAACAGGCCGAACACCACCGAAAGGAACTCCGGCCGGTTGCCGATCTGCACGATGACGCGCTCGCCGGGCTTCAGCCCCAGCTTCAGGAAGCCCGCCGCCGCCGTTTCGGCGCGGACATGCAATTCGCCATAGCTCCAGCGCTCGCCACCACCCACTACAGCGATGCGATCAGGGAAAGCCGCCGCGCGCTCGCGCAGCATCTTCGGGAAGATTTCGCCACGCCAATAGCCCTTGTCGCGGTAGCGCCGGGCGAATTCCTGCGGCCATGTCTGGCTGACCCGCATCATGCCGCCCGCTCCCGCAACGGATGGCCATGCTCGTCGATACCGAGCGCCGAAAGCAGCGCCACGAACTTGGCCGAGGTTTCGTCAGTTTCGCCCGCCGGGTCGGAACCCGCGACGATGCCCGCGCCCGCATAGAGCGTCGCCCGCTTGCCGGCGAGGCGTGCCGAGCGGATCGAGACGTACCATTCACCGTCGCCCTTCTCGTCGGCCCAGCCGACAGCGCCGGCATAGAAACCGCGATCATAGCCCTCCAGCCGGCCGATCACCTCGGCGGCGCGATTGCGCGGCAGGCCGCAGACGGCCGGCGTCGGGTGAAGCGCGCATGCGAGTTCGGCCACAGGCGTATCGGCATCCCTGAGCTTGCCGACGATGCGCGTTCCCAGATGCCACATGGAGGCGGTGGATCGCAGCGTCGTGCGCTCGGGCGCGTTCAATTCCCTGCAATAGGGCGAGAGCGCGTCGAACACGGCGTCGACCACGGCCTGATGCTCGCGCCGGTCCTTCTCCGAGCGCTCCAGCCCGGCGGCTGAGCGGCGGTCGGCGCCGGGGTCGCCATAGCGCCTCGCGGAGCCTGCCAGCGGATGAGAAACCACCTCGTCGCCCTTCTTCGACACCAGCAGTTCCGGCGTCGCCCCCACCAGCAGCGGGCGCGGCGCATCCGCCTCGGCAGGCAGCAGCGTCGAAAACACGGCGATGCTGGGGTCGCGGGCGAGCGCCGCCAGCAGACCGGCCGCGTCGAATTCATGCGTCGAGACAAGCTCAAGGCTGCGCGACAAAACCACCTTGGTCAGCGGCTCGGCGTCATCGGCCGAAGCCGCGATCATCGCCAGGCAGGCGGCGACCGCATCGGCAAAGACCGAAGGTGCGGGCGCCGGCGTTATGGTGCAGCGAGCGGCATCCGCCGAAGCGGAGGATGTTCCTCTGCCGTCCTTGCCGTCTGCCGTGGAGAAAATTTCCGGCTGGAAGAGATAGTCCGGCTGGGAGCGGTCGAAAGGCAGCGCGCCCATGACGACACGCGGACCCCCTTCGTTTGCCTTGAAGAACGCGCCCACGCGCGCAGCGAGACTCCCGATCGGTCCGCGCCCGACTTCCGTGCGCAGCCCCTGTCCGATCAGAACCCGGCCATGGCCGCGCAGGAGAAAACTCTCTGCAAGTCCACATTCTGTGGCCCGGCCTGAAATTTCTTTATCTGACGACAAGACCCGCACCTGCATTCCATTGTCGCCGTCAAGGCCGCCCTTGCCATGGACCCGACGTCGATTTGCGGGCACCAATATAAATATGAAACAAAATGTCAACTTACAAAGCGGCAATGTAGACAAGGGGCCGCCATGTCGACGACAAGGGCTGAAACGAGGGAATCGCGGAGTATGCGGGATGAACCAGCAGCGCAGATATGATGCCGTCGCCATCTGGCTGCACTGGCTGGTCGCCCTGCTGGTGCTGGCCCAATTCGCGACAGGATGGGTATGGGGCTTCTTCGAGCGCGGCTCGGAACCGCGCTTCTACCTGTTCCGCACGCACATCACCCTTGGATCGGCCATACTTGCGCTGGCCCTGGCCCGCATAGGCTGGCGTCTCACCCATCGCGCGCCGCCCTTGCCCGAAGGCATGTCGCGCCTGCAACGGATCGCCGCGCACGCCGGGCACGGCCTGCTCTACCTCGCCATACTGGCCCAGCCGGCGCTTGGTTTGCTGGCCATTTCCGCCTTCGGCAAGACGCTTGGTCGCTGGCCGCGCGATGCGCATAACGTAGCCGCAAAGCTTATCCTCGCCGTTGTCATGCTGCATGTCGCCGCGGTGATCTGGCACCAGTTCGTCCGTAAGGACGGGCTTCTGGCGCGCATGCTGCCGGCGCGTTTCGCAGCGAACACGCGATGAAGAAGCCTGCGAACCGGGCGATGACCTGAAATCGCGGTTTCCATCGGCTACATGAGAAAAATTATCAGGTTTGTTCGCTGCCGGTCTTGACGGTGTTTTACCCAAGCTGTCACAGCTTGCCGATGCAGCCAGCAGCCGTCACTCCTGCCCCGCCAAAGCAGCCGCAGCCTGCGGCGCTCGCCGTTTTCGACGCCCGTGTTTCCACTCATCGGCTGGAGCGTCGGCTGGTTACCGCCGGGCGCAGGACATTTCAGATTTTCCTCGCCATTCCATGCGCGCAACCTCCTGAGCACGGCTATCCCCTTCTCTATATGCTGGATGGCAACGCCGCATTCGACGCGCTGACGCCCGCACATCTGGAGGCCGCCCCCGGACTGGCGCTCGCCGGCGTCGGCTATGAAACGGACCTGCGCTTCGACGTGATCGCCCGCAGCTTCGACTACACTCCGGCCGAGACGCCGCTTTCGCCCGGCGGACGAAAGACGGGCGGAGCCGACGCTTTTCTGCATCTGCTAACCGGCGAACTGCGTAGAAAGATCGAAACCGCCCTTCCCGTCGATCCATCCCGCCGCACCCTGTGGGGCCATTCGCTGGCCGGCATGTGCGCGCTCCACGCGCTGCTCACCAGACCGGGCGCTTTCAGCCGTCACATCTCCGTCAGCCCCTCGATCTGGTGGAACGACCAGTGGATGCTTGGTCTGGAATCCGCAACACCGCCGACGGAACATGCGGCCCGGGTCCTGCTCATGCTGGGCGATGCGGAACGGCGCTCCAATCCGGCCGGACCGCACTGGGAAGGCCCCGCCCCGCACACGCTGGAGATGGCCGACCGGCTGAGGAGGCGACCGCAACTCGCCGTCGACCTTCATATATTCGAAGGGCTCGGCCATGCCGCCACCCTGCCGGCCTCGCTCGAAGCTGCACTTGCCCTGGCCAGCGCGCCGGAAAATGGCTGACCGACCCCGAAAGGCGTCAGAGACGGCTTGGCCACACAGGGATTTGACACAGTTTGTGGTGAAAATCACCGTCTAATCTTGAATGCATTAGTCAACAATGCTAACCGCCCATCCAACTCGATCAAAAGGGCGGAGCTGTGACGCTCCCGACGGCTCGCCCGAAATGGCGGAGCCCGAAAAATGGCGATCGAACGACGCGGAACAATTGAGATAGGTTGCAGAATGGTCGATCTGATGAGGCATGAACCCTGTGCGAAGGGATCGACAACAAAACGCCTCGCCGCCATTGCGGTAAGCATCGGGCTCTTCATGGCCGCTGCGCCGACGGCCATCGCCCAGGAGCAAACGGCCCCCGAAGCTCCGGCGGTCTCCGTTCCGGCCGATGCTGCGCCCGCGCCTTCAGCGCCTGCGGAAACCGTCCCGGCTGAAGCAGCACCGACCGCACCCGGGTCTTCCGATCCCGACGCAGCCGCTCCGTCAGCTTCGTCCGATACGCCCGACGCGGCGCAAGGCGGCGTACAGCCCTCCACACCTGCCGCCGATGACGGTTCTCAGCCAGCGCCCGCGCAGGACGCCCTGCCCCTGGATGAGGGAGAGGAAGAAGGCGAGCGCGACATCACCCTGCCACACGATCTTTCACCCTGGGGCATGTTCATGGCCGCCGACTGGGTGGTCAAGGCGGTCATGATCGGCCTGGCTTTCGCTTCGCTGGTCACCTGGACGGTCTGGCTGGCGAAGTCGCTCGAGCTTGCCGGCTCCAGGGCGCGGCTGCGCTCCGCGCTGCGCGCCATTCTCGGTTCGACCACGCTCGGCGAGGCGTCCCAGAAGCTCGGCAAGCGCCGCGATGCGGCTGCCCGGCTGGTCCATGCGGCTGTCGAGGAATCGAAGATGTCGGCCGGCGCGCTTGATCATGCCGATCCGTCCGGCCTGAAGGAGCGTGTCTGGTCGCGCATGTCCCGCATCCAGATCCACACCGGCCGCCGCCTCAGCCGCGGTACGGGCGTGCTGGCCACCATCGGCTCCACTTCGCCTTTCGTCGGTCTGTTCGGCACGGTCTGGGGCATCATGAACTCGTTCATCGGCATCTCGGAATCGCAGACCACCAACCTGGCCGTGGTGGCCCCCGGCATCGCCGAGGCGCTGCTGGCCACCGCGCTTGGCCTCGTCGCCGCTATCCCCGCAGTGGTGATCTACAACGTCTTTTCCCGTTCGATCACCGGCTACCGTCAGGCCCTGGCCGACGCCGCCGCCGGCGTGGAGCGGCTCGTCAGCCGCGATCTCGACTTCCGCAAGGCGCCTGCCGCCGTGCGTGAACGTCTGGCTGCGGAATAGGAGCAGGCGCCATGGCCGGAGGCATAAGGGAAAATACGGGCGATGACGACGATCTCCAGGAAACCCACGAGATCAACGTCACCCCCTTCATCGACGTCATGCTGGTTCTGCTCATCATCTTCATGGTCGCCGCGCCCCTCGCCACCGTGGATGTGAATGTCGATCTGCCGGCAGCGGCCGCCACCCCTGCGCCGCGGCCCGATAAGCCGCTCTACCTCACCGTGAAGGAAGACCTGTCCGTTCTCCTTGGCAATGACGAGGTGGCCCGCGACGGCCTGCCCGGCGCGCTCGACACCTTCACCGGCGGCGACAAGGAACAGCGCGTCTTCCTGCGCGCCGACCAGTCTGTGGATTATGGCGAGCTGATGAACGTCATGAACCTGCTGCGCAAGGCAGGCTATCTCAAGATCGCGCTTGTCGGGCTCGAAATGGTACCGACAGCCACCACCGACGGCGAAACCGGAGCTCCGTAAAATGAGCAAGGCGGCTTCCTTCCACGCAGACAGCCTGTCGCTCAACCTCAGCAAGGGCGAAATGGCGCTCTGGTCGGGCGCGGCCGCCTTCGTGCTTGCCGCGCATCTGACCGGCGCGTGGTATCTGCAACGCCTGCAGCCCGTGGAAGCCCCGTCCCTCGACGCCGCTCCGGCCATCATGATGGAACTGGCCCCGATGGCCGTCGCGCCCGAGGCGGTGCTGAACGACATGGCCGAAATGGTCGACAGCGCCCCGGCCGAACTGGTCGAGCAGGTGGAAGAGATCGATCCGGTCGAAGAACCGATCCTCGAAGAGGAAGTCGTCGAGGAAGAGCCGGTCGAGACGGAGGAAATCGCCGAGGTCGAACCTCTCGAAGAGATCGAAGAGGTGGTCGAGGAACTCGAAGAGGTGCCCCTGCCGGAGGTGGCCCTGGCCGTGCCGCAGCGTCGCCCGATCCCGGAAAAGCCCAAGCCCGTCGAAAAGCCGGTCGAGAAAAAGGTGGAAAAGAAGAAGGTCGAGAAGAGGAAATCCGCTCCGCAGATCGCTTCGACCAAATCCGCCGATGACGCGCCCAAGGCCGCTGCTCCCCGCGTGACCAAGGCCGCCGGCGGTTCCAGTGTGTCGCCCGCGCGCTGGCACTCGCGGGTGAGCGCACATCTTAACCGCTACAAGCGTTATCCGCGGGCTGCGCGCGGTGTCGGCACCGCCACCGTCAGCTTCACCATCAATCCCGCTGGCGACGTCATCGCGGTATCGCTGGCGCGCTCATCCGGCGATCCCGCCTTCGACAACGCCGCCGTCGAACTGGTGCGGCGCGCCTCTCCCGTTCCGGCCCCGCCGCCTGAAATCGCCAAATCGCGGATGAACTTGGTGCAACCGATCCGCTATTCGCGCTGACCAGATTGCAACAAGCTCTTGCAAACTGTGGCAGAAATGCGACAAGCGCTCTCCATAGTTCGCACCATAGTTGACAATTATTGTCATGTTTCCTAGCGGAAGTACCACCGGTGTTTCCCGGTGACCGCCTTTCTGCAGGCTCGGCAAGAATTCGGAAACATTCTCGTGGCCCGAAGAGATCGGGCCAGAAAATTCAGGTTGGGGGTCACAGGCCATGGAAGCTGGCATCGACGGTCGTACGGCTGCACCGGAAACATCGGCTCAGATAAGAAACACTTTGGGGCTTCTGCCGGTGATTGCGCTTTCGGCCGCGCTCACGAGCCCGGCTTATGCACAGACGGCCACGCCTGCACCGGGCGCCGCCGATGGCGACGTCGTGCTCCAGCAGATCAATGTGGAGGGCAAGGGCGGCGAAGGCACCTCCAACACGAACGAGGCGACAACGGGTCTGAAACGGGTACCCACCAAGATTCAGGACACACCACAGGTTATCAATGTCATCACGGAAGAACAGATTCAGCAACGCGCAGTGACGAATCTGAGTGAACTTATCACGCGCGTTCCCGGTGTGACCATGAGCGCGGGCGAAGGCGGCGGTGGCGGAATGGGTGGCGACTCCTTCAACATTCGCGGCCTTACTGCTGTCGGAAACGTCTTCGTCGACGGAATCCGTGATTCCGGTATCGCCAGCCGCGATCCCTTCAACATGGAACAGGTGGAGATTTTCAAGGGCGGCGCTGGCAGCACCTTGGGCCGTGGCGGCGGCGGAGGCTCCATCAACATGACCTCAAAGACCGCAAAGGATCATTTCTTCGCCGACATTTACACCACCGTAGGCACTGACAACTATTATCGTGGCGCTATCGACGTAAATGTCCCGGTGACACCGGAAGTCGCATTCCGGCTGAATGCCGTAGGGCTTAGCCGCGACTTCGCCGAGCGGGATCACGTCTTCCAGAAACGTTGGGGCATCGCCCCCACCGTCACCTTTGGCATGACGTCCGATACCAAGCTGACACTTTCCTATATCCATCAGGAGGACTGGGGCAGGCCCGACAATGGCGTGCCTCGCTGGGGCGTTCCGGTCTTGCCCAATAATGTTGGCGTCCTAGAACCCGTAACTAAACACGGCGTACGTCGCCAGAATTATTACGGCTATCTGGAAGACAGGGAAGAATACGAGCTTGACCGCTTTACCGCAACCTTCGAGCACGAATTCACACCGGATGTGAGCTTCACCAATACATTCCGCGTTGGCTCATACTGGCACGACCGGTTCGTGACCACTATGCCTGCGGGCAACATCTACGATGCAGTGACCTGCGCCAACCCGACAGACCCGACATGCACCATCAATCCCGGACAGTCGACCAGAGGAATGGATGGCACCACATACCAGAACCAAGCGACCCTCAATGCAAATTTCGACACTGGCACGCTTAGCCATCAGACATCGCTTGGACTGGACATCAGCCGGGAAAATCTGACGCATTATAACAATTCGGTCACGCCATCATCGCGCCCGGCTCTGGATTTGAACAATCCTGCCTTGGGCTCGCATGGGCAGACCCGTATCAAGAATCCACGTTTCGACCATAAGGTCGACACTGTAGGCGTTACTGCCTATGATCGTGTCCACCTCGGCAACGGTTTTTACGTGATTGGAAACGGTCGCGTGGAACGCTATAAGGTCAACAGTGTGGACAACGCTCCCACCAGTCCGACCGCCCCGACCCAATCCAGCTATGGTGATACCTTGTTCAGTTGGCTGGGAGCTATCGAATACAAACCGTGGGAAAATCATACCTACTACGCTGCCGCCAGCAGCACCGAATTACCCCGCTCTCCAACAACAGGTTATACTGGCCTCATCAGTGTCGACTCCGTTAAGCCTCAAAAGACTGTCACCTATGAGTTGGGTGGAAAATGGAACCTGCTCGATGAGCGCCTGGGTCTTGGCGCAAGTACTTTTTTCACCAAGCTTAGTGACGAAGTGACGGAAGACGCCAGTGGCAATCAAACCGTTAATGAAGATACTCGTCACATCAAAGGCATAGAACTTTCCGTTACCGGAAATGTTACTAACGACCTCACCGTAACTGCCGGTTATTCTTGGTTGTACGGGCGCATCAAAAGCGGAGATGCGGCAGGATATGCCGTCGGCCTAATGCCCACCCATTCTGGTTTCATTTGGGCTGATTATCAGGTTAACGAAAAATTCCGTGTTGGAGCTGGCGTTAATTACATCAGTAATCGCTTCACTGGAGATTATCATCCGGATACCAGGTTGGGCGTGCCGAACGCTACGAATCCGAGCGGCAACTCTAGCGGGCGTCTTCCCGGCCACGTGACCGTGGACGTATCGGCGAATTACCAGTTCAACGAACGCTTCGGTCTTCAGTTCAACGCCATCAACATCTTCAACGAAGAGACATTTGAGAAATCACACGGGGCACGCCACATGGTGCCGGGTCAGGGGCGCACCTTCCTCCTGACGGCAAAAACGTCGTTCTGACAATGAAATGTGAGAAAGCGGGCCGATTGGCCCGCTTTCAGTTCATATAGAGGCGAGACGAACCATGCTCATCACCATTCCCGACGTGCTCACCAAGGAAGAGGTCGCCTATATCCGGCAGGTGCTGGAAAATACCCAATGGGTGGACGGGCGCACCACCGCGGGCGATCAGGCCGCGCTGGTGAAGAAGAACCTTCAGGTGCCGGTCGATTCGCCCGCCGCGCAGGAACTGAGCCAGATCGTCATGCGCGCGCTCGGCCGCAACCCCACCTTCTCCTCCGCCGCACTGCCGCTGCATGTGTTGCCGCCCATGTTCAACCGCTATGATGAGGGCATGACCTTCGGCGCCCATGTCGATGGTTCGATCCGCGTCGTGCCAGGCTCCTCCATGCGCCTGCGCACCGACGTCTCCTCGACCCTGTTCCTCACCCCGCCCGAGGACTATGACGGCGGCGAACTGGTGGTCCACGACACCTACGGCACCCACTCGGTCAAGCTGCCGGCGGGGCACATGGTCGTCTATCCGGCCACCTCGATGCACAGCGTCACGCCCGTCACGCGCGGCAGCCGCTGGGCGTCCTTCTTCTGGACCCAGTCCATGGTCAAGGATGACTGGCGACGCCACATGCTCTACGATCTCGACATGTCGATCATACAGGTGCGCCAGAACATGCCCGACGATCATCCGGCCGTGGTCGGGCTCACCGCCCACTACCACAACATGATCCGCCACTGGTCGGAAATGTGAGGACATGACGGCTTCGCCGGTCCCTGCGGACATCGTTTCGCTCGGCGATTATGAACGCCACGCCCGCGAGCGGCTTCCAGCGTCGATCTGGTCCTACATCGCCGGCGCCGGCGCGGACGGGCTGACCCGGGGCTGGAACCGCGAAGCCTTCGACCGGCTGAAACTTGAAGGCCGGGTTCTGGCCGACATGTATGGCGCTCATACCGCCATAGAACTGTTCGGCCAGACTCTCGAAATCCCGGTCATCGTGGCTCCCGTGGCTTTTCACAAGCTCGCTCATCCCGATGGCGAACTGGCGACCGCGCTGGGCGCTGCGGCCACCGGCGCGGTCATGACCGTCAGCACACAGGCAAGCACGACCATCGAGGACATCGGCGCAGCAGCCCAGGGCCCGCTCTGGTTCCAGCTCTACATGCAGACGCGCCGGGAAGACACGCTCGCCCTGCTGCACCGGGCCGAGGCTGCTGGCTGCAAGGCCATCATGGTCACGGCGGACGCCCCGGTGAACGGTCTTCGAAATGAGGAACAGCGCGCCGGCTTCCGCCTGCCGGAAGGCATCGGGGCGGTGAACCTGAAGGGCATGCCCGGCCCTGCCCTGCGCGCCGGCCCCGGCGAAAGCCCGGTGTTCAAGGGCCTGCTGGACGCAGCCCCCACATGGCGCGATCTCGAATGGCTGCGCGGGCGGACGAAATTGCCGCTGCTTGTGAAAGGCGTCATGAGCCGCCATGACGCTCGTCTTGCGCTGGAAACCGGCGTGGATGGCATCGTCGTGTCCAATCACGGAGGGCGCGTGCTTGACACGCTGCCCGCCACCATCGAGGCGCTGCCGGCGATCGCGGACGAGCTTGGCGGCAGGCTGCCGGTCCTGCTCGACGGCGGCGTCCGGCGTGGCACCGATATCCTCAAGGCCCTGGCTTTGGGAGCGAACGCCGTCATGATCGGCCAGCCCATACTGCACGGTCTGGCGGTTGCGGGGGCCGTGGGCGTGGCCCACATCCTCAACATATTGCGCGCCGAGCTGGAGGTGGCGATGGCGCTCACCGGAAGGCCCCGCCTCGCAACCATCGATCGCAGCGTCATCGCCACCTGCTGAAACAATGTCCGGATGAACCCTGAATGAACGGGCGGTTCCTCGCCGGTTCAGCCAGTGCGCTCTAAATTCCGTCTCATGGATGGGCCAGAAACGAACGCCCCTCCCAACGGACCCTGGAGAACACCATGCTCAAGATGATCAAGACCGCAGTTTTTTCCGTTCTCATCGGCCTTGGCGGCATCGCCGCGGCGCCCGCAGCGGCGCAGGCGGATGGCCTCTACATCAACTTCGGCGGCAACGGCCCCGGCTATGGCGTTCACGTCAACCACCGCGATCACGGCCGCCATCACGACTGGCGTCGCAACAACAATCGCCATCAGGCCTGCAATGCGCGCACCGCCGTGAACAAGGCCGAGCGCATGGGCGTTCGCCGCGCTCGCGTCGTTGACGCCAACCGCCGCGTCGTCAAGGTGGCCGGCCGCAAATTCAACCGTCCGGTCACGGTCACCTTCGCCAACCAGCGCGGCTGCCCGACCCTGTACCGCTGACACTACGCAAAACAACGAAAAGCCCCGGATGATGACCACATCCGGGGCTTTTTTTCATTGCTGGAGCGGGAACCCGAACAGCGCGTCGGGTTTTCGGGGCGCTCCGATATGCCGAATCACTTCAGTTCGAACGTCACATTGACCTGAACACGATAGGCGTTTTCGCCCGCCTGCACCGGCGCTGCGCCGGCCTGCGGCATGGCGTCGAACGACTTGGCGGCCAGACGGATGGGCTGGGGCGGGGCCGACTGTTCGGAAATCTCGATCACCTTGCCAACCGAGGCGCCGGCGGCTTCCGCCAGCGTCCTGGCCTTGGTCATGGCGTCCGCCACCGCCTTCTTGCGTGCCTCGGTGACGATCGCAGCCGGATCGGCATTGGTGAAGACGATGCCGCCGCCCTCGTTGACGCCGAGCGTCACGGCCTTGTCGAGCAGTTCGCCGGTCTTGTCGATGTCGCGGATACGAACCGACAGCGTGTTGCTTACCTGATAGGCGACCAATTCCGCATTCTGGCCGCCGTCGGGCTTGTTGTTGTAATTGTAGCGCGGGCTGATCTGAATGCCCGCCGTCTGCAGGTCGCGGTCCTCGATGCCGGCGGCCTTCATGGCGGTGATCACTGCCGCCATGGCGTCGTTGTTGGCGTCGAGCGCGGCGCGAGCGGTTTTGGCCTCCCGCATGACGGACAACGTCAGGATCGCGATGTCGGGGGCAACCGTCGCCTCCCCCTCGCCGGTGACGAATATGCGCGGGCCTGCCTTGGTGTCGGCTGCCTGCGCGATGGCAGGCAGCGCCATTGCAGCTGCCAGCGCGAGAGGAAGAAGGAATCCGTTCATCAGGTGCTCCATGGAAATGCGTCCCAGCGCGAAATGCTCTAGGTGGCGAATATGGATTGATTTGGGCGGTTGACGCCAGAGCTTCATCAAACAGTTGAAGAATGGCGCTTTTGGCTGACGAAGCAATCGGTCCGACCTGCCGGCCTCTTGTGCATGGCGGCGAAACGAACTAATCAGCGCTCGTGGGGCCTGTAGCTCAATGGTTAGAGCCGGCGGCTCATAACCGCTTGGTTGGGGGTTCGAGTCCCTCCGGGCCCACCATTGGCTTTTTCAGCCATTGATTTTCCTGGATTTTTGCCCGTTTTGCCCCACGTACTCCGACCCCCTCAACAGGTGGGACAACTTTGTCCGTTTTTGTTCCGGTCTGAGCTTGTGCATCGCGCCGGCCGCGAGCTTCTCGCTGCCGACTTGCGCGAAAGCGTTCATGCGTGGATCGAAACACAGGGTCGCGCCCCCTGCACATCGGATGGTTGTCGGGTGTCGCCAGATCGTGTGGCCCACGGACCGGACCGCCCAGAAGGCGCTCAGCATATCGTCGAGCGCGGCGCCGACAGGCGTCTTGGTAAGGGCGGGGAACCGGTCGCTGAGCTCTCACGCTGGCGGAAATGTGGCGTCGGGACGATCATGCTCGTCAACCTTGCGGCGGCTTCCAGGGCGGGCTGGCCGTTGCAGTCCGACAAGAAACTATGGGTCGCCTTAACCGGAACTTAGCTCTTTGGAACCAGTTAACAAGCGCGTCCGTTCGCGGGCGTGTTTCAGGCGACAGGCCCGTCATCCGCAAGGGTGGCGGGCTTTTTACCTTCCGAGATACGTCGTTCAAGATCGGTGACGGCTTGCCGCAGGGCGCAGCATGCGTCCCCGTCCAGTTGCAGGGCGAAGGAGCGCCCGTTCAAATCTTCGATGACCAGTTCGAACAGGCTGACATTGTCGCCAGTCTGGCCAACTCGGATGATCTCAGGGACGATAACGGTGCGCATGATGGCGCACCCAATACACCGCCACTATGACAGTTATATCTCACGCTCCCCACGGCATCGGCGGGCGGGATTTCGTGATTTGGCGTCACGAACACGCAAGCGTATATTTTTCGGTTGGGTGGCCAGGATCGGGAGAAGAGATATGGCCAGAAAATACATAGACTGTCGCGAATTCCCCAGTGAAATGCAGTGCAGCGTGGTGATATCAGCAGACCGGGAAGACGAGTTGATCGATGCCGCAGTGCAGCATGCGGTCGCCGTTCATGGTGAGCACGTCACGCCCGAATTCCGCAGGGAAATTCGTAAAGCCGTCCACGAAGGCACGCCGGCGATGTGAGCGCACCCCTCGCCTGGCTATTTCAACAACGGGCCCGTCATCCGCAGGGATGGCGGGCTCTCTTGCGTTTCCGGCCAAAAAATGGCCCGGCCCATGCCGGGCCTGATCCGGTTTCCTGGCGATGGTGCAATCGGCGGCCGGGCATCTTGGCCGACCGGTCGCACGATCTTTACTCTGCCAGTCGTAAGGTCCGGGGACGTTTCAACGGCAGTTTCGGTCGTTCCGGGGCGTCTGAATCCGACCGCCATTGATCGGACCGGCTCACGCCTCCCGGCGACCGATTCTGTCGAAGCGTTTCAGCAATTCTTTCCGATCGCGTGGATCATCCCACGTAGTTCCGCCGTTGCCTTAACAAGGCCGACGGGCGTGTATCCCGGTACGAAATCCGCTCTTTCCTGATCGTAGAGAATGCGGCAGGCGTGATCTGCGCGGTAGGGTATCTCCCAGTCAGCGATACCTTGCTTGCGTCTGCGCGCCTCCTCCGCCATCAGCCGCACGAGAACGTCATGAAGGTCGAACGCGCCCGCGCCGCCCAGATGCTCAGCCTCGGTGAAGCTCCCGAAATCGTCTCGGAAGCGTATGCGTCGGGGGTGGGCGTAGAAGATGCGATGACCGAAGCTGTCGATGAAATCCGTCAACACATTGTCGCGCCTGCTGCCGAGCGATCCCGAGCAGAAGATCATGCCCGCGCGCGGAGAAGATACGCCGGCGAAAATCTTCGCGAAATCTTCGAGCGTGCTGGCGATGCGCGGCAGTCCGCACAATGGGATCGGCGGATCGTCCGGATGGATGGCGAATACCGCTCCCTCGGCCTCGCAGGTGCGCGCCACCTCGCCGAGGAAATCGATCAGGTTTTGCCGGTAGGTTTCCGTCCCCAGCCTCTGATAGGCGTCGAGCAATGAATGGAACTCCCCGCTGCCGTACTGTCCGGGGCCGCCGGGGAGACCGCGCGTGAGCATGGCCAACAACGGCTGCCACCGCTCTGCGGGCGTTTCGGCATGGCGGCGGCGGGCAGCGGCGGCTATTTCCGGGTCGATCTCCTCCTCGGCGCCGGGCCGCTTGAGCAAATGAATGTCGAAAATCGCGAAATCGATGGCGTCGAAGCCCAGCACTTCGGCTCCGCTTTCAAGCCTTGTGTCCAGCCCTGTGCGTACCCAGTCGAGCAGCGGCATCACCGTGAAGTTGATGCGACGTACGCCGGCCTGCGAGAGCCGCCGTACTGTTTCCTGAAAATTTGCGGTGAGCCTCGCACTGTCCTTGCGGCCCAGCTTGATATCGTCGTGAATGGCGATTCCACCGAGTGTGTCCCATCCCAGCGGCGTCTGGCCGGGCGGAGCAGTCCGCACGAGGTTCTTCAACGCATCGATGGCGTCGGCCTCCCATACGCATCCGGGCGGCAGATGGGACAAGCTCGCTTCCACACTGGTCGCGCCCGACTGGCGTATCCAGTCGATCGTCATCGGGTCCTGCGGACCGAACCAACGCCATGTTGCACGCATCGAATGGTTTCCCTTGTTTGAAATGAAATCAATGGACCGCGAAAAGGAAAACGTTGCACTATGGAACGCACAACCGAAGTTGCCCTTCCCGAGACTCCATGCTGAACCTGCGCGAAATCCTGGATTGGGAAATCCTGTCCGGCCATACCGTCATAGCCGGAGCCGGTTCGTTGGCCACCGACGTCCAGTCGGTCACCGTAATCGACGCGCCGGACGCGGTGAATTGGGTGAAGGCGCACGAATTCGTCGTGACCAGCACCTATCCGGTGCAGCAGAGCCCGGATGCGCTGCTGGGCCTGATCGAGCAGCTCGCGGCCCGCAATGCCGCAGGTCTTGGCGTCAAGCTGACCCGATACCTGCGTGAATTCCCCGACAATGCCCGCCGCCGGGCGGAGGAGCTCGATTTTCCGGTGATTTCTCTGCCCGGACCGCTGGCATGGAGCGATCTGATCGGCAGGGTGTTCACCGACGGCGGACAAACAGGACGGGAAGCTGCATCCCTCAGCGCCATCTATCGCGCCTTCTCGCAGCACCGGGCGAGACTTGGCTCGCTGCGCGAACTGTTCGAGCTGGTGGCCGGTTTCGTCAACCTGCCGCTGTTGCTGGCGCTTGAAGACGAAACCGGCCTCCAGATCGAGAGCCGGGGCGTCACGGCGGCCGAAGCGGAGACTTTGGCCGAGACGCTCATCCACGGAGCCCCCACCGGCATACACCCCGATGACGTTCCCTTGCGCCTTGAAGTCGCAGGTGAAATCGTGGCCGTTGCACGATCCGGCATGGGCGCGAATGGCGGGTGTATGGTGGCGGTGATCGAGCGCGGGCAGCGCGCGTCCGATCCCGACCTCGAATGCTTGCGCCTCTCCGTCCATCTGCTGCAAGCGCTCGTCGACGCCAATGCCGGCACGCGAACGCTGATTGCGGGCAACGCCAGGCTGCTTGGCGATCTTGTCGACCCGCTGCTGTCGCGGGAAGCCAGGGAGCTTATCGCGTCGAAATGCACGCCGCAGGCGACCGGATGGCACATGGTGGTGGCGCGCATGTTCGACACCGATATGCTCGACGGCGCCCTGCTCAACCTGCGCCTGCGCCAGTTCTCGCGCCGGCATATGGCGCTGCTGCGTATCGATGAGGACGGCACTGAATGCACGCTCGCCATCCCGGCGGCGGGAGACGACCCTCGTTCGGCAGAAGCGACATTGAAGGATTTGCAGCGGATATTCGAGCGGCAGGCGCGCCGGACGCCGGGGCTCCGCTATGGGCTCGGTCACTCCGGCCCCGCTCCTTTGCCGGAGGCTATTCATCTCAGGCATGAGGCGAAGGAGGCGTTGTCCTTCGGCCTGAGGCTCAATGGCTTCAATCGCCTGAGCCGGCACGAGGATGTGCTGTTGTTGCGGCTGCTTGCGCATCCAGCCGTGATCGAGGAGAGCCGCCTGAGCTTCCTGAGGCTGCTCGAACCGCTTCTCGCCATGGGCGATCATGGGCTGACGCTCATCGAAACACTGAGGGTATGGCTTCGCGAGGACGAGAGCATGCCGCGCGCCGCGGAGCTTCTTGGCCTGCACGTCAACACCGTGCGACAGCGACTGGAGCGATGCCGCGCGGTGCTCGGACTGGGTGATTTCAAGACCGATACGAAGCTTCGTCTTTACGCCGCGTTGCAATTGCTGCCCATGTTGAAGCCCGGAGGGGGCTGAACAGAACCGTCCAGCTCCCTCCGGCGTGGTCATTGCACCGGGTTCTCCAATTTGCCGATGCCCGAGATCTCGATTTCAATCCGGTCGCCGGACTTCATCGGGCCGACACCGGAGGGCGTGCCGGTGATGATGACGTCGCCAGGCTCCAACGTCATGATCGAGCTTACGAACTCGATGATGAATGAGGTCGGGAAGATCATGTCGGCAGTTGTGGAATCCTGCCGCACGACCCCGTTCTGGAGCAGGCGGATGGTTTGGGATTCCGGGTTTAGATCGGTCTCGATAAATGGGCCGATGGGCTTGTAGGTGTCAAACGACTTGGCCCGGGTGAACTGCTTGTCCTTGAGCTGGAGGTCGCGGTTGGAAACGTCGTTGGCGCAGGTGTAGCCAAGAACGACCGACGCCGCCTCGGCCGCCGAAACGTTTCGTGCGCGCTTGCCGATCACGATGGCGAGCTCGGCCTCGAACTCGACGCGCTGCTCGTGACTGTCCAGAATGATCGCCTCACCGGGGCCGATGATCGCCTGCGGCGAACACATGAACAGCATCGGCTCGTCAGGCAGCGCCAGGCCGGATTCCCGCGCATGCAACACATAGTTGAGCCCGACGCAGACCAGTTTTCCCGGTTTCACCGGCGCAAGAAGCCTGACCGCGTCAAGCGGCAGGCTATCCGGCGATGGCTCAACCTCCCCGAAGGGGCCGTTGGGCAGGGCGCGCACCCTGTCGTCCTCAAGGAAGCCCCAATGCTCGGCGCCGTCATGGGCAAAGCGTACGATCTTCATGGCTGTGTCCTGTATGGTCAGTGTTTGTCGTAATGTCCGTTCAGCCAGCGGATGGACTGCGCCATCGCTGTTTCGGCGTCGGGAACCTGGAAATGCTCGGCGGTGATCCAGCCGTCGTAGCCGATCGCGTCGAGATCGTTCAGCGCAGCCACAATGTCCCACTGGCCATCTCCGACAGCTTTTCGCTCGCTGTCGCAGACATGGTAATGCCAGAACAGGTCGCCGGCCGCGGCGAGGCTGTCGCGATGGACCTCGCCCTCAATGGTGATATGGGCAAGGTCCAGCATCAAGCCGATATTTGCCCGGTGGAGCCCTCGCACGAAACGCGCCGACTCGGCTGTTCCCATCAGAAAATTGGCATACTGATGGTTGACCGGTTCCAGCACGATACGGGTTTCGGAGCGCGCATCGGCGGCCGCCTGCATCCCTTCGGCGACCCACGCTTCTGTCTGCGCGCGCTCGACGCCATCCAGATAGCGTCCGCGCATGCGTCCGACATTGACCATCGCACCGAAACGAGCGGCGAGATCCATGGCGGCGATCATCCGCTCCAGCGTCTCGGCGCGGCGCGACGGTTCGGGGTCGGCAAGGGAGAGCTTGTCTTCGCCGTAGACCTCGCCGGTGCAAACCGCCGGCATGGCGAGGCCCGCATCGGCAAGCTGCCGCTCGATCAATCCATGATCGATGGCGCGCGGATCGCGAACCAGCAGTTCCACGCCCTCATAACCCAGCTCCTTGATCCGCGCGAAGCAGGCGGCGGCATCGCCCTGCACCGCCGTGACATGGGCCGGCGCCACTTCCGGCGTGGCGTACATATAGGCCAGCTTCATTGCATGAACCCCAGATCGTTGCGCTTGATCATCTCGGCATGGATGACCTCCTTGCGCAGCACGCTGACATTGGGGATCGCGAATTCCTGGATCTGGAAATATTCGGCCTTGGCCTGTTCGCCGCGCGCGGTCCGCATCACCAGATCGACAAGTTCCTCGCCGACCTGGCGAAGCGACTTCGTGCCCTCCAGCACGTCGCCGGCGCTGATGTCGATATCGTCGGGCATCTCGCGGAAGACACGATTGTTCGAGCTCACCTTCAGAACCGGCGCGATGGCCGAGCCGGACGGCGTGCCCTTGCCGGTTGTGAACAGCACCATATGCGCGCCGCCGATGATCTTGCCGGTCACGGAAGATATGTCGTAGCCGGGCGTGTCCATGATGATGACGCCCTTCTCACGCGGAGTCTGGCCATAGTCGACCACCTCGGTGATCGGGCGCGTGCCGGCTTTGTAGATGCAGCCGAGCGATTTCTCCTCGATCGTCGTCAGTCCGCCCTCGATGTTGCCGGGGGAAATGAAGACGCCGCTGTCGTCCTCGGTAGTCATGGACAGTTCGATTTCATAGCTCTTGATGCGACGCATCAGTTCATCGCGCACCTCAGGCGTCTTGCCCCGGCGATAAAGGACACTTTCGGCGCCGACCATCTCCGTAAGTTCCGACAGGATCACGGTTCCACCGGCGTCGACGATGATGTCGGCTGCCTCGCCCACGGCGGGGTTGGCGGTGAGCCCGGAGAACGCGTCCGAAGAACCGCATTCGAGGGCGATGATCAGCTCGGAAAGATCGCCTTCGTCAGTCGGTTGCGCCGCCAGTTCGGCCTTCATGCGCTCCACGATCTCCACGCCGGTTTCGGAGGTTGCGCGCGAGCCGCCCGCTTTCTGGACGACGAGACGCTCGACGGGCCGTCCTGATTCCCTGATCGCGTCGAACACTTTCGAACCGGATGCTGTTTCACAGCCGAGGCTCACCACCAGCACCGCACCGACATTCGGGTGCAGGCCATGGCCGATAAACGCCTCTTCGGTGGTTCGGTTCTCTTCCGCATCGAAGGTGCAGCCATAGGGATGCATGAATGTCGCCGCGCCGGTGCGGTTGGAAATGTCCATCGCGACGCGGTTGACGCAAGCCACGGTGGGTATCACCAGAACGTGGTTGCGAATGCCGATCCGGCCGTCAGGCCGGCGATAGCCCTGGAACTTCATAGCCGAACTCCTTCCAGCATCATGAGTGACGCCGGGCCTTCACGCCCCAGCAATTGTGAACATGGACATGCCCGCCTTCGGCGATGTCATCTGTGGCCTCGCCGATGACCTCGCCATATTTCAGGATTTGTTCATATTGCCCGATCGGCCGCACCGCGAGCTTGTGGCCGGCGGGCATGTCGCCAAGGGCGACGATCTCGCGCGGCTCGCCCTGGCCGGTGATCAGCACGGTGTCCCCTGCCGCGACGGAACCGGTGAGCGTCGCGACATGATCTTGAGAGCGGATGAGAATGGCCGTTACCGGCATGTCAGAACACCTCCATTGACGCTTCGTTGAACAGCGTGGGAATCGCCGCCAGCAGCTGCTTCGTGTATTCATGACCCGGTGCGGACAGCACCTCGGACCCGGTTCCGGTCTCGACGATCTCGCCATTTTGCATCACCGCGATACGGTCGCACATCCGCGCCGCGACCCGCAGGTCGTGGGTGATGAAGAGCATGGCGAAATCAAGTTTCTTCTGCAAATCCTCAAACAGGTCCAGCACCTGCGCCTGAACGGACACATCGAGGGCCGAAACCGGTTCATCGGCGACGATCAGCACCGGGTCCATGGCGAGCGCCCGCGCGATCCCCACGCGCTGGCGTTGTCCGCCGGAGAATTCGTGCGGATAGCGGCTGGCGGCGTCGGGCTTTATGCCGACAAGTTCCAGCAATTCCTGCGCCCGCCGCCATGCGGCGTCGCGCGGCGCGCCCTGAGTCATCGGCCCGACCGCGATGGACTGCCCAATGCTCATTTTCGGATTGAGGGAGGAAAACGGGTCCTGGAAGATCATCTGCACGCGTCCATCGCGACGCCCGTTGAGGGCGCGTTGCCTGCCGCGCTCCGTATCGGCGAGAACCAGTTCGCCGCCATCGGGCGTTTCGAGCCCGACCACACATCTGCCGAGGGTCGATTTTCCCGAACCGGATTCGCCGACGATGCCGAGCGTCGAACCGCGTTCCAGTTTGAAGCTCACCCCTTTCAGCGCCTCCAGCTTTCGGGGCGCGCGGAACAGCCCCGAAGGCAGGAAATAGGTCCGCTTGAGATTCTTCACCTCAAGCAGGGGCGTGGCGGCCGTCACCGCGCGCGGCGCAGCCGTTCCGGTCGGGATGGCGTCGATGAGCTGGCGGGTATAGGCGGACGCCGGGTTGCGCAGCACCTCCCCCGCCGGGCCCTGTTCCTCGATGCGCCCGCTGCGCATGACGATGACGTCGTCCGCGATCTCGGAAACCACACCGAAATCGTGAGTGATGAAGAGCACGCCCGTTTCGCGCCGCTCGCGAAGCGATGCGATCAGCTTGAGGATCTGCGCCTGGGTGGTGACATCCAGCGCCGTGGTCGGCTCGTCGCATATGAGCAGGCGCGGCTCCAGCATCATCGCACAGGCGATCACCACGCGCTGGCGCTGGCCGCCGGAAAGCCGGAACGGGTAGCTCTCATAGAGTTCCTCCACCCGCGGCAGCCCGACATCGCCGAGCGCTGTCAGGGCGCGTTGTCGGCGCTCGCCCGCAGACAGGTTGAGGTGGATTTCCAGCACCTCCTCGAGCTGCGCGCCGATCTTCATCAGCGGGTTCAGCGCGGCCATGGGCTCCTGGAAGACCATGCCGATCTCGCGCCCGCGCAAGGCGCGCATTCCGGTCTCGTCGAGCTTGAGAAGATCGCGCCCGCCAAACAGGATCGATCCGGCCTTCGGCTCCAGATGCGGACGTGGCAGGAGCCCCATGATGGCGTCGGCGATGGTGGATTTGCCTGAACCGGATTCGCCCACGATGCAGACGGTGCGGCCAGCCGTCAGGCTGAATGAGGCGTTGGAGACCGCCAGCGGACGGTCGGCGCCCTTCGGCAGGGAAATATCGAGCCCCTGAACCCTGAGCAATGGAGTGGCGTCGGTCGACATGGCCTTCACCTGTTCCGCGAGTGGATATTGAGCGCATCGTTGAGCGCTTCGCCCAATACGTTCAGCGCCAGCACGGTTATGGCGATAGCCAGGCCCGGAAAGGTCGCCATCCACCATGCCTGCCGCAGCACCGTGCGCGACGCCCCGATCATGAAACCCCAGCTCATCTGGTTGGGATCGCCGAGGCCGAGGAAACTGAGGCTCGATTCCAGCAGGATGGCTGTCGCCACCATCAGCGATCCCATGACGATAATGGGCGACGCGACATTCGGCAGAATTTGCCGGAACATGATCGTCAGCGCGCTCTGGCCCTGAAGTTTCGCCGCCAGCACGAAATCGCGGCTGCGAAGCGACAGGAATTCGGCCCGCACGAGGCGCGCCACCGGCGGCCATGAGACGATGCCGATCGCCATGACGATGGAGCCTACGGAAGGTTGCAGGACGGCGACCAGAACCAGGGCCAGCGCAAAACTCGGGACGACCTGGAATATCTCCGTGAAGCGCATCAGCGCACCGTCGATCCGGCCGCCTCCATAGCCGGCGGCGGCCCCGATAACGATTCCTATGACGACCGAGACCACGGTGGAAACGAGCCCTATGAGAAGCGACACGCGACCGCCCCACACCAGGCCAGCCAGAATGTCCCTGCCGGTGGTGTCGGTCCCCAGCGGAAAGCGCATATCCGACATGGGCGGCAGAAACGGCCGCCCGCCCATGGCCCACGGTCCACGCGGGAACAACAGCGGCGCCATCAGCGAAATGACGACTATGCCGAGGATAACGATCAGGCCGGCCCACACTTCCGTGCGGGTGAACATGCGGCGGACGACGGATATCCCGTTCACAGCGCAATCCTCGGATCGATAACGGTGTAGATGAGGTCGGTGATGATGTTGAAGGCGATGGCCAACGCCGCCGCGACCAGAAAAGCGCCGAGAAGCAAATTATAATCGCGCTGAAGCAGCGCATCGAACATCAACCTTCCGATGCCTGGCCAAGCGAAGACGGTTTCCGTCATGATCGCGCCGCCGACCATATTGCCGGCCTGCAATCCGGCAAGCGTCACCACCGGCAGAAGCGCGTTGCGCAACACGTGGCGGAACTGGATCCGCGTTTCGCCTGCGCCTTTGGCGCGCGCCGTCTTGACGAAGGCCATCTGCGCCATCGCCATCATGTTGGCTCGCGTCATTCGGGTGTAGACGGCGATGTAGAAGAAGGAGAGCGCCAGCGTCGGCAGAATCAGGTGCCTTGCGACGTCCATGGCCGCGGCCATGCCGGTCAGATTGGCGCCGACCGAACTGTAGCCGAAGGCCGGTAGCCAGCCGAGTTGAATCGAAAACACCAGAACCGCCATCAACGCCAGCCAGTACATGGGTGCGGCGTAGAATATCAGCGCGGCGAAACCGATCCCCCTGTCCACCCAGCCGCCGGGCCGCCGGCTGGCGAGCACGCCGAGCCCCACCCCTACGACAAGCGAAAACACGAAGGCGCAGACAGTCAGCAGCAGCGTCGCGGGCAGTCGGTCGGCAATCAGTTGCGCGACCGTTTCCTGCTGGCGGTAGGAAAATCCGAGGTCGAGCGTGGCGATGCGCGAGATATAGGTCCACCACTGCACCAGGAGGGGTTGATCCAGCCCGTACTGGATGCGCAACGCTTCCAGAAACCGCTTGTCGACCGCGCCCGCCTCGCCTGCCATCACGGCCACGGGGTCGCCCGGCGCGGCCCGGATCAACAGGAAATTCAGGGTGGCTATGACAAAGAGCGCGATCACCCCTTGCACGAAACGACCCATCAGGAATTTCAGACGGTTCACGCTCTGCGCCTCTGATCAGAAACATCATGGCGGCCCGGACTGCCGGGCCGCCGCAGTACAGTTGTGCGTTTACTCGATCCGGGCGCGCCCGAGACTGTCGTTCAGGCCGACAGCCGACGAGATCAGGTTCTTGATGTTCGAACGGTGGATCGTCGGCCAGATCATCTCAAACAGCCAGGCGAGCGGAACCTCTTCGGCGATCAGCGCCTGGGCGTCCTGATAGATTTTCGCACGCTTTTCCGGGTCGATCTCGACCGCGCCTGCATCGAACAGCGCATCGAGTTCCGGATTGGAAAAGGCCGAAACGTTGTTCCAGGGGGAGCCTTCGATGATGTTGGATGTCGTGTAAAGGCGCGCGACGCCCAGAGCCGGATCGCCATATTGCGACATGTACGAAAACGCGATGTCGTAATCCTTCTCGCCAAGACGCTGATTCCAGCCGGCGACGTCGGTGGCGGTGAGTTCCACCTGGATACCGGCCTCGGTAAGATTCTCGCGCGCGATTTCGGCAAGCCGCTGCCAGGTTTCGCCATAGGGAAGAGGCAGCAGGCGGATCGGGCTTCCATCGTATCCAGCCTCGGAAAGCAGCGCCTTGGCTTTTTCAACGTCGCGCGAATACTGCTTGATGTCCTCCGAATAGAACCGGGTGGAGCTGTTCCACGGGCTCGGGGCCACCTTGGCATAGCCGAAGAAGGCGATGTCACGCATGTTCTCGCGATCCAGCGCATACATGATCGCCTGCCGGACCCGCTTGTCGCCGATCCACTTTGAGCCGTTGTTGAGCCACAGGAAGCACTGTGATCCCTGGAATTCCCAGCCTTTGGTGGTCAGTTCGGAGTTCGGCAAGTCGGCGAGACGCTGCACGTCGAAATATTCGACGGCGCCGCCTGGCAGCACATCCACCTTACCGGTCTCATAGGCGGTGGCGCGGCTGGCGCCATCGGGGATGACGTGGAAATAAACCGCCTCGATCGTCGGTACGTCTTCCTCGTGATAGCTCTCATTGGCGACCAGCTTGAGATATGAACCCCTCTGCCATTCACCGAACTTGAGCGGTCCGGTTCCAATCGGGGCGTTGTTGACCGGATTGGTGTTGTAATCGGTGCCTTCGTAAAGATGCTTGGGCAGCATCGGCATCGAGCCGACCTCGAAGGACTGGATGAAGGGCGCGAACGGCGTCTTCATCTTGAAGTCCACTTTATACGGCCCGTCCGCGGTGATGCTCTCCACGGCGTTCAGGAAATTGCGGACACGAGGGTGCGTCTCACGCAGCATTTTGTCGACGCTGAAGACCACGTCTTCCGAGGTGAACGGCTTGCCGTCGTGCCACAGCACATTTTCCTTCAACTTGAAGGAATAGAACATTCCGTCAGGAGCCTCTTCCCAGCTTTCCGCAAGCAGCGGGTGCGGCTTCAGGTCGGCGTCGAAACGCAGCAGGCCTTCAAAGATATTGCCGCCAACCATCTGCGAGGGCACGTTCTGGTAGATGCCGATCATGATGCCGGGCGGCTCCGGCTGCACCACCACGTTCAGCACGCCACCCTTGGCCTGCGCATGCGCCATGAGGGGAATGCCGCTGAGCGCCCCCGCGCTTACGGTGGCGGCGGAAATTTGCAGGAATTGACGACGGTCAAGTGACATTGAAATCCTCCTGGAAGTTGGTTGATCCCTCTTGCCGGGGACTTGTATCTGAAGCGCCGGTGCTGATCTTCAGTATCGGCTTGGGGCATTCACCCTCATCATTCGCGAGGGCGCAGGAAACGGCGGGCCATGCCCGTATAAATGCGACGGGCCGCCAGAAAATCCGAAAGGTCCAGGCTTTCATCCGTCTGGTGAGCTTCTGCGGGATCGCCCGGCCCCAGGATCAGGATGTCGGCTCCAGGGGACTGCAGCACCGAGCCGTCGGTGAAATAGCTGGCGCCGCCGGCCTCGCTGGCGGACATTCCCAGCTCGCGTCGTGCGTCCAGCGCCGCGCGAACGATTGCGCTGTCCGCAGAGGTCGCAAGCGCCGGCAGCGAGTTGATCGTCTCGACGACGATCGTTCCACCCTCATATTCGGTTTCGATTTCACGCGCGATTGTTCGTACCGCCGCGAGGACGTCGTCGTGACTCTGCCCCGGCAGGGTGCGCATGTCGAACTCGGCGATCGCCCGGTCGGGAATGACGTTGACCTGCGTGCCGCCCTGCAAACGGGTGAGGCAGACGGTAGGCCGGCCCAGAAGCGGATCGGATGCGGCAAGCGCGTCGAATTCGAGCAGTTTTTGCCGGAACCGGATCACCATTTCCAGCGCATTGAGCCCCATCTGCGGCATGGAGCCGTGGCTCGTGCGGCCGGTGGCCTTAAACGCCAGCCACAGCGCGCCCTTGTGGCTGCGCACCGCCCGGTTTGAGGTCGGCTCGGCGATGATCATCGCATCGAACGGAGCGAGGCTGCCGTCACCGGCCATCAGCCTCGCGCCTTCCGAGCCGGTTTCCTCGCCATAGGTCACGGCCAGCGAAAGCCGCCCCGCCCAGTTTTCGCTGGCGCGCATGTCGAGCAAGCTGGCGATGAGAGCGGCAAGGCCCCCCTTCATGTCCGAACTGCCGCGCCCATAGATTCGCCCGCCCTCGATCGTCCCCCCGAACGGCGATTTTTTCCATTCGCGGTCGCCGAGCGGCACCGTGTCGCAATGTCCGCAAAAGACCAGATGAGGGCCTGCACGACCGCTGTCGAGGCTTGCGATCAGATTGGCGCGCCCCTCATCTCCCGGCATTATCCTGGAAGCGACGCCCCGCTCGGCCAGATAGAGGGAAAGCTCGGTAGCGAAGCCTGCTTCTCTGGCCTGCTGCGCCGTCGTATCGTGACGCAGCATCCACTGCAGCAGCGCCGTGCACTCGTCATCGGACAAGCTGCCGGACCGGTCGCCCGAGAGCGAACCGTCTTGTCTGGCAGGTTCTGGATGCAATTGAAGCACGATCATTACCTCGCTGGATACATACAGCGTAGTCACTCCCGCCGGCTTCTGTCTATTGTGCAATTTCACATTATAAATGCTTTGAAATGTACAAATTCACAAAACGACGTCGGACATGTCGGACGGGACATTGATCTATGAATGTCCGCTTCAGCGTCTCGTGGTTTCAACGCCGCCCGCGGGAACCGCCGTGCTTTGCGGCGCGGACACCAGCGCGGTTGCTTTCCACTGAGATCGCCCCGCCGCCGATCCGATCCCGGCCCGCAGGTGTTTCGTCGCGAGCCGGGAAATGGGGCGTGACCGCACACTGCTCGATCCCGTTATCTGCAACGGGTTGCGAGGCTCCAATCTTACAGGGATACAGTATTGGCGATGGCATCCTCAATCCGCCTGGGAGGAGCTTTCCATCTCAAGTCTCTTTGCGCGCAAATTCGCTGTTTTGCGCTCACGCTTGAGCCGTTCTTTCAAGATTATTTCACTGGCGATCCTGTGCGCGCGCTCATCTCTGCTTTCACGCTTTTCAGGACGAATAGAAATATTCATATGGCGATCTCCTTTCTTTACTCCTTATGTAGTAAATTTATTATATTTTACAAGAGTTTGACCTAGAGGCGCGAGACGGCGGCGGCAAAAGCAGGTTCGGAGAACTATGCTACAAGATCAATCGCCAGCAGAAAGTCCCGGCCTTGATGAATTCGCAAATCGCATTCCCGGCGCTGGCGATGCCGAAGCGGAGATCGTGGGTCTTATGCTTGTTGGCTCATCGCGTTCGGCCCGGTGTTCAATGCCGCTCAGGCGGACGCAGTCACCCGATTGCCGCAGGTCGGGCGAGGCGCGAAGCGCCAGATCAGGGGCGATATAAAAACACAGCCCGAAACCGGTCAGGCTTCGGGCTGTGCAGTTTGCGCAAGAAGTTGAACCTGCCGGAACTGGCTGTCAGGCCTTCACGATCTTTTCGGAGGTCAGGCCATGGCGGGCGCAGGCGTTGCGCGTGTCCACCACCAGCTTCGCGTTTTCCAGCACCGAGCCGTAGTCGACCGCGTCATGGTCGGTGGCGATCAGCACCGCATCATAGGCCGCGATCGAATCCGCCGTCAGCGCGACCGATCGGCGCCCGGCCAGAGAGGCATGCTCACGCGTCATCCTGATTTCAGGAATATGCGGGTCGTGATAGTCGATGCTGGCGCCGCGTTCCTCGATCAGTTCGATCAGCCTGAGCGACGGGCTTTCGCGCAGATCATCGATGTTCTTCTTGTAGGCGACGCCCAGCACAAGAATCCGCGATCCGTTCAATCCACGCTTGAGGTGACTGTCCATGGCGCGCGCCATCTTGTCCACCACGCGCCGTGGCATGGCCGTGTTGATTTCGCCGGCCAGTTCCACGAAACGCGTGGAAATCTCATATTCGCGCGCCTTCCAGGTCAGATAGAACGGGTCGATCGGAATGCAGTGGCCGCCAAGCCCCGGTCCCGGATAAAACGGCATGAAACCGAACGGCTTGGTCTTGGCCGCGTCGATGACTTCCCACACATCGATATCCATCGCCTCGTAGACGACCTTCAATTCGTTCACGAGCGCGATATTGACGGCGCGGAAGATGTTTTCCGTAAGTTTCACGGCTTCGGCCGTGGCGGTGGAGGATACGGGAACCGTCCGCGTCACCAGCGCGCCATAAAGCGCGTCGGCGAGTTCCATGGCGAGCGGACCGTCGCCGCCGACCACCTTCGGAATGGTCGATGTGCCGAAGTCCGGATTGCCAGGGTCCTCACGCTCTGGCGAGAAGGCAAGGAAGAAATCGTGACCGCTCTTCAGCCCGCCCTCCTCCAGAATGGGCCGCAGCACCTCATCCGTGGTGCCCGGATAGGTGGTCGATTCCAGAACCACCAGCTGTCCCGGGCGCAACCTCTCGGCCACGACCCTGGCTGTCGTTGAGACGAAAGACAGGTCCGGTTCGCGATGGCGCGTCAGCGGCGTCGGAACGCAGATGAGGATGGCGTCGGCTTCGTTCAGCCGCGAAAAATCGGCCGTCGCTTCGAACAGCCCCTTATCGACGGCGGCTTTGATCAGCGAACCGTCGAGGTGCTTGATCATGGTTTCGCCGGCGTTGATGCGGGTTACGCGGTCTGCGTCGATATCGAAACCGAGCACCGGAAAGCCGGCATTCGCAGCGGTCACCGCCAGAGGCAGGCCGACATAGCCGAGCCCGACGATGCCCACCCGCGCCGTGCGCTTGTCTATCGCCTCGCGCAGCTTTTCGAAGGTTCCGTTCTTCGGATCTTCATTCTGTTCCGAGGAAGGCTGCGGCATTCTAGGGCTCCTTTTGTGCTGACCCCGCGCACAGGCGAAATAGCGGGGGGATTGCGGCAAGGCAAGGCTTTCGCTCGTGCGCAAGGCCGATTTCCGGGGAAGCCGAAAGCGTCGAAATGATTATCCTGACCTTCCGGCGGCCTGTTTCAGGGGTTTCAGGCGGCCACCTTTCTCGTGGCTTCGAGTTCGGCCACAGCACGCTCCGCATGGGTGAGAGCGGCCTTCATCTTGCCCTGCAAAATGCTTCGCTCCATCTGCGCGCAGGCCGACACAACGATCAGTTGGCCCTGTCCGAGGCCCTTGGCCAGCACGTCCGCGCCCCCACGGCGAGCCTCCGCCAGAAGCGCCTCGAACCTCTCGTCCGTGGCGAGGGAAGCAGGCAGCCCCGCGCCTGGCGGCATCAGCGACCATTGCCCCCATCCGCCGATGACCATCACCGAACCATCCGCCCTGAGCGCGATTTCACCGGGCGTGAACGCCGGATGGACCAGACACAGCGGCAGCCTGGCGATCAGCTTGCGAACCGATGGCAGAGCGCCGCGCAACCGGGCGAGCGTCTCGGCCTGCTGATCGCTATCGACTGCGATTTCCATGCGGGAGATCAGGTCGTCCGTCAGGCGCTTGTGCAAAGGCTTGTGCGTGGCCGAATAGATGCGAACCAGCGCCGGCGGCAGGTCGACGGACCACAGATTGGCGATAAAGGCCTGATGGCGTTGCGCGAGCGCCGCCCCTTTCGGCGCAGTCCCGGTTCCCGCGTCGTAGATGATGCACTCGTGCTCGCCATGCGTGAACCGCGCGACGATCGGAGCCGCCCATACCGACTCGCGACTGATATGGCGAAACAGCAGGTCTTCGTTTTCCAGCATCCGCCGCAGGCGCGGCGCAAGAACACGCAGCCGGAAATGACGCTCCTGTGCGTCCCCGCCCGCAAGCACGACGGAAAATTCCGCCATGCCGCGCACGGAGGTGTCGAGCCAGCCGACGCGCAGGGCTTCATCCGCTTGGCGCACCGGGGCAAGAGCGTCGGCGATCAGGCGCTCCCGCTCGTCGCGCCCGAAAAGCTGACGCAAGGTGCGCTGGTCATCATGTTCCGAGTGATGGAACTGACGGTTCGGGAACACCAGCGTGTCGATCAGCTGCCGCTTCTGCGCCAGCGCAACCATATCCCTCACCGCCCCGGTCATCGCCGCGGTCATCTGGCGCAGAAGCATGAAGCAGATGATGGCGACAAGCACATTTGCGCCGCCATTCTGCAAAAACGGGCGTAGGACGACGAGGAAACCCGAAAGAAACGCGACCGACGACAGGATGTTGAGATAGCTGGCCAGTTGGCCGTCGACGAAATCGGCCAGTCTGTTGCTTTTCAGTGGCGTTACACCGCGCAGCGCCCAAGCGGTCAACGCGTAGAAAAACAAGGCGAGACCGCAAAGATAGGCCGCAAGGAAGGGGTCGAGCACCGCCAGCGCAAGCATGCCGGCAAGCACGAACAGCCCCCCCGAAACGATCTGCATGAAGCGTGCATGGTTGCTCTGCATTTCCGCGCGCTGGTTATCGACCAGCGACATGACGCTCGCCGCGCTCATCAGATCGGCGCCGGCCTTGTCCGACAGTCTTTTGGTGTGCCCTTCCAAAAACAGGGTCAGCGCATAGAAGGCGATCGACGCCACGGAAAGGATGACGATGCCCAGTTCCTTCTGGTCATCGGCGAGGAACGGCCGGAAATAGTGCGGAACGCCGTTCGAGCCGGCCAGCAGGATGACCTTGAGCGGCAGCAGGAAGGCAAGCAGACGGGTGACGCGCGCAACCGTCAGATAGACGACCAGCGCCAGCGTCATGCCGGGCACGACACGCAGGAATTGCCGCAGGATCTGGGCGATCCACCGCACCGAGCTTCTGGTTTCGGCGAACAGGTTCATCGGTGTGTCACCAGCCTTCACTTTGCATATGCCGTCCCCCGTCCCGGCGCATTCCCTTTGAGGCCGAGGCGCGCCGGAAAGAGCTCATAGGAACAATTGGACATCACAAAAGCGCGGCCGGCCCGGATCCGTTCCATCCATACGTTCTCGTCGGCCCAGAGCTTTTCCGTCACGGACCACACATCCCGTGGCTCGGCGTAAAGGGCTGCATCGCCGAATGTGGAACGAAAAACAGGCGGCAGGATGACCGGAACGCCAATGGCCATGGCCTCCATCGGCGCGCGGCCGAACTCCTCTATATAATCGTCATGCGGATAGTGCAGGAAGAAATCCAGATCGGAAAGAAATTCCTTCACGTCGCGGGATCCGAAAGATTCGGCCGTCCAGTTGGCCGGCCACTTGCCGGCGCTCTTGCGGGCATGGGCCGCGCCGCCCAGAAACCGCACCTCGCACTCCCGGCCCGCGCAATAGGCGGCGAGCAGGTCCCTGCGCTCCCCCGGCCACTTCAGCACATGGTCGCGGCCGTGGCGGCCAATGACCGGGCGATCACGGTCGCGGCCGCGCCAATGCGGTTCACGGGCGCACCATTCGCCCGCATCGACCAGCGGCGTCCAGTTGTCCCGGTGCGGTCGCGGATAACGCGGATCGGCTTCCATAAGCGCACGCACCGTTCCCGAGATCGGCGTCCATTCGCCTTCATGTCCGAAATAATCGATGAGATGCGCGCGCACGATGGCGGGATCGTAGGCCTTGTCCTTCCCGGTCCGGTCGCGCTCGGCCATCTGGTTCACCACCACGACAAGGCGCTCGTGCTCAATCTGCGGAAACATGTCCAGGCGGTGTTGAAGGATCGGCGGATGCGTCACCACCACCGTTCCCGCCTCGACATGCTCGCCGGCGCTTATGATGCGCACGCCGTTTTCGGCGGCGTAGTCGATCACATCCTTCTTCAGCGGCGCCGTGACATCGAGATCGTAGCGGCGATAATGCAGCAGCCCGGCGCTCAATCCGGCGGCTTTCGCCGCGCGCAACATTCCCATGGCGGAATGATATGTGCCGCCGCTCATGTTGAAATCGCCGATCAGGACAATATCCAGCTTGCCGTCGTCAACCTTGTCGCGCCGGATGGAGACAGGCACGGGCAGCGATTGCGGAACCGTGACCGCAACTGGCGCGTCGCCCGGGCGCACAGACAGGTGCCAGGCGCTCATCACCTCATGATAGGTGCGCCGGATACCATGGTGGGCGGTCCGGACATGCGTGTTGCCGTAGCGGGTCAGGGAAGTCGGCGCCGTGCGCGCGAACGCCAGCGGACAGTCCGAAACCACCTGTCGCCGGTGATCCGCGCCGAAAACCGCGTCGAGCCGCCTTACGAATTCCTGATCCGCCGAAACCCTGACCTCGTGCCAGTTTCCGGCCTTCCCGAAGGCGGAGCGCTTGACCATCAGAGAGGACAGGTTGAGCGAGGTCAGGCTGGGCGAAGGTCGCCATGTGCCGAAAAAGGCGAGCGAAGGCGTCACGCGCGCCAGGCGCGAGAGATTGAAGGGAGCCCCGCGCGACTTCAGCAGCGCGCGCGCCTGCATTTCGATGCGTGACGGATGGGCCCAGTCGTCCGCGTCATGAACGGTTACGAAGCGCCCGGTGGCCTCTTGCAGCGCACGGTTGCGGCAGGCGTAGGTGCCGCCATTGCGCGCCTGCCGGATCAGCCGGAAACGCACATCGCCTGCGCAAAAGCCCGCTACCGTGGCGGCGGTGTCGTCGGTGCTGCAATCGTCCACCACCAGAATTTCGAGATTGCGCCAGCTCTGCTCCGCAAGGCTGGCCAGCGCCGTCAGAACCGTATCGGCGCAATTGTAGGCCGGAACGATCACAGTCACCCTGTTGTCCGCATCGAGATGCGTGTGGACACCTTCGGCGCGGATATTGTCCAGCGAAAGCGGCGCATCGGCATCGCGCTTGGCGATTTCAGGCAGGCGATAGTTCCGGTAGATGGCGTTGATGCACGCCAGCGCGGCGGCCTCGGCCTGCCCATCCTCACTTCCGGATACGGCGGGGTTCCAGCTATTCGCCTTCATGAGCTGGAGCGAAATGTCGAACGGCCCGCCTGTCGCGGCCTTTTCGATCAGCGCCCTCGCCTCCTCGGCCTGTCCGGTGCGGCACAGGAACAGCGCTTCCAGCATATAGTGCCGCCCGTTTCGCCACAGGCGCGGATCAAGGGCGAGACGGTCCCGCATTTCCTTCAGGGCGGCGGCGAAATCGCCTTCCACGGCATGCCAGCGGGCAAGGCTGTAGCAGGCTTCGGTCCGTTCGTGCGAGGAACGGCCGGCGTCCGCCTTCAGCCGTTCGAGATCGGCCAGCGCCTGCGTTGAGAACCCTCCCCACAGCTTGCCGTCATATTCCGCCGCCAGCGTCCGGGAGGTGAACCGGTCGCGCACGAAATCCCGGGCCGCGCGGGGCGCCGCCGCCTTGGCCGCCGCGGGAAGCCGGTCGTAGATGCGTCGCAGTCCGCCTTCGAGCGAGGCCGCGAGGGTCTTCTTCAGCGAGTCGCCCATCGGGGATCAGCCTGCGCAGACGCCCGAGGCGCAAGGCCCGGATGTGCAAGGCCCCGACGTGCAAGGCGTTGTCTGCTTCGAAGCTTGATCGCGCATCGTAACAGCGTGGCTCATTTCGTTATCCAGTCCGTCGTATTCCCGCCCCTCGCCCCGTTTACGCCCCTTGCCATTCAGATCAGGTTCCACCCACCGAACATGTCAGCAATATGTTCGGAAGGGACCGGAATGGCGGTCGCGTCGTAAATGTGTCGTCGGCGACTGCTTGTGTGAAGGTCGTGCCGCCGCCCGGCAGCACGAAATTTAGCGGGAAAACGAGGGCTTCTGGAATGCGGGTCACTGTCTTCGGAACAGGCTATGTCGGGCTGGTGACAGGCGCGTGCCTCGCCGATGTCGGCCATCACGTCCTGTGCATGGACATCAACCAGGACAAGATCGCAAGGTTGCGGGATGGAAAAATACCGATCCACGAGCCTGGCCTTGAAGACCTCGTGCGGCGCAACGCCGGCTCCGGCCACCTCACCTTCACCACCAGCCATGCCGATGCGGTTGCATATTCCGATTTGCAGATCGTCGCCGTCGGTACGCCGCCGGACGAGACCGGCGCGGCCGATCTGCAATATGTGCTTGCCGTGGCCGAAGCCATCGGCGCAAACATGCAATCGCCCAAGATCGTGGTGGTGAAATCGACCGTCCCCGTGGGCACCTGCGACAAGACGGCCGAATGTGTGGCCGCAGCGCTCGGCGCGCGCGGCTCGACGCTCGGCTTCGATGTCGTGTCCAACCCGGAATTCCTGAAGGAAGGCGCCGCGGTCGCGGATTTCCAGCGTCCCGACCGCATCATCGTCGGCACGAATTCGGCCCATGCACGGAACGTCATGGCCGAGCTATACGAACCGTTCAACCGCAACCACGACCGCATGCTCTACATGGCCACGCGTTCGTCCGAGCTCACCAAATATGCGGCCAACGCCATGCTGGCGACCCGCATTTCCTTCATCAACGAGATCGCCAACCTCGCCGAGCGTCTCGGGGCCGACATCGAGCAGGTGCGGCGCGGCATCGGCTCGGACCCGCGCATCGGCTATCATTTCATCTATCCAGGCGTCGGCTACGGCGGCAGTTGTTTCCCCAAGGACGTGCAGGCGCTCACCCGCACCGCGCGCGAGGTCGGCTATCATGCTGGCCTGATCGAGGCAGTGGAAGCGGTCAACGCCCGGCAAAAGACGCAGTTGTTCGACAGGATAGCAGCTCATTTCGGCGGCGTGGACGCCCTGAAAGACAAGACCGTCGCGCTCTGGGGCCTCGCCTTCAAGCCGAACACAGACGACATGCGCGAGGCGCCCAGCCGCGTTTTGATGGAAGCGCTGTGGAAAGCCGGCGCGAAGGTGCGCGCCTTCGATCCCGTCGCCGGCGAAGAAACCCGGCGCCTCTACGGCGAAGAACCCGGCTTCGAACTTGCGCCGGACAAATATTCCGCCCTCGACAACGCCGACGCCCTTGCCATATGCACCGAATGGCAGCAATTCCGCGCCCCGGATTTCGATGAAATGGCCTTGCGCCTCAGGAACCGCCTCATCTTCGATGGCCGTAATCTTTATGCGCCAGAGCGGTTGCGCGACGACGGCTGGACCTATTTCAGCATCGGCCGCGCTCCGGTCCAGCCGCAGGCAAGGGGGAAGCAGGCGTGAAGATTCTCGTCACGGGCAATGCCGGCTTCATCGGCTTCCACGTCGCTCGCAGGCTGATCGAACGCGGCGACGATGTCGTCGGCTTCGATTGCGTCAACGACTATTACGATCCCGCCCTGAAGGAAGCCCGGCTGGCGCGGCTGGACGAGGCGGCCGGCAGGCAGGGCGGCGGCTACCGCTTCATCCGCGCCGACCTCACCGACCGTGCCGTGGTGGAAAGCTGCTTTGCCGATCACCGGTTCGAAAGGGTCATCCATCTGGCGGCGCAGCCCGGCGTGCGCTACAGCCTTGAAAATCCCTATTCCTACGTAGCGAGCAATCTGGTCGCCTTCGTCAACGTTCTGGAAGCCTGCCGCCATGGCGGGGTCGGGCACCTCACCTACGCGTCCACCTCCAGCGTCTATGGCGCGAACACCAGTATGCCCTATAGCGAGCACGATGCGGTGGATCATCCGCTTCAGCTCTACGCCGCGACCAAGCGCTCCAACGAACTGATGGCGCACAGCTATTCGCATCTGTTCGCACTGCCGACCACGGGCCTGCGCTTCTTCACCGTCTACGGGCCGTGGGTGCGCCCGGACATGGCGCTGGCGAAATTCACGAAGAACATCATCGAAGGTCGTCCGATCCAGGTTTTCAACAATGGCGATCACAGCCGCGACTTCACCTATGTCGACGATATCGTCGAAGGCGTGATCCGCGCCAGCGACACGCCCGCCCGCCCCAATCCGGAGTGGGACGCCTCAAGGCCGGACCCCGCCACCAGCAACGCCCCGTTCCGCATCTACAATATCGGCAACAGCAGCCCGGTGCGCCTCGGCGACTATATCGAAGCCATCGAGGATGCGGTCGGCAGGAAGGCGATCAGGGAAATGCTGCCCATGCAGGCCGGCGACGTCGCCGACACTTTCGCCGATGTGGGCGATCTCGCAGCCGATCTCGGCTACCGGCCGCAGATTTCGGTGCGGGAGGGCGTGCAGCGCTTCGTGCGCTGGTATCGGGAATTCTACGAAGCCTGACCCGCAGTGCGGTCGCCCCGCCCGCGCCCCCGAGCGGTCGCCACCACGATGCGCAGGTCCAGCAGCAGCGATTGCAGCGCACCATAGCGCGCATCCCGGCGGGCCAGTCTTTCGGGGTCGCTCATGTCGATATCGTTGATCTGGGCAAGTCCGGTGATCCCCGGCTTGAGCCGCAACACGCCACGCCTGCGCCGCGCCTCCACCAGTTCCCGCTGGACCGGAAGGCACGGTCTGGGGCCGACGAGGCTCATCTCGTTGCGCAACAGGTTCCAGATCTGCGGCAGCTCATCAAGCTTGGTCCGGCGAAGGAAGCGTCCGATCGGCGTGATCGCATCGCCCGCCACCTCATGGGTCCCGGCCTGCACCGTGCCCTGCTTCATGGTGCGGAACTTGTAGCAGGTGAACACGTCTCCATGCCGCCCGACACGCTTTTGCGCGAAAATGCCCGGACCGGGTGACCGGATACGGATCAGCAGCCAGATCACCAGCATCGCCCAGCCCAGAAAAACCGCCACGACGGCGACGAAGGCAAGATCGATCAAGCGCCGCGCCGTGCGGTAGACAAGATTTTGGTCCTGCCCGTCGCTGAGGATGATTTCATCCTCCCCGCCCTGCGCCGGTTCGGTGAGGAAGGCGGCAAGGCGGCCCACATGCACGGTCGGCTTCAGCGCCGCCAGCGGCCTGAATGCAAGACGCGCCAGCGGTCGCGGCAACCGGTTCAGAAACGACAGACTGCCGCTCCATGTCTCCCCGTACACCGCCGGCAGATAAATCGTCTGCGCCCCGATCCCTTCCATCGCGGCCAGCCGGCGCGCCGCCTCGCGCTTGCTTTGCGCGTAAGGGCTGACATTGCCCTCATCGAGCGCATGCACGGACGAGATGTTGACGAAGCGCGCAATGCCCGCGTCCTGCGCGACGCGAGCCACCTCCAGCAGATGCCCTACATTGACGTCGAAGAACGCTTCCGGCGGCGCATCCGCATCGTTATTCAGCACCGCCAGATGAATCAGAAGCTCGAAACCGCCGGCCCGATTGGCGATTTCGTCATAGCCGCAAACCGCCTGGCCGGGAAAAAGGCGCGCCAGTTCCTCCGGGGCGCGCCCGACAAGAAGCAGTTCCACCCCGGCCCCAGCCAGAAGCGGCACAAGCTGCCGACCGACGAAGCCGCTCGCGCCTGTGATGACCGCCCTCATCCGGCCATTCTCCGGCGGCGTTCCATGCTGTCAGATATCACTCGCGCAGGCTCCGCTCTTCTGGCGTCCGGCCCGACCCGCCGCGTGCCGGGATGCCAAATCCATCGCCATTTGTCCACATGGGCCGAAACATGATAGCCCGGCCCGGATCGTCAATCCCGCGAATCCGGACAGGAAAATGCAGGACATCGCCGTTCTTGGCGGCCTTTTCGGCGTCGCCTTCATCGCCGCCACCATCCTGCCGGCCCAGTCGGAGGCGGCGCTCGTCGCCCTGCTGTTCACCGGCAAGTGGTCGCCGCTGCTGCTGGTCGCGGTGGCGAGCGCCGGCAATGTGCTGGGCGCAGTGGTCAACTGGGCGCTGGGGCGCGGCATTGCGCGCTTCCGCCACCGGCGCTGGTTTCCGGTCAGGGAACAGGCGCTGGAGCGCGCCACCGGCTGGTATCGACGGTGGGGCCGCTGGTCGCTGCTGCTCAGTTGGGCTCCGATCGGCGGCGATGCGCTGACCGTGGCCGCCGGCGTGCTGCGCGAACCCCTGTGGAGCTTCCTGATTCTCGTCACCATCGCCAAGACCGGCCGCTATCTGGCGCTCGCCGCCATCACGCTTGGCTTTGTGTAGACCCAGCTTGTGTAAATCCGGCGCATCCAAGGTGGCGCGGTCCTGCCGGACGGGCTACAAGCCGTAGCTTCCAGCCCGCATTTCCCCGCGCAGGCATACAGCAGAACCGAGGCGTCGTCATGTTCGGTATTTCCGGCTATGAGCTCCTGATAATCGTCTTCGCCCTGGCCGGCGCGGGGGCGCTCACCGGCCTTCTGGCCGGTGTGTTCGGCGTCGGCGGCGGCACGGTCATCGTGCCGGTTCTCTATGAGTTCTTCCGCCTCCTCGGCGTGCCCGACGAGGTGCGCATGCCGCTTTGCATCGGCACCTCGCTCGCCATCATCGCGCCCACCTCGGTGCGCTCCTTCCGCGCCCATCGCCGGAAAGGCGCGGTCGACATGTCGATCCTGAAGCTATGGGCCGTTCCGGTGGTCGTCGGCGTCATCATGGGCGGCTTCATCGCCCGCTTCGCGCCCGAGAACCTGTTCAAGACCGTGTTCGTCGTCGTCGCCACCGTCTCCGCCGTCAAGCTGCTCGGCGCGCGCGAAAGCTGGAAGCTCGGCGCGGACATTCCCGGCAACATCGTGATGCGCGTCTATGGCTGGCTGATCGGCGTGCTGTCGTCGCTGATGGGCATTGGCGGCGGGCAGTTGTCCAGCCTGTTCATGACCTTCTACGGCCGGCCGATCCATCAGGCGGTGGCCACCTCGTCGGGCCTGGGACCGCTCATCGCCATTCCCGGCGCAATTTCCTACATCTTCGCCGGCTGGGGCAAGGCGGCGCTTTATCCCGAAGTCACCCTGCTGCAATGGCCCTATGCGATGGGCTTCGTTTCACTGCTCGGCATGGTGCTGATCTTTCCTGCAAGCATGATCACCGCGCCATGGGGCGCGCACCTCGCCCACGCCCTGCCCAAGCGCAGGCTTGAGATCGCCTTCGGCCTGTTTTTGCTGACGATCGCGCTGCGCTTCCTGTGGTCGATGGTCGGGCCGTGAACCTCCTGGCGGATCAGGGCTCCTCCTCCAGCACATATTCGAAATAGTCTTCCGGCTCCTGAAGGTCGCTTTCGCTGGCGCGCACCCGCCCGCGAATGGAAATCCCAGCCTCATGAACCGTCTCGGCGCTTCCGGAAACCAGCCGGTGCCACCAGTACAGGTCGCGCCCTTCCGCCACCAGTCGGTAGGCGCAGGTGCCTGGAAGCCACGAAATGGCGCGCACGTTCTGCGGCGTGAGACCGACGCAATCGGGCACGCGCGCCAGGCGATTTTCGTAGTCGGAACAGCGGCAGCTTACCGGATCGAACATGCGGCAGGCGACACTGGTCCAGTAGATATCGCCCGTATCCTCATCCTCCAGCTTCGACAGGCAGCACTTGCCGCACCCGTCGCAGAGCGATTCCCACTCGGGCGCGCTCATCTCCTCCAGTTGCTTGGTTTTCCAGAAAGGCTGTTCCATGACCCCGCATGTGGCCCGTGCGGCCGTGAAGGTCAAGCCAACCCGAAAATGGACATGTTCCCGCCACGGTTTCGTCCGGCATTCGCCTTTCAGCCTGCTTAACGATTGGCTGTCGGAACCAAATGCGGGACGGCAGGTTTCGACACGGACGGGACTCTAACGGAGAGCGACAGAATGAAACTCCACCCTCGAATTCTGGCGGGAACGGCAATCGGCCTGTTCATGGCCTCGACGCCTTTGGCCGCCTTTCCACTATCTCTGCAACAGGACCTCACGCCCCGCGCCTCCAGCCAACCGCTGATGCTGGCGCAGGCCGAATGCGCCGAGGGCGACGAGGATTGCGCGCCGCGCCAGAATCGCCGGCCCGGCCGGGACCGCGCCGCGCCAGAGTCCGAATCTGCGCCCGCCGAAGCCGCACCTGAAAGACGGGCGGCGCCGGAACCGCAGGCCGAGCCTGCTCCCGAACCCCGCGCCCGTCAGCGCGAAGCAGCCCCCGAGCCCGAGGCCGCACCGGAGCCCGAGGCTGCACCGGAGCGCGCGCCCCAGCGCAGGCAGAGGGAGCGCGCGGCCGAGCCGCAGGAAGCACCGGCCGAGGCCCAGCCGGAAGCCGCTCCCGCCGAGGAATCCCGGCCTCGCCGCGAGAGGCCGAGCGGCGAAAGGGCGAGAGAAGAGACGCCACAGGCTGAAGAGCCGCAGGCCGAGGAACCGAGGGCCCAGCAACGCCGGAGAGACGAGCCGGCCGCTGAAACGCCTGCCGAGCAACCTGCTCCACGACCGAGACCCGCCCCCGAACCGGAAGCTCCGGCCGAGCCGGAGGCCCGGCAGCCAGCAGAACCTTCGGCCGAAGAACCTGCGGCCGAGAGGCCGGCATCCCGCGAGCGTGAGCAGCGGCGCGACCGGCGCGAACCCGCACAGCAGCAGGAACAGGCTCCCGAAGGCGAACGTCCACGTCAGCCTGCTGAACAGGAGCAGCCGGCGACGCCCGCGCAGGAGCCGGCAGAAGGCGAGGCTTCCTCCGCCAACCCCGACGAGGCTCCGCTTCTGGACAGCCAGAAGGGCCAGCGTGGCCAGGCCGAGGGCCGGCGACCCGGACGGGAAGGACGACAGCCTTCGCAAGAGGGCGGGCAGCCCGCGCCCGAAGGCGAACGGCCTGCTCGGGCGCAGGAAGGTCAGGCCCCGGAGCGGCAGCCCGCCGAAGCCGGTCCGCCGCCCGCGGACGACCGCGCCGCCCAGCAGGCCATCGTGCCGGAGAAGATCGTGCCGATCATCGAGGAAAAGGGCTCCCGCCGCGAACGCGCGCCCGACGAGCGCCGCCGCGAGCGCCCGAGCGGGGTGGACGTGCTGCGCGAGATCGGCGACCGCGTCATCCTCCAGCTCGGCGGCCAGACCATCGTCGAGAGCAACGAACGCCCGCGCATGAGCCGCGACGCGCGCGACGTCTACTATGAGGACCTGCCCCGCGGCCGCACCCGCGAGGTCATCGTGCGCGAGAACGGCAGCCAGATCGTCACCATCCGCAATCGCCATGGCGACGTCCTCCAGCGCTCGCGCATCACGCCGGATGGCCGCGAATACATCCTCAACTATGTGGACGAGAGCAATTATGAGGACAGGGGCGAATGGCGCGATCCGGGTCGCGACCTGCCGCCCATCCACCTCACCATCCCGCGCGAGGACTACATTCTGGAATCGCGGCGCGTGCGCGATCCGGACGTCTATTACGAGTTCCTCGAACAGCCGCCGGTGGAGCGCGTCCAGCGCCTCTACTCGGTCGAAGAGGTCAAGCGTTCGGCCCGTGTCCGCGACATCGCCCGGCGTATCGACCTCGACACGCTGAACTTCGAGTTCGGCTCGGCCTCCGTCGGCGACAGCGAGGTGGACAAGCTGGACGGCGTGGCCACGGCGATGGAACGGATGCTCGACAAGAACCCGGCCGAAACCTTCCTCATCGAGGGTCACACCGATGCGGTCGGCTCCGATGAGGCGAACCTCGCCCTTTCCGACCGCCGCGCCGAAGCGGTGGCGGAAGCGCTGACGGGCGCATTCGGCATCCCGCCGGAGAACCTGACCACGCAGGGCTATGGCGAGCAGTATCTCAAGATCAACACGCAAAATCCGGAACGCGAGAACCGGCGCGTGACGATCCGCAGGATCACGCCGCTGGTCGCCCCGGTGGCCAGCGCCAATTGATGAGTGCGCCGCAATTCAAAACCATTGAACTGCGGCGCATCCATCCCCAATTTAATTGAAGGGTTCCCTGCCCTGTCCCGCTTCTGCGGGAGCGCGCCCCGCCGGTCCGGTCACCGGCGGGGCGTCGTCTTTCCGGGCCTTGCAGATAGCTGTCGTCCTTAACCGCAGGTTTCAGGAGTTTTGCGAAACCATCGAAAAAGCGTAGCGCTCGACATCGGCAATTTACTAACCGGATGTCAGTAGACTAGTTAAGGTAGATGCGAAGAGAGGGACGCATCATGCTATTTCGATCTGGCAAAAAGGTGCAAAATCTGACCGACGGGCGGATTCGCGCCAGTCACAGCCCGCAAGAGCAGCCCATTGTCACCGACCCCGGCGAGGTTTCCTCGCCCTGCTACGCCCTTGTCCTTGCCTTGTTTCTCTGTAGCGCACATGCGGCGTACGGCGCGGACGCCGCCCTTGAAGCGCCGGAATCTTCCCCGGACTGGGCCTTGCAGGTCACGCCCTATATGTGGGCGGCTGGCCTCGACGGGCGTATTTCGCCATACCGGCGGGGCCCCACGATCGGCGTCGAAAAATCGTTCTCCGATGTCATGGACGACCTCAACTTTGGCGGTTTCATCAACATTTGGGGACGCCACGACCGCTTCGTCTTCTCGGGCGACATCATGTATGTCGATACGACGGACAGTCATGATACCGGCCCGCTGCCGGAACTGGAGATCCCCGGCGTCGGCACGATACCATCGGGCGGCGACATCGCTGCGAAGGTAGACACGAAGCAGTTCACCGCCACATTGATGGGCGGCTATCGGGTCATCGATACGCCGCAGTTCACTCTCGACGCCCTTGGCGGCGCGCGCTTCTGGCGTATCTCCAACGATGTGAAGCTTACCGGCAGTCTTGGCGTTATAAGCGGGTCAGCCACCTACGGCGAAAGCTTCGGCTGGATCGATCCGCTGGCCGGCCTGCGCGCCTTCTTTCCACTGACGGAAAATCTGTCCCTTCAGATGCAGGCCGATATCGGTGGCTTCGGCGCTGGCTCCGATCTCACATGGTCGGCGCTGGCGACAGTCAATTACGTCTTCAGCGAGCGCCTGTCCGCCTCCATGGGCTACAAGGTGCTCGACGTCGATTACGATCACAACGGTCACGTCTATGACACGCGCCTCAGCGGCCCGGTTCTGGGAATGACCTACCGGTTTTGATTCGCATCCGCTTCCCGCAATCTTCTTATGGATTGGTGTTCGACATGTCTCGGTTCACACGTATTCTCGCCACCTTGACCGCCGCCGCGGCGCTGCTGACCGCCGAAGCTCAAGCCTGCACACGGGTCGTCTATCAGGGGCCTGACGGGCGGAACATCACGGGCCGCAACATGGATTTCAAGGATCCTATGGTGAGCAGTTTCTGGGTCTTTCCCCGCGGGATGAAGCGCAATGGGGCCGCCGGGCCGCGTTCGCTGGAATGGACCTCGAAATATGGCAGCCTGGCCGTTTCGGGCTACGACATCTCGACCGTCGACGGCATGAACGAAGCAGGGCTCAACGCCAGCCTGCTATGGCTCAACGCTACGGAATTCCCGGAGGACGACAAGACCACGCCCCGTATGTCGCTTTCGATCTGGGCGCAGTTCTATCTCGATCAATTCGCGACGGTCGCGGAAGCGGTCGAATACACGCGCGCTCACCCCGTGCAGGTCGTCAGCGGCGAGGTCCCCGGCCGTCCCGGAAGCCTCGCGCCGCTGCATCTGACGCTCTCCGACGCCACCGGCGACAACGCCGTTCTGGAGTGGATCGGCGGCGAGCTGAACATCCATCACGACCGCTCGTATCAGGTGGTGACGAACGACCCGCCCTATGACGACCATCTCGCCAACCAGAAATACTGGAGCGCGGTCGATTCCCTGAAGTTCCTTCCCGGCAGCGGCCGCTCCGAAGACCGTTTTGTGCGCGCCGGCTTTTACATCAACGCGGTGACGCAAAGCGACGATCCCCGGATCGCCGCCGCCGCCGTGTTCAGCGTGATCCGCAACGCTTCGGTGCCTTATGGCGTAAGCCTTCCCGAAGCGCCTAACCTTTCCACGACCCGCTGGCGTGTCGTGGCGGATCATAAGAGCATGCTTTTCTACGGCGAATCGGCAACCTCACCCAATGTTTTCTGGGTGGATTTGAAGAAGCTCGACTTTTCCGAAGGCGCGCATGTCGGCAAGCTGGATCTCGGGGTGGACATGAACCGTATCCTTGCCGGTGAGGCGTCGAACCAGTTCGTTCCGGCGCAACCGTTCGATTTCATGGCCGCAGAATAAAGAAGCGGTCACCTTCGTGACTGCATAGGAAAGAACGAACCCGCCTGCGCAGGATGGGCGGCGGGTTCGTTGTCCCACCTTGCTTCAGAACATCCCCGCCAGCTTGGTGTCGCTGCGGGCGATCACCTCGTCGGGCAGGAAGAAGTCCGCCACCAGCGGCCCGGTTGCGCCCGGCGCATAGGGCGTGAAGTCGGTAACGCCTTCGGCCTTCAGCACCTCCTCGTCGATGTAGAAATTGCCGGTCGCCTCGCGCGCGGCGCGGTTGAAGATCGCATAGGCGGCGTCGGCCATGATGTCGGGCGTGCGGCTCATCGAGGCCATCGACTCGCCGCCCAGCACGTTGCGCACCGCCGCCGTATCGATCGCCGTCAGCGGCCACAGCGAGTTCACCGCGATGCCGTCTTTGGCGAACTCTGCGCTCATCCCCAGCGTGCACATCGACATGCCGAACTTCGCCATGGTGTAGGCGACGTGGTTCCTGAACCACTTGGCGCTCATGTCGAGCGGCGGAGCCAGGTTGAGGATATGCGGGTTTTGCGCCTGCTTCAGATGCGGAATGCACAGCTTCGACACGAGGAAGGCGCCGCGCGTATTGATCTGATGCATGAGGTCGAAGCGCTTCATGTCCGTTTCCAGCGTGCCGGTGAGCTGGATGGCGCTGGCGTTGTTGACGCAGATGTCGATGCCGCCGAACGTTTCCACCGTGCGGGCGACGGCGCTTGCCACCTGCTCCTCCTCGCGGATGTCGCACATTACGGGCAGCGCCTTGCCGCCGGCCTTTTCGATCTCATCGGCCGCCGTGTAGATGGTGCCGGGCAGTTTCGGATGCGGATCCGCCGTCTTGGCGGCGATGGTGACGTTGGCCCCGTCGCGTGCGGCGCGCAGCGCAATCGCCAGCCCTATGCCGCGCGACCCGCCCGAGATGAACAGCGTCTTCCCCTTCAGCGACATGTCCGGCTTCCTCTTCAGCTGGAGCTTCGGACCGAAGAAGTCTTTCGGATTGTTCCGATGCCCGATCAAAGTGCTGGAGCCGCGTTTGCGGGTCCGGATGGACGCTCGCGCTCCGGGGCCGATCCTTGCCCCGATCGTCTGCGCCGTGCAAGCCCACCGGGTAAAAAATTACGTTTACGTAAGGTGCGATTGTCGGTTTCCCACCCTGCAAACCGCCGTGCAAAGAAAACAGTTGGCGGGCGAGAGACCCGCTTGATCTAGCTCGCAGCCGCGCCTTGCTCATACTGCGCCAGAAATTCCGCCGAGGGCGGGATCGGCGTGATCACGTCGACCAGCACGCCGTTCGGGTCGGCGAAGATGAAGTGGCGCTGGCCGAACGGCTCATCGCGCAGGCTGCGCAGGATCGGCAGTCCCGCCGCCACGATCCGTGCATGCACGGCGTCGACATCCTCCACCTCGAAATTGAGCAGCACGCCCTGCGCGCCCCGGCCCCGCGCGGCCTCCGGCACCGTCTCATGGCCGGCGTCGACGATGCCCAGATTGACGCCTTCATCCTCCTGCGATTGCAGATGCACATACCAGTCGCTCGAAAACAGGGGCCGGAAGCGCAGATGCTTCACATAAAAAGCCGCCGAAGCGGCAACGTCGCCGCTCATGATGACCGGATAATAGCTGGTCGTTTTCATGGCTTCCCTCTTGCGTTCAGTTGACATACATTCTGCATGTTTCTGCAATTAAACATACAGGCTGTATGCATGCAACAGGATTCAGCACGCCGCTCCAACCGCGAGCGGACCGAAGCCACCCGCGCCGCGCTGATGGCGGCCGCGCGCGCGCTCTTCATCGAGAAATCCTATGCGGAGACGGCGACGCCGGAGATCGTCGCCGCGGCTGGCGTGACGCGCGGCGCTCTCTATCACCATTTCGCCGACAAGCAGGCGCTGTTCAGCGCGGTGGTGGAGCAGGAAGCAGCCGAGGTGGCGGCCGAGATCGAACACGCGACGCCGGAGTCGGAAAGCGCCCGTCAGGCCCTTCTGGACGGCGGCGAAGCCTTCCTCTCGGCGATGGCGACGCCCGGCCGCAGCCGCCTGCTGCTTCTGGATGGGCCTGCGATGCTCGGTCGCGCCGCGATGGACGCGATCGATGCAAGGCATAGCGCCCGCACCCTGCGCGAGGGTCTGGAGGCGGCCATGCGTGAGGGCGGCATGAAGGCGGCCCCGCTTGACGCAATGACCGCGCTGCTGTCCGCCGCCTTCGACCGGGCCGCGCTGTCGATTGAAAGCGGCGCGGCGCAGGTCGATTTCATGGAAACGCTTGGCGCGCTGATCGACGGGCTGTTCCCGCCGTCAAAGCAAAGAGTTGGGCGGCAATCGACAGGTCAGCCCTGATCGAACATGCGCTCGCCCTGCTCGTCGACCAGCTGGATTCCCTTGCGGATCGACACCTCCGCCGCATCGTCGATCCCCGCGAAGCGGTCGGCGCGGATGAACTTGTGTTCCTTCACCACGCCGTCGACCTCCCTGGAGACCACGCCGCAGGTCTGGTACTGGCCATCGGCCTTGTAAGGCATGGCGACGATGGTGAAGCCCTTGTGCTCGACCTGTTTGGCCGGTTTGGCCTCAGCCGGAGCCTCCGACGATCCGCCGCCGCCGAAAAGACGTTTCAGGAAAGACATGGGCTCCTCCAGGGACAATTCCGGCAAATGCGAGACGATCCTCACTAGCCGATCCTTTGCCATGGCGACAAGGGCATAGCGCCCGTTACCGCCACTCAAAGCCGGAAAGTTGGCCGGATGCGCTCCGCGTTTCCGGGCGAGCGCTCAGGCCAGTGTTGCAACGATCTCACGATAGGCGCTTTCGGGAAACGCCTTGAGCGTGCGCGAGCGCACATTGCCGCCCATGCCCAGTTGCATGGCGAAACGCGCCGCCACCGCGTCGTCCGGGGCCTCGCAGACCGCCACCATGTCATATTCACCCATGGTCAGGTAGAACGCCTTCATCTGGCCGCCCATCCCGGCAAGCTGGGTCTTGGCCGCATCGAGCCGTGCGGGCGAGTCGTGAACGCTCTTCACGCCCGCATCCGTCCAGTTCAGCAGCATGACGTAAGTGGTCATATGTCACCTCCCTCCGGCGTCACGAAGCGGGAGAAGACGGGTCGGGCGCCGGGACGATCCCGCCTGCCTGCCAAATCATGTCCGCAAACTGTAGTTTTGACGACCCGGATTCGTTGCGGCGACGAAAAATTCCGGTCTGGCGTCGCGCCCCGTTCCGTGCTTTGTCGCAGCGCCAACGGAAACAATCACATGCATATCGATTTCGGCATGCTCGCTCTCTACGTGGTGACGGTGATCACCATGATCGCGGTTCCCGGCCCGGTCGCGGTGCTCGTCACCGGAGCCGGCCTTGCCGGCGGAGCGAAAAAGGCCTTCAACACCATAGCCGGCACCAATGCCGCGTCCCTGGTGCTCATTCTTCTTTCGGCGCTGGTGGTGAAAGGCATCTTCGCCATCAACGAGACAGCCTTCAACCTGCTGAAGCTCGCCGGAGCCTGTTACATCGGCTGGATCGGCTGGGAGATTCTGCGCGAATCCCGCACCCCGGATCAGCAGCCGGCGGCTGCCGTGCAGCCGCGCGTCGGCGGGTTTTCCAAAGGCTTCGTCATGGCCATTTCAAACCCGAAGGACATCATCTTCTTCGCGTCCTTCTTCCCACAGTTCGTCAGCGTCACGCCCGACACCAACACCAGCATCGCACTGCTCACCATCCTGTGGGTCGTGCTGGATTTCGCGACGCTTTTCCTCATCTACCTGCTGGTCGCGAGGCTTCTGAAGCCGTCTGTTCACCGCGCCATATTGCGCGTCTCCGGCGTTCTTTTGCTGATCATCGCAATTGGCGGGGTCGCCATGACGGCGATGGACCTCTGGCGCGCCTGACGCCTTAACCACAAAAAAGGCCGGGCGAATGCCCGGCCTTTTTTCTGAAATCGTGATGCTGCTCAGCTGTCGAGGAAGCTGCGCAGCTTCCTGGAGCGGCTCGGATGCTTGAGCTTGCGCAGCGCCTTCGCCTCGATCTGGCGGATACGCTCGCGCGTCACCGAGAACTGCTGGCCCACTTCCTCCAGCGTGTGGTCGGTGTTCATGCCGATGCCGAAGCGCATGCGCAGCACGCGCTCCTCGCGCGGGGTGAGCGAGGCAAGCACGCGCGTGGTCGTCTCGCGCAGGTTCGCCTGGATCGCCGCGTCGATCGGCAGGATCGCGCCCTTGTCCTCGATGAAATCGCCGAGGTGTGAATCCTCCTCGTCGCCCACCGGCGTTTCGAGACTGATCGGCTCCTTGGCGATCTTCAGCACCTTGCGCACTTTTTCCAGCGGCATGGCGAGCTTTTCGGCCAGTTCCTCCGGCGTCGGCTCGCGGCCGATCTCGTGCAGCATCTGGCGCGAGGTGCGCACGATCTTGTTGATCGTCTCGATCATATGCACCGGAATGCGGATGGTCCGCGCCTGATCGGCGATCGAGCGGGTGATCGCCTGCCGGATCCACCATGTCGCGTAGGTCGAGAACTTGTAACCGCGCCGGTACTCGAACTTGTCCACCGCCTTCATCAGGCCGATATTGCCTTCCTGAATGAGGTCGAGGAACTGCAAGCCGCGGTTCGTGTACTTCTTGGCGATGGAGATCACGAGGCGCAGGTTGGCCTCCACCATCTCCTTCTTGGCGATGGCCGCCTCGCGCTCGCCCTTCTGCACCTGGTTCACGATCTTGCGGAACTCGGCGATGGAAATGGCGGTCTCGGTGGCGAGGTTCTGGATTTCCCCGCGAAGCGCGCGGATCATGTCCTTCTCGTTCTGGTAGAATTCCTTCCAGCCGCGGCTGGACAGGTTGGCGATGGCCTTGGTCCAGTTGGGATCGAGCTCCGAACCCTGATATTCGCGCAGGAATTCCTCACGCCGCACGCCGTAGCTTTCGGCCAGGCGCAGGAGCTTGCCCTCGTTCTGAACGAGACGCTTGTTGATGTCGTAAAGCTGCTCGACCAGCGCCTCGATGCGCGCCTGGTTCAGCGACAGCGACTTCACCGCCTTGATGAGCTGGTCCTTCAGCTCCTTCAGGCGACGGTCCTGGCTGGGCGACAGCGTGCCGGCGGCGGCCAGCCGGTTCTCGACCTGCTGGTCCTGCAGCTTGCGCAGCTTCTTGTAGGTGTCGGCGATGACATCGAGGGTTTCCATGACCTGCGGCCGCAGTTCCGCCTCCATGGCGGCCAGCGACAGGTTGGCCTCGTCCTCTTCCTCTTCTTCTTCTTCGCCGCGCGTATCGCCGCCCACATTGGTGACGTCGTCGTCCTCGCGGCCCCGGCGCGGCTTTTCGTCGGTCTTGGGCTTGGAGTCCTCGTCCGGACGCTCGACCACCGGCGCCTGCTTGCCTTCGGGGCCCGCATAGGTGGCTTCGAGGTCGATGATCTCGCGCAGCAGGATCTTGGCCTCGTTCAGCTCGTCACGCCAGATGATGATCGCCTGAAAGGTCAGCGGGCTTTCGCAAAGCCCGGCGATCATCGTCTCGCGGCCGGCCTCGATGCGCTTGGCGATGGCGATTTCGCCCTCGCGCGACAGAAGCTCCACCGAACCCATCTCGCGCAGATACATGCGCACGGGGTCGTCGGTGCGATCGGTCGGCTCCTTCTTGGGCGCAACGGCGACGGCCGTGCCGGTCTGTTCGGCGACTTCCTGCGGATCGTCCTCCGATTCCTCGGCCTCTTCTTCCGCCTGCTCGTCATCCTCGACGACATTGATGCCCATATCGGACAGCATCGCCATCGTGTCCTCGATCTGCTCGGAAGTGACTTCCTCGGAAGGCAGAACCGCGTTCAGCTCGTCCATGGTGACATAGCCGCGCTTCTTCGCGACCTTGATCATCTTCTTGACAGCATCGTCGGAAAGGTCGAGCAGCGGGCCGTCGGTTGTGCCCTCGCGTTCGTTCTCGACCTCTTCCTTTTCCTTCGTCGCCATTCTTCTTCTGCCTCCAGACGGCTGCTCAAGCCGCGAAATCTAAGCCTGCTGCAAATTGTGCGCATCAGCCTGGCTGATGCGCCTCATGGCCACAGTTGCCGCGTTTCTCGTCAAGCCCGGATCAACCCTGGTTCTCAATCGCGCCTTGAAATCCATCTTGCATCGAGCGGCATATGTGCATCTGCGTTCTTTTCGTCGACGCCCCGTCGAGTTAACAGCAAGTCGGGTTCACAGTGACAAGAATCGACCTGATTCCGTCATTCTACCGATAGGTCAAGCGCCTGTGACATGATTCGCCCTAAAAAAGCGAATCAATTGCCATAAATGCGCCTTTCGGCCGCGGGCGACCGGAATCGCTCGCAGCCTTGACCTGCCGCCGGCTAACTCCTGCCGGCCCGGCCCGACAATACGCCGAAGCCTTCGATCAGGGCCTCCGTCGCCTGCACATCCCGGAATTGCGCCTGAATTTCGACCAGGCGCCTGTAATTCTCATCTGTGGGCTCGCTGGCGAGCGCGGCCTCCGCCTGCTTCAGCTCCTTATGTAGCGTGCGCGCGCTGCGGTGCAAGTGCAGGGCCTGGGCGAAAGCGTCGCGGGCGTCGTCCAGCGCAGCGCTTTCCAGAGCCGGCCACTGCCGCGTGCGCCGGATCAGCGCCTCGGCCCGCTCCCAGACATCCGCGTGTCCGGCGCGACCGATCGCCTCTACCACCGCCCGCCGCTCATTGGCCATGTCATGCGCCAGCGCGTCGAGCAGCGCCGCATGCAGCTTGCGCAGGTCGCCATTGGCAAGGTCGAGGAACTCGATATGCTCGAAGAACTCGTCGATCAGCGCGGGATGGTTGATGAGCGCAACGACGATGGTCGCCTCGCGCACGGTCATAACTTCGCCGCCGCGCTTGAGCAGCGCCGAGCGCCCGAGGCTTTCGGTGATGGCGTTGCGTCCTTGCGCGCCCTGCCGCGACCACTGACCCGCGCCCTGAAAACCACCACCCTGGCCGCGCCGTCCGTTCTGCCCCTGCTGGCGCCCGTGCTGGCGGTTGCGCTGCGCACCGAAGAAGCTCTGCACGCGCTCGCGCATTTCCTGATTGTAGTGGAAACGCACCGTCTCGTCGCGGATGCGGCTGGTCAGTTCCCGCAGCGTCTTTTCAAGCTCCGCCCGCCGTTCGGGCGTATCGAACACGGTTCCGGCGGTTTCGCGCATCCACACGAGGTCCGCCAGCGGCCGCGCCTCGGCAAGCACGGAGCGGAATGCGTCCGGGCCCTCGTCACGCACAAGATCGTCTGGGTCCTTGCCTTCCGGCAGCAAGGCGAAGCGCGCCGTTTTGCCCGGCTCGATCAGCGGCAGGATGAGGTCGGCGGCGCGCCATGCGGCTTTCAGGCCCGCGCCGTCGCCGTCGAAGCACAGCGCCGGCTCGGCCGACATGCGCCACAGAAGCTCGAGCTGGTTTTCGGTCAGCGCGGTTCCCAGGGGCGCAACCGCATTCTCGAAACCGGCCTGCGCCAGCGCGATGACGTCCATATAGCCTTCGACGACCACGACCGTCTCGCCGCGCGCCACCGCCTTGCGGGCGCGGGCGAAATTGTAGAGCACATTGCCCTTGTGGAAGAGTTCGGTTTCGGGCGAATTGAGATATTTCGCCAGCGCATCGGGCGACATCGCCCGGCCGCCGAAGGCGATGATGCGCCCGCGCGAATCCGGGATCGGGAACATGATGCGGTCGCGGAACCGGTCGTAGGAAACCGGAACGTCGTGGCCGTGCACGACAAGGCCGCAGGCCTCGATTTCCTCCCTGCCCACGCCGCGCGCGGCCAGGTGTTCCTTCAGCGCGTTGCGGCTTTCGGGCGCATAGCCCAGCCGAAAGGATTGCTGCGTGGCCGGCGTCAGGCCGCGGTCGCGCAGATAGGCGCGCGCCTTCGCCCCTTCCGCCGATTGCAGCCGCTCCTGAAAGAACGCCGTCGCCATCTCCATGACATCGGTGAGTTCGGCGCGCTGCTTCTCGCGCGCCTCCGCCTGCACGTCGCGCGCCGGCAGCGGCACGCCGGCCATATCGGCGACGCGCTCCACCGCCTCGGGAAAGCTCAGGCCGTCCAGTTCGGTCAGAAACTTGAAATGATCGCCGGAAACGCCGCAGCCGAAGCAGTGGTAACGGCCCTTGCGGTCCTCGCAGTGGAAGCTCGGCGATTTCTCGCCATGAAACGGGCAGCACGCCCACCAGTCGCCCTTCGGTGCGTTGGTCTTCCTGCGGTCCCACGTCACACGGGTGGCGATCACCGATGAGATCGGCACCCGGTCGCGTATCTCGTCAAGGAATGATGGTGGAAAGCGCATATGGGAAACCGCCCGTTTCCTCTCATATAGACGCCCTTTGCACGCAAGACGACTCTCGCTGCGCGCCCTCCCCGCTTTTCACAGGCCCTTATCACAACAGGCAAAACGAAAAGGGCGGCGCGGGGCCGCCCTTTCGCATGTTTCGACCGGCCTTAGCGCGCCGCGATCACGCCGGCGATAAGGCCCGTCGCCAACCCCACCAGCAGATAGTCGTTGTCGACCTTGATCCACTGCTGGCCGGCGGCCGGGCGCTTCAGGCCGTAGCGGTGGTAGTCGCGAACCGGGGCATGGCGACGCCAGTCGGAATAGCGCTGGCCGCGCTTCCAGTCATGACGCTTGGCATAGTTCGGCTTCTTCACGGCCTGCTGCTTGCCGTACCGGCCATGGTCGCGCCTGCTGTCGTATTTGTGGACAGGCTTCTTGTAGTTCTGTCCATGAACCGGCTTGCGGTAATCGACCTGCACCAGTTCGGCCTGCGGCGCAGCCGGCCTGTTCAGCGGAGCGGCCTGCCCCTGAAGCGAAGTGGCCGCCAGCATCGACATGGCCATGACGGAGAGAATGATGCGTTTCATGAAAGGCGCTCCTGCGTTGTTGATGACCAAAGAGATAGGGCCCCTTGCATGAACCGAAACTGAACGGCGACATTACATTTCGGTAACAGAATCCAACCGTTAAGCGCCTGTCTTGATTCTGTTTGGCAGGAATGGGGAAACCTCGCCCGCAAAGCCGTCCCTGGCGCGGGGCGCGGCTTTGCACCCGCCTTGAGACAGCCATAAATTTCCGCCAACATACTCTGGGGGATGGACAATATTGATTACCCGGCTAATATATAAGGCCGTATCGGATACTCCCGCCATGCATGTGATTCGCCTTCCTCAGCGCGTCGGTCGCGCAATCTGTTTCATGTGGCCGCGCCGCAACGCCGCCGCAGCCCTTGCCTGTGCGGGAGCGTCTGCATGACCGGTTCGGCGGTTCTCGTTCATCTGGCCGGCGCGGTGGCGCTGATGCTTTACGCCACCCGTCTGGTGAAAACGGGCGTCGAGCGCGCCTATGGCGACGTGCTGCGCCACAAGTTGCGCGCCACCCTGCGCAACCCGATCATGGCGGTGCTGGCGGGCACGGGTCTGGCCGTCGCGCTGCAAAGCTCCACCGCGGTCACCCTTCTGGTCGGCTCCTTCGCCGGCGCGGGCATCGTTTCGGGCCTCGCCGGCCAGCTTGCCGTGCGCGGCGCCGAGATCGGTTCGGCGCTGGTGGCCAAGCTGCTGACCTACGACCTGACCCTTCTCGTGCCGCTCTGCCTCATCGTCGGCACTTTCCTGTTCATGGCGACGGAAAGCCGGGACTGGCGTCAGAAGGGCCGCATTCTGGTCGGCGTTGGCCTGCTCATCCTGTCGCTGGAGATGATCGGTCAGGCATCGGAGCCGCTGCGTGAAAGCGAGCTGATGCCGATCATCATCAACTATTTCTCCAGCGATCCCATCACCGCCTATCTGCTGGCGGCGCTGATCACCTGGCTGTTCCAGTCCTCCATCGCCGCGGTGCTTCTGATGGCGACCATGGCCGGGCGCGGCCTTATCACGCCGGAACTCGGCGTCGTGCTGGTGCTGGGCGTCAATCTCGGCTCCTCGATCATCGCCCCCATGCTCACCCGCAATTCCGATCCGGGCGTGCGCATCGTGCCGGTCGGCAACCTGCTGATGCGTGGCATGGGCTCGATCATCATGCTGGCGCTGGTGATGATCTTCAAGCCGCAGATCGGCTTCCTCGGGGCTACCGCGTCGGACCAGATCGTCAATGCGCACATCCTGTTCAACGTCATTATCCTGATCGCCGGCCTGCCGCTTGCCGGTCTTGTCTACCGCGCCTCGGAAAAGATCGTGGCGCTGGGCGCAAGGCCGGACCCGACGGAATCCCTTCAGGTCGCCGAATTGTCGGCCCTGTCGGAATCCGCGCTGTCCAGCCCGCCGCAGGCGCTCGCCAACGCCACGCGCGAGGTCGTGCGGGTGTGCGAAACCGTCGAGATCATGCTCAAGCGCATCATCGACCTCTACGAGAGCGCAGACGAGGACCAGATCAACGCTCTGGCCGCGCTCGACGACCGGGTCGACGAGCGCCACTCCGCCATCAAGATCTATCTGGCCAAGCTGATCCGCAATTCGCTCACCGAGGACCAGGCGCTGCGTTGCCAGGAACTGATCGGGGCCTGCGTCAAGCTCGAACAGGTGGGCGACATCATCGTGCGCAACATGCTGGTCCATGTGCGCAAGAAAATGACGCAGAATCTGGAATTCACCCCGGAAGGCTGGAAGGAGATCACGGCTTTCCACGCCGCCGTTCTCGCCAATGCGCGCCTTGCCTTCAATGTGCTGGTTTCGCGCGATACCGAGACCGCCCGCCAGCTCGTTGAGGAAAAGGACAGGCTGCGCGATATGGAACGCGACGTCAGCAACAATCACTTCCTCCGGCTTCGCGACGGCACGCTGAAGTCGATCGAAAGCAGTTCCATTCATCTGGATACGTTGCGCGACCTGAAGCAGATCAACTCGCTGCTGACGTCGATCGTCTATCCGGTTCTGGAGGAACGCGGCCTGCTGCGCGGCTCGCGCCTCAGAGCGAGCTGAGGGGGCCGACGTCCCGCAAAGCGGGTCCCGAGGCGATAGCGACGTAACCGGTTGAAAACCTCCGCAGCCTTCCGCACGCATAGATGGCGGAAATGCCACACTGCATCTAAATCTCAATCAAAGCCCGGCGGCCACCTTCTCGCGCGTCACGTTTTGTGGCGAATGGCGTGCAGGGTTGAGGGTGACATCATGAAATTCATTCTGCTTGCTACAGTCGCCGGAACAGTTCTGGCTACCGGTGCATTTGCCGCCGATTCCGTCGCCGATGCGCCAATCGCTTCCACCTATGACTGGACAGGCGCCTATATCGGGGCGCAAGCCGGCTAGGCGGCCGAGGGCGATGTGGATTACTTCTGGGAGGGCGGCGACCCCATCTGGGACTATCGCCTGAGCTCTCGTGGCGGGTTTGGCGGCATTTTCGCGGGCTACAATCATCAGCTTGACGGTGGGGTCGTTGTCGGCCTCGAAGGCGACATCGGCTGGGGTGACATCAAGGCGACCGGAAACGCTGTCGGGAGCGCCATTTACACCAGCACGACGAAACTCGACTGGACGGGATCCGGGCGCGTTCGGGTGGGATACGCCCTGGATCGCTTCATGCCCTATGTGACCGGCGGGTTCACCGTGGCGCGCATGCAATTCGAGGAAAAGTCCCTCGGCAATTTTTACAGCCAGGCATCGAAAAATCTGACCGGCTGGACCCTGGGAGCAGGCGTCGAATATGCAGCAACGGAAAACTGGACGGTTCGCGGCGAATATCGCTACACGCACTACGGCAAGAAGAGCTTCGTCGCGACGCAGGTCAACGAGAACTGGGAAGCCAGGATCCGCACCCATGATTTCCGCCTGGGCGTAGCCTACAAGTTCTGAGCGGCATCGATTTTCTCAGCCCGTTTCGGCCTCCCGAAGCAGCTTCGGAATGATCGTACAAGCCTTGAACTGCCGCCGGGACCGCCCGGCGGCAGGCAAGCGGCAGAGCGGCGCGGCGCCAGAACCTTTCAGCTTTGCGCCTGCTTGCGGAGCCGTCCACCTCCCCAGCAGCGCGTTTTGCGGGATATGCCCCGGCTGATTACCCCAGCAGGCCCTTGATCGTCCCGCTCGCCTTGCCGAAATCCATCTGGCCGGCATATTTTTCACGCAAGGCCGCCATCACCTTGCCCATGTCCTTCACGCTGGCGGCGCCTGTTTCCGCAATGGCCGCGCGAATGGCGGCTTCCGCTTCCGCCTCGTCCATCTGCCTTGGCATGAAGTCGCGGATCACCACAATTTCCTCGCGCTCCCTGGCCGCCAGTTCCGGCCGGCCGCCATCCTCGAACGCCTTGGCCGAATCCTCGCGCTGCTTCACCATCTTGGCCAGAAGCTGGGCGAGTTCGTCAGCGCCGGCCGCATCCTTGCCCACGCCGCGATTGGCGATGTCGCGATCCTTGATCGCCGCCTGCATCAGCCGCAGCGTGGAAAGGCGGCCCTTGTCGCCCGCCTTCATCGCCGTCTTCACTTCGTCCATAAGCCGTTCGCGCATGGTCCGCCCTCCTTGAATGGCGCTCTAATTCTTTGATTTAGCATCGGATTTTCCGAAAACCGGATTCCACTTTTCGGTCCGATGCTATAGAGCATGTCGCCCTGCGCTGAAAAGCGGTTTTGAGCCTTGCAGCGCGCGAAAATGCGGGGCGGCGCAGAAAAGCTGCGACTTGGCCGCACACGGTGTTGACCGGACCGGCCGCTTCCCCTATCTCGGAGCCTTAGCATGAACTGAGCATCAAGTGTGCGCGGAGGTCGCGAAAGTTCGCCGCCCCGTGCCTTTTGCCGCGGACATCCGGCTCCGGTCCTGTGTCCGCGCAACCTTCACGATTGGAGCGCCGCCATGGCCAGCACTGCCCCCTGGGTTTCGGAAAAGCCGACCGCCCTGCTCGTCCTCGCCGACGGAACGGTGATCGAAGGACGCGGCCTCGGCGCCGAGGGCGAAGCCATTGGCGAGGTCTGCTTCAACACCGCGCTTACCGGCTATCAGGAAATCCTCACCGATCCCTCCTATGCCGGCCAGATCGTCACCTTCACTTTCCCGCATATCGGCAATGTCGGGGTCAATGAAGAAGACGAGGAGAGCCTTGCGCCGATCTCGCGCGCCGGGGCAGTCGGCGCGATCTTCAAGGCCGACATCTCCACGCCCTCCAACTACCGCGCCACCGGCGGCCTCGACGAATGGCTGAAGAAGCGTGGCGTCGTGGCCATGTCGGGTCTCGACACCCGCGCGCTCACCGCGCTTCTGCGCGAAAAGGGCGTGGCCGACGCTGTCATCGCCCATTCCCCGGACGGCGATTTCGACGTCGAGACGCTGAAGAAAAAAGCCGCCGGCTGGTCGGGCCTCGTCGGCCTCGACCTTGCAAAGGACGTCACCAGCGGCCAGTCGAGCCTGTGGGAAGAGACGCCCTGGGTCTGGAACGAAGGCTATGGCGAGCAGGACGCGCCGTCCATGCACATCGTCGCCGTCGATTTCGGCGTCAAGCGCAACATTCTGCGCCTGCTGGCCGGCCTCGGCGCGAAGGTCACCGTTGTGCCCGCCACCGCCTCGGCCGCGGATATCCTCGCCCTCCAGCCCGATGGCGTTTTCCTCTCCAACGGCCCCGGCGACCCTGCCGCCACCGGCGATTACGCCGTGCCGACGCTGCGCGAACTGCTCAAGACCGACATCCCGATCTTCGGCATCTGCCTTGGCCACCAGATCCTGGCGCTCGCCACCGGCGGCAGCACGGTCAAGATGCATCAGGGCCATCATGGCGCAAACCATCCTGTAAAGGACCATACCACCGGCAAGGTCGAGATCGTGTCCATGAACCACGGCTTCGCGGTCGACACCACCTCGCTGCCCGAGGGCGTGAAGGAAACGCATGTCTCGCTGTTCGACGGCTCGAACTGCGGCATCGCCATCGTCGGCAAGCCGGTATTCTCGGTGCAGCACCACCCGGAGGCGTCGCCCGGCTCGCAGGATTCGCACTATCTCTTCCGCCGTTTCGCCAACCTCATCCGCGAGCGCAAGGGCGAGCCGGCGCTGGCCGAGCGGGCCTGATCGCCCGCAAACCTGTCAGCGCCCAACCTGCGGTTGGCTTTTCGCGGCGGCCCCCAGGGCCGCGCCGTCCTGCTTTCAGGGGCGCGCACCTTCGTAACCAGCACCAACAGCGCCAGCCCGAGGAATATGCCGGCTACCACATAGGAAGCCCCGCCGAACTCCACCGGCGCGGCAGGCCCGGTGAACCACGAAAATATGTTGGTGTAGAGCAGCGGGGCGATGATCGCGGTGATCGAGAACAGGCTGGTGATCGCACCCTGCAACTCGCCCTGCGAGGAGGGTGGCACCCTTGCCGCGGCCAGACTGCGCAGCGGCGGCTCGGCCAGTGCCTCCAGACAGGTCGCCACGATCACCGCGTAGATCATCCACCCCTGCCAGGCGGCCGCGTAGCCGAAGGCGGCGATGGCGGTGAAGGCCAGTCCCACGGCGGCCGTGCGCCATTCGCCGAGCGCCCGCGCCACGCGCGGCAGCACGAACGCCATCACCACCGCCCCGCACAATCCGTACAGACCGAGCGACAGGCCGATCATCCGTTCGCTCCAGCCGTAGCGGTAGTCGCCGACGAACGACCACACCGACGGATAGACCATGTGGCCGAGCATCATCAGGAAGAACACCAGCCCCAGCCAGCCGATGCCCGGATAGTTGCGCATCTGCTTCAGCGTGCCGAGCGGGCTCGCCCGCCGCCATTCGAAGGGCCGGCGATGCCTGGCCTCCAGCGTCTCAGGCAGCAGGAAGAAGGCGATCGCGAAATTGAGGAAGGCCAGCCCCGCCGCGAAATAAAAGGGCACGCGCGGCCCGAACTCGCCCAGAATGCCGCCCAGCACCGGCCCGATGACGAAGCCGACCCCGAAGGCGATGCCCAGAAGCCCGAAATTGCGCGCACGGTTCTCGTCGGTGCTGACATCGGCGATGAAGGCCGAGGCGGTCGAATGGCTGGCCCCGCTGATGCCGGCCAGCACGCGACCGATGAACAGCATCGGATAGGACCAGGCGATGGCGCATATCAGATTGTCGATGGCGAAGGTGAACACCGAGGCGAGCAGGATCGGCCGGCGTCCGAACCGGTCGGAGAGATTGCCGATCACCGGCGCGAACACGAACTGCATGGCCGCATAGGCGAACAGCAGCCACCCGCCCTCGCGCGCCGCCACGCTCACATCGACGCCGGACAGTTCCTGCAGATAGGCAGGCAGCACCGGCATGATGATGCCGAAGCCGATGATGTCGAGCAACAATATCATGAAGACGAGGGCCAGCCCGCGCCGTGCCGTTGCGGTGTCCACCATCTTGCGTGTCCTCTCTTCGCCGGAAAGGCGAAGCGCTCCTTATAGGCTTGTCGCCGGCAAGGAACAATAAGAGAACACCTCGGAATCTTTCATGCTGACACATGCTGCCGCCGATGGCGGGATCGCAACGCAATCCGCCATCGGCCGCCCTTGAAGCGCTCAGGGCATCGGGCCGAAAAGCAGACATTTTCGGATTATTCAGATGCGTAATCAAAGCGTTAGAGCGACTGTCTCCCAAAGTCGGCGCTCCTTCGGGAGACAGGTTTTCAGGCCATCAGTTCCCGCGCCGTGATCGCATATCTGAAGGTGTCCGGGTCGAGGCAGTCGAGACGCAGCGAAGCCGTCTCCGCCTGCGGGTACATCAGGAAGCCGAGTTTCGGCCCCTCCGCTCCCGGCAGCGACACGTCATGCGCCATGTTGTAGGCCAGCCAGTTGGTTTCCCATGACCCGAACAGCGCCTTTCGCGCCTCCACCACCTTCGCGTCATCGGCGGCCAGGTCGCCGGGCGGCTCCTCCAGCACCACCTTGCGCACGTCGGCGGGATCGACCGGCACCCAGCCATGGCTGTCCAGATAGACCTCCGCCCGGCAGTGCTGCGCCTTGGTGATCACCTCGTTCTTCGCCCCGAGGCTGGCGTAGCCGAACTGCGAGGGCGCGACCCTTATGCCGTAGACGTCGCGCGCCGGAAGGCCCGCGGCCCGCGCCAGCCCGACATAGAGCGCGTTGAGATCCGCGCATTTGCCGCCGAGATTGCCGCTCTCCAGCATCGCCGCGATATCGCCGACGCCGCATCCGCGCACGCTCGCATCGCGGAAGGTGTTGTCCACCACCCAATCGTAGATCGCCCTCGCCCGGTCGACATCGGTTTCCGCGCCGGCGGAGATTTTCTGCGCCGTTTCCAGCACGATGCCGTCCACGGGAATGAGGTCGGTTCCAGCCGTATAGAGCGCACGCTCCGTCGGCGTCAGCGGCGGCGGGTTGCCGGGAGTGGTGAGGTCCACCGCCCTGTCGCGGGCGGCGATACGGCTGACGACCTCCACCACGGGAGCCTTTTCTCCTTCATCCCATTCGACGTGGAGCATGTCGGCCCCGTATTTCGGCTCCCGCACCAGATGCGCCCTGCCTGCATTGGTGGTCCACTCGCTCCTTTCGGAGCGGAACCAGTCAGCCTCGTTCACCGAAGGTAACGGAATCCATGCCTGCGTCCGGCCGTCCGGCTCGGCGATCTCAAGTCGCGTCACCACCTCGAACCTGCGCCAGTCGCCCGGCCTGGGCGCGAAGCCGCTATTGGCGCGTGCGGAAGCCGGCAACAGCATCGCAGCCGAAACCGCAGCGCCCGCCTTCAGAAAATCCCTTCTGTCGATCCTCATTGGTTTTCCTCCCGTTGAACCGTTTCCCATTTACTCGCTCACCGTTGCAGCCAGCCGTTCGCGCAGCCGCTCCACCTGGATGCTGTCCCAGTCCAGATCGTGCGTGACGACAAGGCGTGGCGTCAGCGTTTCATCGAGCACGAAAGTGGCCGGCAGGGAGCGGACGCCCCAGCCTTTGGCGACGCTCATGTCCTCGTCGAGCAGCACAGGATAGGCGACGGGCGCATCCGTGAAGAACCGTCGCACGCGCAATTCCACCTCACCGACGGAAATCGCCAGCACCGTCAGGGGCATTGCCTCCCCGGCCCGCGCCGCCAGCCGCTGCAAGGCCGGCAGTTCCTCCCTGCACGGCTCGCACCATGTGGCGAAGAAGTGGACGATGACCGGGCGGCCGCGATGGTCCGAAAGATCGACGGTCTCCCCGGAGAGATTGGCAAGGGAAAATGGCGGTGCGGCATCGGCCTGGCCCGCCGGGCGCAGTTCATCCAGCGCCTCGCCGACGCCGGCCGCCTGCACTGGCGGCGCAAGCGAAACGGCCGCCGCCGCAAGCAGGGCCGCGAAAGCCGTTCTTATACAAAACGCGATTCCGGAAATGTCGCAGACCGCGCAAAAACACCGTGTCAGCCTTCCGTCCGGAAAACGGAAGGCGTCGCCCTCTATGCCGACAAGGTGACCGCCCCGACACTCGGGAGCCCGCGCGCCATGCATTGCACGTCAGTATGGCGCAGATTTTCCGCCCGTCAATCGAGGTGGCGCGCACAAGGTCGTGTGGGTCCGGCCGCGCCGCCTTCTTGCTATAGCGCGATCTCGCCGGGCTCCTCGCCTTCCTCGTCCTCGGCGACTTCGACCTGATAGCTCACCGGCGTCCGCTCCGTCTCGTTCACGCTGAGCCTGAATATGTCGGGGCGCGCATAATGGCCGGCCACATCGAGATCAAACTTGCCGCGGATCGTATCGGTGAGGTCGATGTCCGCGGTCAGGACGGCTTCCCGGTCGTAGACGGGGCCGGCGAGCACATCGCCAAGCGGCCCCACGATCACGCTTCCTCCGCGGATGAGGACGGTCGAAGGATCGTTCCCCTGTGCGCAGTCATAGGCGTCCGGCGCATCGGCCCGCGTCATGTACTGGCAGGAGCTCAGCACGAAGCATCGGCCTTCATAGGCGATATGGCGCATCGAAGCCTGCCAGATGTCGCGCTCGTCCACGGTTGGCGCGCACCACAGGCTTATGCCCTTGCCGTACATCGCCTGCCGAAGATTGGGCATGTAGTTTTCCCAGCAGATCGCCGCGCCGATGCGGCCGATATCGGTGTCGAAGACGGGAATGGTCGAGCCGTCGCCCTGCCCCCACAAAAGCCGCTCGCTTGCGGTCGGCATCAGCTTGCGATGCTTTCCGAGCAAGGCGCCATCCGGTCCGAAGAACAGCGCCGTGCAATAGAGCGTGCCGCCGTCGCGCTCGATGACGCCGGTGACAAGATGCGCCTTCATCTTCGCCGCGAAGGAACCGATACGGGCCGTTTCTGGCCCCGGCACGTCGATCGCAGCTTGCCAGTAGCGCACAAAATCGTCGCGGCCAGCGGCGGTGCGCGTTCCGATCCGCGCGCCGAAGTCGAGGCCCTTGGGGTAGCCGCCGACATAGGCTTCGGGGAAAACGGCGAGTTCGACGCCTTCCGCGGCGGCCGCCTGGCAATGGGCCTCCATGCGCTCAAGTGTGCGCGGCGTGTCGAACAGGCTGGTCCCAGCCTGAATGACGGCGATGCGGCTTTGTGTCATGCTGCCCTCAGATCGGATTGTTGAATGTGTCGCAGTCGGAAAGCTTGCCGCTCTGGTAGCCGCGGGCGAACCATTTCTGGCGTTGCGCGGAAGTGCCGTGGTTGAAGCTTTCCGGCACCACATAGCCCTGGGTGCGCTTTTGCAGCGTGTCGTCGCCGATCTGCTGGGCGGCATTCAGCGCCTCTTCCAGATCGCCCTCTTCCAGAATGCCCTTCTGGGCGGTGTAATGGCCCCACACGCCGGCGAAGCAGTCGGCCTGAAGCTCGACCTGCATCGACATGTGGTTCGCTTCCTGCTCGCCCATGCTCTGGCGCATCTGGTTGAACTTCGGCAACACGCCGATCAGGTTCTGCACATGGTGGCCGACCTCATGGGCGATGACATAGGCTTCGGCGAAATCGCCCGATGCGCCGAACTGCTGCGAAAGCTGGCGGAAGAAGGAGGTGTCGAGATAGACCTTCTTGTCAGCCGGGCAGTAGAACGGCCCGGAAGCCGAGGAGGCGAAGCCGCAGGCAGAACGGATCTGGCCGTCGAACAAGGTCAGTTGCGGCTCCTGATAGGTCAGCCCGTTTGCCTGGAAGATGCCGTTCCACACATCTTCCGTCTCGGCCAGGACGGTGGCCACGAACTGCCGCATCTCGTCGTTGCGCACGGAACCCGAGCCCGGCTCGCTGGAGGTGACGCGCCCGCTGTCCTCGCCCGGCAGCAGCCCGCCTCCGCCCCCGGTCAGCACCTGCATCGGATCGATGCCGCAGGCTTTCAGCGCAAAGAACAGCACGACGAGAATGACGATGGTGGAAATGCCGCCGCCGCCGGCGCGCCCGCCCACCGGGATGCGGATCCGGCCCGGCCCGCCACCGCCAATGCCGCCGGGCCTGCCGAAACCGCCCTGTCCGCGCTGGTCGTCGATATTGTCGCTTTGACGGCGGCCTCTCCAGCGCATGCGCGATCCTCATCCTTGGTGGCAGGCTGTCGCGCCTGCGCTGCTTCTTCCGGCCCGATAGATAACTTATCGGCCTGTCCGAGTCATGACCATTGTTGGCTTGCGCGGCAACGCGCGAAGCGGGCCAATCGTTCCGATGCGGGCGTCCATGCGCAGCACGGCCTTGCCATGCGAGGCTTCCCGTGGCCCAATCCCGGCGGACGCGGGGCGCACACCCTAACGGGAGCAATCTGATGAGAAAGATCAGACTGACCGCCTTTGTCAGCATGGATGGCGTCATGCAGGCGCCCGGCGGCCCGGACGAGGACCGCGACGGCGGCTTCGAGCATGGCGGCTGGACGGTTTCCTATTGGGACGAGCCGATGGGCCGTTTCATGGACCGCACCTTCGACACGCCTTTCGACCTTCTGCTGGGACGCCGCACCTACGATATCTTCGCCGCCCACTGGCCGCGCGTTCCCGACTCCGATCCGATCGCGAAATCCTTCAACACCGTCACCAAATATGTCGCCACGCACCGGCCGGACAGCCTCGGCTGGCGAAACAGCGAGGCGCTGACGCCCGATCCGGCTGCCGCCTTGCGCGACCTGAAGGCGGGGAACGGACCCGATCTGCTCGTTCAGGGCTCGACCGTCCTGCTTCAGACGCTGCTTGCGGGCGATCTGGTCGATGAAATCAGCCTGCTGACTTTCCCGCTGGTGCTGGGCAAGGGCAAGCGCCTGTTCCAGGGTGGGGCCATGCCCGGGGCCTTCAGGCTGACACATTCGCAAGTGTCCACCTCAGGCGTCCTCCTGGCCAGCTATGAGCGTTCGGGCGTGATCGTCACCGGCTCGTTCGCCCTCGACGAAAACGGCTGAACCGCATTGGCCGGCCGTATGGATCGGGACCGTTCCCCGGTCCCTTCGCCCAGCCATGCGTATTGGCTGGGCAAAGATGCATTTTTCGGGGTTACATCGGTTGAAACTCTCCCCTATAAGGCCCCCTTAGCCTGATACTGAGAATCCACGCAGCGTGAACCGACCCGGAAATCCGGCGCCGGTGTTTCGCGTGCACAGCCATAACGGACCCCGCCATGCCAAAACGCACCGATATCAAATCCATCCTGATCATCGGTGCCGGCCCCATCGTCATCGGCCAGGCCTGCGAATTCGACTATTCCGGCACGCAGGCGTGCAAGGCGCTGCGCGAGGAAGGTTTCCGCGTCATTCTGGTCAACTCCAACCCGGCCACCATCATGACCGATCCGGAGCTGGCCGACGCCACCTATATCGAGCCGATTACGCCCGAGGTCGTCGCCAAGATCATCGCCAAGGAGCGCCCGGACGCGCTGCTGCCCACCATGGGCGGCCAGACCGCGCTCAACACGGCGCTGTCGCTGCGCCGCATGGGCGTGCTGGAACGCTACAATGTCGAGATGATCGGCGCCGACGCGCACGCCATCGACAAGGCCGAGGACCGCGCCCTGTTCCGCGAGGCGATGGCCAGGATCGGCCTTGAAACGCCGAAGTCGATGCTGGCCAACGCCACCGAGGTCAAGGACGCCGACCGCAAGAAGCACGAGGCCGAGCGCGCCGAACTCAAAGTGTCCGGCGCGTCCGACACCGAGCTCGATGCGCTCGAAACCCGCTGGAACCTTGGCGAGGGCGACCGCAAGCAGCGCTACGTGTCGCACGCCATGGGCGTCGCCGCGCAGGCGCTCGACGCCGTTGGCCTGCCCGCCATCATCCGCCCCTCCTTCACGCTCGGCGGCACCGGCGGCGGCATCGCCTTCAACCGCGAGGAATTCTTCGCCATCGTCCAGTCCGGCCTCGACGCCTCCCCCACCACCGAGGTGCTGATCGAGGAAAGCGTGCTCGGCTGGAAGGAGTTCGAGATGGAGGTCGTCCGCGACAAGGCGGACAACTGCATCATCATCTGCTCCATCGAAAACATCGACCCGATGGGCGTCCATACGGGCGACTCCATCACGGTCGCGCCGGCGTTGACGCTGACCGACAAGGAATACCAGATCATGCGCAACGCCTCGATCGCGGTGCTGCGCGAGATCGGCGTCGAGACGGGCGGCTCCAACGTCCAGTTCGCGGTCAACCCCGAGGACGGCCGCCTCGTCGTCATCGAGATGAACCCGCGCGTGTCGCGCTCTTCCGCGCTGGCCTCCAAGGCCACCGGCTTCCCCATCGCCAAGATCGCGGCCAAGCTGGCCGTCGGCTACACGCTGGACGAGCTGGATAACGACATCACCGGCGGCGCGACGCCCGCCTCGTTCGAGCCGTCCATCGACTATGTCGTCACCAAGATCCCGCGCTTCGCCTTCGAAAAATTCCCCGGCGCGGAGCCGACGCTGACCACCGCCATGAAGTCGGTCGGCGAGGTCATGGCCATCGGCCGCACCTTCCAGGAATCGCTGCAAAAGGCGCTGCGCGGCATGGAAACCGGCCTCACCGGCCTCGATGAGATCGAGATTCCCGGCATCGGCCAGGGGGGCAATCACAGCGACGACAAGAACGCCATCCGCGCCGCGCTGGGCACGCCCACGCCCGACCGTCTGCGCATGGTGGCGCAGGCGATCCGCATGGGCGCCTCGCTGGAAGACGTGCACGCCATGTGCAAGATCGACCCGTGGTTCCTGGAGCAGATCGCCGGCATCATCGCCATGGAGACCCGCATCCGCGAGCATGGCCTGCCGCAGGACGCCGCCAACATGCGCATGCTGAAGGCCATGGGCTTCTCCGACGCGCGCCTCGCCTCGCTCACCGGCCAGAAGCCGAAGGCAGTCGCACAACTGCGCAATTCGCTTGCCGTCCATCCGGTTTACAAGCGCATCGACACCTGCGCCGCCGAATTCGCCTCGCCCACCGCCTATATGTACTCCACCTATGAGCAGCCTTTCGCCGGCCAGCCGGCCAACGAGGCCGGCGTGTCGGACAGGAAGAAGGTGGTCATCCTTGGCGGCGGCCCCAACCGCATCGGCCAGGGCATCGAGTTCGACTATTGCTGCTGCCACGCCTGCTTCGCGCTGGCCGAGGCCGGCTACGAGTCGATCATGATCAACTGCAACCCGGAGACGGTCTCGACCGACTACGACACCTCCGACCGTCTCTATTTCGAGCCGCTCACCGCCGAGGACGTCATCGAGATCCTCAAGATGGAGCAGAGCCGCGGCGAACTGGTCGGCGTCATCGTCCAGTTCGGCGGCCAGACCCCGCTGAAGCTCGCCGAGGCGCTGGAGAAGAACGGCATCCCGATCCTCGGCACCTCGCCCGACATGATCGACCTTGCCGAGGATCGCGACCGCTTCCAGAAGCTGTTGCAGAAGCTCGATCTCACCCAGCCCGAGAACGGCATCGCCTATTCGGTCGAACAGGCCCGCACCGTCGCCGGCGAGCTCGGCTTCCCGCTGGTGGTGCGCCCCTCCTACGTGCTGGGCGGCCGCGCCATGCAGATCATCCATGACGAGGCCATGCTGCAAACCTACCTGCTCGACACCGTGCCCGAGCTGGTGCCGGAGGACATCAAGCAGAAATATCCCAACGACAAGACCGGCCAGATCAACACGCTGCTCGGCAAGAACCCGCTCCTGTTCGACACCTATCTGTCGGGCGCGATCGAGGTCGATGTCGATTGCCTGAGCGACGGCGAGAACGTCTATGTCTCGGGCATCATGGAACACATCGAGGAAGCCGGCATCCATTCGGGCGACTCGGCCTGCTCGCTTCCCGTCCACTCGCTGTCCGACGAGATCGTCGACGAATTGGAGCGCCAGACGGCTGCGCTCGCCAGGGCGCTCAAAGTCGGCGGCCTGATGAACGTTCAATACGCCATCAAGGACGGCACCATTTATGTGCTGGAGGTGAACCCGCGCGCCAGCCGCACCGTGCCTTTCGTGGCCAAGACAGTCGGCAAGCCGATCGCCAAGGTCGCCGCCCGCATCATGGCCGGCGAGACGCTGGACGCCGCCTTCTCCCATTATGGCGAGAAGCCGAACGCCCGCAATCCCGGCCACATCGCGGTTAAGGAAGCCGTGTTCCCCTTCTCCCGCTTCCCCGGGGTGGACATTCTGCTCGGGCCGGAGATGAAGTCGACCGGCGAGGTCATGGGCCTCGACCGCGACTATGCGCTGGCCTTCGCCAAGGCGCAGCTCGGGGCCGGCGTCGACCTGCCGCGCTCGGGCACGCTGTTCGTCTCGGTGCGCGACGACGACAAGCACGGCATACTGGAGCCGGTGCGCCGCCTCGCCGGGCAAGGTTTCCGGGTGCTCGCCACCGGCGGCACCCAGCGCTTCCTCGCCGAAAACGGCATTGCGGCGGAAAAGATCAACAAGGTGCTGGAAGGCCGCCCGCATATCGAGGACGCCATCCGCAACCGTCAGGTGCAGATCGTCTTCAACACCACGGACGGCCAGAAGGCGGTGTCGGATTCGAAGTCGCTGCGCCGCGCCACGCTCATGCAGAAAGTGCCCTATTACACCACGCTGGCCGGCATGGCGGCGGTGGCCGAGGCCATCGCGGCGCTGAAGGCCGGCTCGCTGGAAGTGCGGCCGTTGCAGGAATATTTCTGACCGCTTAGACGCAAGAGCATGTCGCCCGAAAGCGGGAACCGGTTTCGGGGCGACATGCGTAAAAACAAGAACTTAAAGCGTAGGGAGCGAATCTGAACGATCGCGACACGCTTTAGATCGCAAAAGGCCGGGCTCAAACCCGGCCTTTTTTGTGGACCTCGCCGCATGCGCCGCGAGGCGACAGCCCCGCAGCCCTTCGCCGGGCTTCTCGCCGCAACCGGCAATCCGGTTGCTCAACCCGCCCCTCAGGGCGTAACAGAAACGGACGAGGCTCTCATCGCCGCTGGATGAAAACTCAGTGGCAGGTCACCGACTGCGCCGCCAACCTCCGCTCCCCCATCTGCCTTCGCCCGGATGCACGCTCCCGCCTGCCTTCGGCTGTCTCTGTTTTGTCCACCACAATCTTCCCCTCGCCAGCTCTCTCCCCCCTCGCCGCCCCCCCCCTCGCCAGCTCTCTTCCCCCTCGCCAGCTCTCCCCCCTCGCCGGCTCCCCCCTCGCCGACCCCTTCCCCAGCGCCGCGATCGCTCCCACATCATCACCGCTCCCAACGCCGTCTCCCGTTTCCGCCACCTTCTGTTGACAACATACCAACTGGTCGGTATGTATATCTCCTAGGGAAAACACCATGCCGAAAGCCGCCACGAAACTGGATGCAAGGCGCAAGCTTCTGGACGCCGCCTTGTCCGTGGTCCGCACCAGGGGCTATTCGGCAGCCACGGTCGACGAGCTGTGTGCGGCGGCCGGCGTCACCAAGGGCGCATTCTTCCATCATTTCAAAAGCAAGGAGGAGCTCGGCGTCGCCGCCGCGCAATACTGGTCGCAGATGACCGGAGCGCTGTTCGCCGAAGCCCCCTACCATAACCATCCCGATCCGCTCGACCGTATCCTCGGCTATCTCGAATTTCGCAAGGCGCTGCTTCAGGGCGGCGTGCCCGAGTTCACCTGCCTCGTCGGCACCATGGTCCAGGAAACCTACGAGACGGCTCCCGCCATTCGCGAAGCGTGCGACCGCAGCATCAGCGACCATGCCGCCACGCTGGAATCCGACATCGAAGCTGCGATGCGCGATCGCGCCCTTGCCGCCGACTGGAACGCCGGCTCGCTCGCGCTCCACACCCAGGCCGTTCTGCAAGGCGCTTTCATCCTCGCCAAGGCGAAGGGCGGCCCTGCGGTCGCCGCCGACAGCATCGACCACCTCATCCGCTATCTGAAGCTGCTTTTCGAACCAGCCCCTGAAACCGCAACGAGAGGAGAATGACATGCCCAGCACAATCCGACTTCACCGGGTCATCGCCGCCAAACCGGAGAAAGTGTATCGCGCCTTTGTCGAGGCCGACGCGATAGCGAGCTGGATTCCGCCTTATGGCTTCCTCTGCACCGTCCATGAAATGGAAGCGAAGGTCGGCGGCCGCCACCGAATGTCCTTCCGCAACTTCACCACGGGCCAGAGCCATTCCTTTGGCGGCGTCTATGTCGAGCTGATCCCGGGAGAGCGTCTTGTCTACACCGATACATTCGACGATCCGAACCTGCCGGGCGAGATGCGCGTCACCGTCACCCTGAAGGCCGTTTCCGTGGGAACCGAGATCAATATCGAGCAGCAGGGCGTGCCGGACATCGTCCCGCCCGAGGCCTGTTATCTCGGCTGGCAGGAGTCCCTGCGCAAGCTGGCGAAGCTGGTGGAGCCCGAAATCAACGAGTAGGGAGCGTTCCGATGATCCCCACCATCACCGCCTTCGAACGCTCGCCGGATCGCGGCAAGGGGCTGGCGCGCGACATGCGCGTGCGCTGGGCGCTTGAGGAAGCGGGCCAGCCCTATGAGGTTCGCCTTGTCTCGTTCGAGGCGATGAAGGCGCCCGCCCATCGCGCGCTTCATCCATTCGGGCAGATCCCGACCTATGAGGAGGGCGATCTCGTCCTGTTCGAGTCGGGCGCCATCGTGCTCCACATCGCGGAGCGCCATGGCGGCCTGCTGCCGGATGATCCGAAGGCGCGGGCCCGCGCCATCGCATGGATGTTCGCCGCCCTCAACACGGTGGAGCCGCCGATCGTGGAATACACGATGGCCGGCCTTTTCGAGCGCGACAAGCCCTGGTGCGAAGACCGCCTGCCTGTTCTCGAAGGCCGCGTCCGGACCCGGCTGGACGAGCTTTCCGGCCGCCTCGGCGAGGCCGATTGGCTGGATGGCAGGTTCAGCGCGGGCGATCTCCTGATGGTCAGTGTGCTGCAAAGGCTGAAGACATCGGGCATTGTGGAGGACTATCCGAACCTTGCCGCCTATGTCGCCCGCGCCGAAGCGCGGGCCCCCTTCAGGCGGGCCTTCGAAGCGCAACTGGCCGTTTTCCGCGCCGCCTCGCCCGGCCGATAGAAGGTTACCGGGCGATGCGCGCTCGCCAATGGCGGTGCAGCGCTTCCACATCGCCGCTGGTCAGGACCGGCATCGCTTCCTGAAGCTGATCGTCACTCCAGTCCCACCAGGCGATCTCGAGCAGCCTGTCTATATCGGCGTCACTGAATCGCCGCCGGATCACCTTGCCCGGATTGCCGCCGACAATGGCGTAGGGCTCGACATCCCGTGTCACCAGCGCGCGGGCGCCGATCACTGCCCCATGGCCGATTGTGACGCCCGGCATGACGACGGCTTCGGAGCCGATCCACACATCGTTGCCGATGACCGTATCGCCTGCCGGAAGATACCCGTTCCGCGCCCCCGCGAAGGCCCGGACTTCGCTCATGAAGTAGAATGGAAAGGTGCTGATCCAGTCGTGGCGGTGGCCCTGATTGCCGGCCATGATGAAGGCCGCGCCCGATCCGATCGAGCAGAAGCCGCCGATGATGAGCCTGTCCGCGCCCTCGTCCGGCAAAAGGAAACGGGCGCAATCATCGAAGCTGTGGCCGTGGTAATAGCCCGAATAATAGCTGTACCGGCCGACGACGATGTTCGGGTTGGTGACCTGCTTGTCGAGCGTGACGCCCCTGAAGGGGCTCTCGAAGAAATTGTTCATGAGGAAAAATACCGCTGAAACATGCCGTATTGGCGGTGGCGGTTCGCACGCCACGGCATACCAGAGCCTGCCGGCTGCTCATCGAGCCCCGGTGCGAAAGCTTCCTGCGTCAATGGCGCGGAAGCGCGTTCAGGTGGTACAGTCTGCGGACTTCATCCCTCGCTGTTGCCACATATATCGGGCATGGGCAAGGCGCTGCCGGCTCCCGCGACAATCAAACGGCCAGCCCGGATACGGGGCGGGCGCGCTTGCGCTTCCGTCAGCCCGATCTCCGGATTTTATCCCCGCCCTCTCCGTCTCGCTTATCATTCCCGTGCCCTTCCTGCGGGACCGCCGATCATGACGGTGGCTGGCGGAGGATGGGACGGCGCGGCGGCGAACCCTGAACGTGGGGGCGAGTCGCCGACCGGGAGTGCCTGGCGAAGGGATCGATGGTTCGCCACAGGCGGGGCTGTCCGGTAACGCGGCGGCCCGGCTCAAACCGTCCCGGAAACGGGATCGGGTCGGTCCATTCCGCGCGAACGCCGGCGACGGCGGCGCGCGGGCTTCGAGCGCTGCGTGCCGGCTGGGCCCGGTAGGACGTCGGACGGGCGGCTGAAGGGCCGCACCACACCATTCCAGATGAGCGACCCGAGGCCGCCCGTCATCCCGATACTCTCAATGGCCAGACGGTTTTCCGGGCGTGGCGAAGGTCTCGCACATCACAGGCGCAGCTTGCGGACGACGCCCGCCCTCGAAAAAGGGGATAAACTTGCCAGAAGGACCGGCCAGGAAGGATCAGTTCAGCGCGACCGGAAGATCGACCTGCTGCGGCGTCTCGACGATCAGCGCCGGAGTTACGGCGGCCGGGTCGCGCCGGCGCTTGCGGTCTTTGCCGAGGCCGGTGATCTCCAGCATGCCGCGCTTCTTGGCATGGTAGTAATAACCGGTCTGATAGAGCCGGTCGGCGCGGTTTTCGTCGCCATCGGCCACCAGCCATGCGCCGCGCAGATATTTCACCGCATATTTCAGGTTGGTCTCGGCGTCGAGCAGCCCGTTGGCCGGGCCGTCATAGCCCATGCCGCGCGCCGTCGCGTGCTTGATCTGCATCAGACCCCAATGGCCATTGTTGTAAGCCTTCGGGTTGAAAGTGCTCTCGCGTTTCACGACACGGCGCACGAAGTGCTCCGGCAGGCCGTAGACATTGGCGTATCTGGCGATCAACCCGTCCACATCGCCGCGCGAGGCGGAGGGCGCATCGGTGGCCGTGGTCAGCACTGCGGGCTCCGCGCGCGGCATTGCGGCGGCGGAAGCAAGCTGGATCGGGGATGCGGCGGACTGTGCGGCCAGCGCCATCACGGGCGCGGCCTCGCCGGGCTGCGAGGGGGCCGGCAGAGCGGCCAGATCGGCGCTGCGCGCGGCGTCGGCAAAGGCGCTCTCGGGCAGAACCGCCACCGTTTCCGGCAGCGGAATCACGAAACCGGCGTCGGCGTCCGCTTCGCTCGTCTCGGCAAAGTTCTGCGTGGTCTGCGAGGTGGTCGTGCAACCGGAAACGCCCAGCGCAGCGAGCACCATGCCGAAGGCGACGATTTTGAGCTGCGCTGGCAAGAGCGGTTCGAAGTCCGTTGTTCGGTTAACCGCTCCTTACACCAGCCGATTCCACCGGGCAACCTGCGGGTGTATGGTTTTCGGGTGGCGGGAAGGCCGGACGAATGAGATAATGTAACAATGCGTAACAATTCAACCGACACCCCTGTGGACGCCATGCCCTCCGGCCATGCCGTTTTCCAGACGGACATGGGCTTTGCGGGCCTTGCATGGAGCGCGTCGGGCATCACGCGGCTGTGTCTCCCTGAAAAAAGCAGGAGCAGCATCGAACGGCGTCTGGCAGGCGATGGTCCGTGCGTGGAGCAGCCGCAAGGCTGGGTCGCGGAACTGATCGGCGATATCAGGGCCTATTTCACCGGGGCCGAGGTCGACTTTTCCGCCGTGCCGGTCGATCTCGGCGGCGTCGACGCCTTCCGCCGCGACATCTACGCCGCCGCGCGCCGTCTGGCGTTCGGCGAGGCTGTCACTTATGGGGAGCTTGCCCGCCGCGCCGGTCATGAAGGCATGGCGCGCGAAACGGGAGCGGCCCTGGGCGCCAATCCGGCGCCGCTGGTTGTGCCCTGCCACCGCATCGTTGCGGCGGGCGGCAAGATCGGCGGCTTTTCCGCGCCGGGCGGCTCGGCGACCAAGCTGAAAATGCTGAAACTTGAAGGGGTCCGCGTCCGCCCGCCCCCGCCGGCCCAGACCTCGTTCGGTTTTTGAATGTCAGTCCCGGCCAAACCGCCAGATGCGGCCGCGCCGCTCGAATTCCGGCTGCTTGCACTTGTAGACGGGACACGAGCGCGCGTCGGCGCTCGGAACAAAGGCGTGGGCGCGCACCTGTCCCGCCGGACAGAAGCGGCTGTCATGGACGTAGCGGTCGTAGATCGGCAGGTTCGGGTTGCGCGCCAGACGGTAACGCAGGATCACCGCGCCCTCGCGCGCCACGCGGGCCTGCACGCCCTCGCAGCTCATGCGCGTCGGGTCGTAGCGGGAAATCGCCTGCGCTTCCGCCGCAATCAGGCTGAAGCCCAGGCCGATGAGAGCGATCTTGCAGAGAGGAAAGATTTTCATGGTGTGCTCCGCCGTGCGAGGCTTCTGAAACGCCCGCCCCGCCGCGATGGTTCCAAAGGCCGGCCCATGCTGTTATCGCAACCCCTTGCAAGCCGGACAAGTCATCCTTATATCGGGCACATTGATATTTCGGCCGATCGATCCGGGCCGCGCGTTCCTAAGAGCTTGCTGCCGTCTATCTCCAAAATCTCGATACCACCGGCCGGATGGCTTTCCGGTCACAGACAAAGCAGCGAATTGAAGGAATACGCAAATGGCAACTGGAACCGTCAAGTGGTTCAACGCTACCAAGGGCTACGGTTTCATCCAGCCTGACAATGGTGGCCCGGATGTTTTCGTCCACATTTCCGCCGTGCAGCGCGCAGGTCTCACCGAGCTCGCCGACGGCCAGAAAGTAAGCTTTGAGATCGAGCAGGACCGCCGCACCGGCAAGTCGTCCGCTGGGTCTCTGCAGGCGGCCTGACCCTGCGCGAGCGCGCGCCGGGTCTGTGACCCGGACCGCGCGGCAAGCCACGGATGTACTGGCGGTCGCGAGGGAAGCGCGCCGGAGCTTGAAGAACCCGACCAGCCGAAGCAGCAGATTGCCTGCCGGCCCGGCCAGAAAGCTCCCTGTCAGGCCCCCTGACCAAATCTGACCAGCAAAAAGGCGGGCTTTGCCCGCCTTTTTTCATGCCGGCGCGCAAACGTCGGCAATTTTTCTCCCCGCCGTCGCCGGCTCCCCTATAATTGCCCTTCCGCAGCGACTTCTGATATCGCGGTACAATGGATGGGGAGCGATGAATGAACTTCAAATCCTGCGCGGCCGCCCATCGCTTCCGTAGCGGATCAGATTCCCGAGCCCGTCCGGGGCAGAAGCGCGCCAGTAACCAGCGGACCCTGATCGAAGAACGCCCCGGCAGGGAGCGGCTTTGACAGCAATACGCCTTGCAGAAGATCAGCGCCGGCCTCCACAGCCACCTGCAACTGGCGCGGCGTCGCGATGCCTTCCACCAGAACCTGCGTGCCGCCAGTCTTCAGCATCGTCACCAGCCTGCCGAACAGGCGCCCGGCGGCAGGATAGGAACACAGCAGCGCAAACAATGGCCCGTCGACCCGTACGACATCGGGCCTGACAAGATTGAGCAGCGCCTCGCCGCCTTCCGCAACGCCGAATCCGGTCAGCACCACACCCAGTCCGCTGGCGCGCATTTCGCGCACCATTTCACCTGGGGGGGCTGCGTCATCGCCATGGCGCACATCGATCTGGCACATCACCAGACCCGGATGCAGGTCCAGTTCCTCCAGCCGGCCCGACATCTGTCTCAATTCGGAGATCGCTCCGTCACGGGTGTCGATATCGCTGTCGAAACCAAAGAACAGGCTCGCGTTGCGAAGGCCGAGATTGCGGAAATTGCGCACATGAAGCGTTCGACACAGGGCCCCGATATAGGAGCGTTCATCGGGGTCGATCGTGTCGAGAAACACGGCCGGACAAACGCTTCCTCCCTTTCTATGGGCTTCCACGACGGCCTCCACCGCCACCATTCGAAGAAGATCGCCACGAGGTGTGAAGATCGGCTGGTAGGCACTGCGCAGGCGGAACTCGTCATGGATGGCATATTCGACGCCGATTTCGTCGGCGAATATGGCATCCGTCACGAGACGGCGCTTCTTGCCGCCCGTCGTCATCTCGCCACCCGTCGTCCGAAAGCCCTTGCCCCGGGCCCGGATTTTGAACGGGAGGGCGAAGCGGTTTCCGGGGCCGGAGGATCACTCGGCTGCGCTGGCTCTTGGATTTTCATGTCAGGCGACGCGATCCGGGGCCGGGCCAGCACAAAGCCCTGGACCATGGAGGCGCCGGATTTCTCCGCAAGTTCGATCTGCCACTCCTCCTCGATGCCTTCGAACACGGTGCGAATGCCTTGATCTCCGAAGGATTTGACCATGGTCGACAGCAACGCGAAACCGGCGTCGGATTCCATAAGCCGATTGATCCACACGGCATCGAACTTGACGATGTCGGGCATCAGTTCCCTGATGCGGCCGATATCGGATTCGTCCGCACCATAGTCGTCCACCGCGATGCGAAAACCGTTGCCGCGCAATCCTTCGACGAAGCTGAAAAACGCCTGCGGCGACCCGGTCGGATTTTCCGTGACCTCGCACACCACACGGGTGGGCTCTATCCCGACGCTGTTCAGCACCAGCCGCATGTTGCGCAATGTATTGTCGCCAATGGCCTGATCCGTGAAAACCGAAGGATCGATGTTGATGAACAAGGACATATCGGGGGGCAGGCAGACACCGGCGTTCAGCAGATGCAGCGTGCGGGTCAGTTCTTCCACCTGTTGCCTGTCGTCGGCGTTGCAGGTTGCAAAGAACGCGGCGGGAGATTCCTGCTCACCATCGCGGAATGGCCGGATGAGCGCTTCGAAGGCCTCGATGTGAAGCTTGCCCTCATGGAACGCAAAGATGGGCTGGAATGCGCTTCTGAGCGTGAAAAGACCCCACCGCCCCGTCGCGGTTCCGTCTTCCTCGCGCTCGATATGATCCAGTCCTGCTCTCAGCGCCACCTTTCAGATCTTCCGTTCATATTTGGGCATCGGGCCAACCTGTCATGAAACGCTTAAAGCCGGCTTAACCTGCATCAGCCGTACCACCTCTGAAATAGGTCGATGAGCAGGTTGGAGCAGTGAACAAAGCTTGCGCTGCAACGCTTGATGCGACATTAGAGACGTGCAGTATTTTCCCCGTCCAGCCATATATCGGAGACGTTCCAATGGCCTTTCTTGCCGACGCCCTTTCCCGCGTGAAGCCTTCCGCGACCATCGCGGTCTCGCAGAAAGCGCGGGAGCTGAAAAGCGCCGGGCGCGACATCATCGGGCTCGGCGCGGGCGAGCCCGATTTCGATACGCCGGACAACATCAAGAACGCGGCCATCGAGGCCATCCGCCGCGGCGAAACCAAATATCCGCCGGTGTCGGGCATCGCGCCATTGCGCGAAGCGATCGCCAGGAAGTTCAAGCGCGAGAACAATCTCGACTACAGGCCGGAGCAGACCATCGTCGGCACCGGCGGCAAGCAGATCCTGTTCAACGCCTTCATGGCGACGCTGAACCCCGGCGACGAGGTTATCATCCCCCGCCCCTATTGGGTGAGCTACCCCGAAATGGTGGCGCTCTGCGGCGGCACGCCGGCCTTCGCCGAGACCTCGATCGAAAACGGTTTCAAGCTGACGCCCGAGGCGCTTGAGAAGGCCATCACCCCGAAGACCAAGTGGCTGATGATGAACTCGCCGTCCAACCCCTCGGGCGCGGCCTATACCGAAGCCGAGCTGCGTGCGCTGGCCGACGTGCTCCTGAAGCATCCGCAAGTGTGGGTGCTGACCGACGACATGTACGAGCACCTGACCTATGGCGATTTCGTGTTCAGAACCATCGCCGAGGTGGAGCCGAACCTCTACGAGCGCACGCTGACCATGAACGGCGTCTCCAAGGCCTATGCCATGACAGGGTGGCGCATCGGCTACGCAGCCGGCCCCGTCTCTCTCATCAAGGCCATGGACATGATTCAGGGCCAGCAGACCTCCGGCGCCTGCACCATCGCGCAGTGGGCGTCGGTCGAGGCTCTGAATGGCCCGCAGGACTTCATCGCGAAGAACAAGACGGTCTTCCAGGCCCGCCGCGACCTCGTGGTCTCGATGCTCAACCAGGCGCGCGGCATCTCATGCCCGTCGCCGGAAGGAGCCTTCTACGTCTACCCGTCCTGTGCCGACCTGATCGGCAAGAAGACGAAGGAAGGCAAGGTGATCGACAATGATGAAACCTTCGCCTCCGAGCTTCTGGAATCCGAAGGCGTAGCTGTGGTTTTCGGCACGGCCTTCGGTCTCGGCCCGAACTTCCGCATTTCCTACGCCACTTCGGACACGCTTCTGGAGGAAGCCTGCACGCGCATCCAGCGCTTTACCGCAAACCTGATCTGACCAGCGCAAGCGCTTCAAAAGACTCTCGAAAAGCCCGGCCTTGCGCCGGGCTTTCTGTTTTCGCGACAGCAACGCCTTCTGGTCCCTCTTGCTCTGCTGCGAAAGCCATGTGACCATGCCCTTACGGCAGGCCGTTCAGCGTTGCCCTGCCATGTGCGACGGTCACAGGCCGGCCGCCGCTCACTCGGAAAATGCCTGAGCGGAGGTCAGCCATGGGTAATCGCGCCGGAGGAAGACGCACGGGACCGAAATGCATCGCCATCGTCGGTCCCTTTTCAAGCGGCAAGACGACACTTCTCGAAGCCATTCTCGCCCGCACGGGCGCCACTCCACGCCAGAACCCGGTCGCATCCGGCAACACTGTCTCCGACCACTCTCCCGAAGCGCGCGAACACGCCATGAGCGTGGAGGCCAGCTTCGCCACCGTCGACTTCATGGGTGATACGCTGACGTTCGTCGACTGTCCCGGATCGATCGAATTCGCCTTTGAAGCGGACCCGGTGCTGGCCGCCTGCGATGTGGCCGTGGTTGTTGCCGAGCCCGATGAGAAGAAGATCCCCGCCCTGCAACTCATCATGCGCCGGCTGGACGAGCTTGGCGTGCCGCGCATTCTGTTTCTCAACAAGGTCGAGAAAGCCACGGCCGGCGTGCGCGAGATGCTGAAGACGCTGCAGCCAGCAAGCTCCGTGCCATTGTTGCTGCGCCAGATTCCCCTGCGCAAGGACGGCGTCGTTATCGGATCGATCGATCTGGCGCTGGAGCGCGCCTATATCTATCGCGAGTATGCCGAAAGCGAAGTGGCCGAAATTCCGGGCGACGAAAAGGCGCGCGAGATTGAAGCGCGGTTCTCCATGCTGGAAACCCTCGCCGACCACAATGACGAGTTGATGGAGCAGTTGCTCGAAGAGATCGAACCGCCCCGCGACGCGGTATTCGACGATCTCGCCGCCGACCTGCGCGACGGCAGGGTGACGCCGGTGCTGATTGGAACGGCGGAGAAGGGCAACGGCGTGTTGCGGCTGCTGAAGGCGATCCGCCATGATGCGCCTGATGTCGAGGCGACGCGGCGGCGACTCGGGATTGCCGACAGCGAAAGTGCAACGCTCGTTCAGGTGATGAAGACGATCTACACATCGCACGGCGGCAAGCTTTCCGTCTCCCGCGTTCTGTCTGGGCGGCTGACGGACGGCGCCGAGCTTTACCTCCCCGGCGGCGATATCAACAAGATATCAGGCCTCTACCGCATGTTCGGCAAGGAACAATCCAAGGTGGGTGAAGCCGTCGCCGGCGACACGGTGGCGCTGGGCAAGCTGGAAGCCGCCTGCACCGGCCAGACGCTGACCGCCGCCAAAGGCGGGAGAGCGCCGCTGATCGAATTGATTCCGCCCAAGCCCGTCTACGCCTTCGCGTTGCGGCCGAAGGAGCGCAAGGACGATGTGAAGCTCTCTGCGGCCGTGCAGCGCCTTGCCGAGGAAGACCCCTCGCTCAGCCTCACACACAATCAGGACTCAGCCGAAACCGTGCTCTCCGGCCATGGCGAAATGCATCTGCGAGTGGTGCGTGAAAGACTGGAAGGCCGCAACCAGATCGCCGTCGAGGGCCATGCCCCCGCTGTGCCCTACCGGGAAACCATCCGCAAGGGAACACAACAGCGCGGCCGCCATAAGAAGCAGTCGGGCGGGCACGGTCAGTTCGGCGACGTGCTGATTGAGATCAGACCCTTGCCACGTGGCTCCGGCTTCGAATTCACCGACACGATCAGCGGCGGCGTGGTGCCGAAGCAATATATCCCATCGGTCGAGGCCGGCGTTCGCGACTATCTGAAATGCGGTCCATTAGGCTTTCCGGTTGTCGACATTGCGGTCAATCTCAGCGATGGCTCCTACCACACGGTCGATTCCTCCGACATGGCCTTCCAGATGGCCGCGAGGCTGGCGATGAAGGAAGGCATGGCCGCCTGCGCGCCGGTGCTGCTGGAGCCGGTGATGAAGGTCGAGATATTCACCCCGTCGGATGCGACAGCACGCATCATCGCCATCATCCCGCAAAGACGCGGCCAGATACTGGGCTACGACGCCCGCGAAGGCTGGCCAGGATGGGACAGGGTGGAAGCGACGATGCCGCAAGCCGAAATAGGTGACCTGATCATCGAACTTCGTTCGGCAACGGCCGGTGTCGCCAGCTATGTGGCATGTTTCAGCCATATGGCGGAACTTACCGGACGACTTGCCGACGAAGTCCTGAACGCGTCTGGCAAGGCTGCCTGAGCAGTTGCCCGAAGCTATCGCTTATGAACAAACGGCGGCAGATTGAACTGCCGCCGTCCGTTGCGGACCGTCCCCGGGGAGGAACGGCAGGTCCGCCGCATAGATGCGCCGATATCCATCGGCAGGAATTCAGACGGACGCGGCTGTCGCCTGAGACCCGGCTTCCGGAAGATGCCCCCATCCCCGGAAAGCCTGCCGCGTCCTTTGTTTTATGTAGAGAAGATTCGCTCCTGTGGTCACGTTACAGAGGTTACATGACCGTTACGCCTGATTTTCCTGCCTCGGCGCAGTCAATTTCGCCGTCGTATGATGCCGCGCCCACGCGCAGTGCAGGCTGCCTGCTGACCTCGAATATCGAGCAGCGCTTTCGCTGGGCGTCCAAGAGGCAGAAACATGAGGACAGGGTCTGTGAGGTGCTTGCACAAAAATTCATCACAGGTCCGGCCCGTAATAGCCCGTGAGTTGGAGAACGCTGCAAACAAAAAAGCCGGATCAGAAGATCCGGCTGAGTTTGATGGAGTTGCCAAAAAGGCTAAACCTCCAGAGGGGAACACTCGTGAGCGCTAATGGGAGGAGAACGCGCTCAGGAGATGGCTAATATATGGGCCACCCCTGCCCAGCAAACAAGCATCTATTTTGCAACGCACTCATGCAAAAACACATGACCTGTGGTCCAATGCCTCTCTGAAGGCAATAAGGCCAGAATCAGAGCAGAAACCGGGAGAAATTGCACCGGAACGGCACGGTTCCGGCAGCGTCGTTTGGAACATCGCGATCGGAACGATACCGCCTCTTCCATATGCGCGTCAGCGCAAACCATTGCTAATGCGACGGCGGGGATGCGCGATCAGCCCGTATCAGTATGCCCAGTTGCGCGCCTTGGCGAACATGAAGTCGCGGAAGGCCTTGAGCTTGGCCTGGTTCTTCATCGCCTCGGGATAGACGAAGAACGTATCGAAAGAGGGGCCTTCAAGCTCCTCGAGGATCGGCACAAGACCGGAATCCTTGCCGGACATGTAGTCCGGCAGCATGGCTATCCCTACCCCGCGCTTGACCGCCTTGCGGATCGACATCAGGTCGTTGATCTGCAGGACGCTGGGCCGTTTCTCGCCATCCGGCCGACCAACCGCCTCCAAGGCGTTCAATCCAGCCAGATAGTTGGGCACGGGTTCACCGAAAGTGATGATGCGATGACGGTCGAGATCGGCCGCCGATTTGGGTATGCCGTGACGATCAAGATAGTCCTGCGATGCAAAGACATGCAGATGCACGGTGAAAAGCCGGCGCTGAATCAGATCGGGCTGCTGCGGCTGACGCAGACGAACAGCACAATCCGCCTGCCGCATGGTCAGGTCCAGTTCCTCATTGGTGAACACCAGTTGCAGGTTGATCTCAGGATAGAGGTCGAGGAACTCCTTGGTCCGGTCGGTGAGCCAGCCGGTGCCAAGCCCCACTGTGGTGGTGACCCGCAACACGCCGGTGGGGTGGTCCTTTGTTTCGAGCAGTCGCGAGCGGATCGATTCCAGCTTCATCAGCACGTCGTGCGCCGTCCGGAACAGCATCTCGCCCTGCTCGGTCAGAACCAGGCCACGCGCATGGCGATGGAACAATGGCACGCCGACATCGTGCTCCAGCGCACTCACCTGCCGTGAGATGGCCGACTGTGAAAGATGCAGCGTCTCGGCGGCATGGGTGAACGACCCCGCCTGAGCGGCTGCATGAAAGACCCTGAGTTTGTCCCAATCCAACGCCATGGTTCCCCTCGTTTAATTCGGCGTCTGAAGGAAGAGTGAGGATTTTTTGCGGCTATTCCGCCGCGTCCCGGTGCGCTTCGATGCCTGCCAGATATTTCTCCGCTTCCAGGGCGGCCATGCACCCCATGCCGGCCGCCGTCACCGCCTGACGGTAGATGTCGTCGGTCACATCACCGGCCGCGAATATGCCCGGAACATTGGTGCGTGTGGAATCCGGCTCGGTCCACAGATAGCCGTTCGGCTTTTGCTTCAGCTTTCCGGTGAACAATTCGACGGCCGGCGCATGGCCGATGGCGACGAAGACGCCATCGATCGGCAAGCGGCTTTCCTCGCCGGTCACCACGTTGCGCAGCTTCAGCCCCTCGACCGATGGCGGCTGCGGCGCCTGACCCGGACGGCCCGTGATCTCGTCAACCACAGTATCCCAGATGACCTTGATGTTGTCCTTGGCCAGCAAGCGCTCGCGCAGGATGCGCTCGGCGCGGAAATCGTTGCGACGATGGATGACGGTGACGCTGCGCGCCAGATTGGACAGGTAAAGCGCCTCCTCGACCGCCGAATTGCCGCCGCCGACCACTGCCACGTCCTTGCCGCGATAGAAGAAACCGTCACAGGTCGCGCAGGCGGATACGCCAAAGCCCATAAAGGTCTGCTCGGAAGGAATTCCCAGCCATTTCGCCTGTGCGCCCGTGGCGATCACGAGCGCGTCAGCCGTGTAGACAGTTCCGGAATCCCCCTTCGCAACGAAGGGCCGTGCATCAAGATCCACCTCCACAATGATGTCGTGGACGATTTCAGCGCCCACATGTTCGGCCTGCTTCGCCATCTGCTCCATCAGCCACGGCCCCTGGACGGGCTCGGCAAAGCCCGGATAATTCTCGACGTCGGTGGTGATGGTGAGTTGTCCGCCCTGCTGGAGGCCTGCGACCAGAACCGGCCTCAACATCGCACGCGCCGCATAGATGGCCGCAGTATAGCCAGCCGGGCCGGAGCCGACGATGAGAACGGGAGCATGCTTGACGGTCATGATGCAGCCTTGCAGATGGAAAACCGCCGGGGCGGTCCGCTGGACAAACAGGTCGATATCAGCCGCCAATGTAAGTGCTGGTCGCCCTGCCAGCAAGGCAGACGGCAAAGTGTCCCCGGAAAGCTTGTCGCAGGATCGAACAGGTCGGGCGGCAGCGCATAAAACCGCTGACGTCAGTCAAAAAGTCGTTTAATTACCGGAAGGCGACAGATTCTTGCGCAGAGATGATCGTATGACCGTTAAGGCTGACCTCGATTCCATCGACTGGAAAATACTGCGTGAATTGCAGCGCGACGGTCGCATGACCAATGTGGAATTGTCGCAAAGGGTGGGCATTTCCGCTCCTCCCTGCTTGCGGCGCGTCAGACGGCTGGAAGAGAGCGGCATTATCCGCGGCTATCGCGCCCTGCTCCACGCCTCATCGCTTGGCATGGAAGTCGTAGCCTTCTGCCTTGTAGGCCTGAAGCATCAGGCGGAAGTGGAACTCAAAGCCTTCGCCGAACGCACCCGCAACTGGCCAATCGTGCGCGAAGCCTGGATGGTGTCGGGCGAATCCGACTTCCTGCTTCACTGCGTGACCAGCGACATCGGCGCCTTCCAGAGCTTCGTGATCGAGGACCTGACCTCGACGCCGAACGTGGATACGGTGCGCACTGCCCTCACCATCCGCAAGGTGAAGGACGAGGTGCCGGTGAGGATTGGATAAACCTGCAAAAGCTTAAAGTGGCGACAATTCTGACTTCGAAACGCCGTTTGAGTCTTTAGAAACGCAAGCACGGCGTAGCTTCAGCCTATCAACGTCCGTCAAAATCGATAAGCTTGAACACGGACTTTCGCGCGAGCCTCAGATAAGCCCTTCTGAAAATATTGCTCACCTGCATCAACACGCGCCTCACCTCTCTCGTCAGCTTAGTGAACGGCGTCATGGTACGCTTCTTGGTTGCCACACGTCCCTCAACGCGTTCCTTGTCGACAATGCTCTCCAGGATCGCCGTATCCATATGCTCATCCAGATACACATCCTGGATGCAGATAGCCGGAAGTATCTGCAGCACCTCCAATTTGTGTTGCCGCATATATCCCGTTGCAAACAACAGGCCGTCAATGGCCTCACACCGGCGCTCCGTGAAAGCCAACAGATGAGCAGCCGTCGCAGGGGTGAGAAAATAGCCTCCCGTACCCAGATGACTTGCCTTCAAGCGCCTCAGTTCATGGCCGCAGGGTGCCGGCCATGAAGCCGGAGAAAACTCGTGTCGCCTTAAATCTGTCTCCGCTTTTACCAACCCTGCTTGTGCGGGAATCCAGCTATCATCGGACAGAAAAGCCGCAGCATTTCTCGAAAAATGAATATCATCCTCGGCGACGAAGGCCCATTTCTCGTTACCGGCGAGTACCGCCCCCCATGCTTTTCTGTGGCTGAGAAAGCAGCCGATTTCACCGGCGGAGAGAGCCTTGTGGCCTTCGGACAGCTTTCTCCAATGGTCCAGTTCCGCCGCCGGCAGCTCCCTGCCATCGACGGCGGAAACCCGCACAAGATCGAGCCCGAGAGCGTCAGTCTGCCGCGTAAACCATGCGCGGCGCTCGGGCGACCTGTCCAAATTTATATAATAGACTTTCATTCATAAGCTCATCGACGCCAAGACGCGCTGTGGATTGAAAGATTACCAAGCTTTTGCCTTGAAGCGACAGCGGCGGCCCAGCGCAATCAGCTTGTCTTCAAGAAGTCTCTTCTGCTTGGAGAAGCCGTAATACCATTTGCGGCCATACTTGCTGCGCTTGCGGCCATCTGATGCGGCAATCTGGCTTTCAGCATCGGTGGTGGTGACCGGCGCTGGCCAGAGGGCATATCCATGCCCGGCGCGGGTCAGCCAATAGCGAAAGTAATTGTCTACAGGAGCAAATATTTTCCCATGATTTTCGACGAATTGCCTGGCCCCCTCCCGGGACCAGACGATCGCGCAAGCCATCATCGGAAAATAATGCGCGGCAACAAGACTGCATTGATAGCCGTCGATGTCATGGTCCGCGATCGAGGTGGTGATCTTAGACTTGTTGGCGCCAATGTTGAGCAGAAGCCAATCCCTGTCCACATTTTCCAATGCTGGAATCGCCTCCTCCAGAAGCGTAATTGGATTGCAGCGCAACAGTACGTCGTCTTCAAAGACCAATCCATACCGGGCATCTGACTGCAGAAACCGCGCCGCCGCTGCGAGATGGCTGCGATAGCAGCCGACTTCCGCACCGACCAGACTACGACCCATATAGCTTTCCGCCCGGCCCGCATCATAATCTTCAACCGCGCTCAGATCGAGCTTGCGGCCATCGAATGCGGGAACACGCTCGAAATCCATGCCGAATGAAGCAAGCATCCGACTGACGGATTCGAGGCGCTCGGCGCCACCGTCCAGATTGATCACATAGGTGCGGACCGACGCTTCCATCATCACCGTTTCCTGCGTTGCAGGGGCTCGGTGTCGACCCCCATCAACCGCAGCCTGTGCCAGAATCTCCGCTTCAAGGATTCATGCCATTTGCACAGATTTTCTCGCCTGAGGAGTCGCAACAAGACACCAGAAGAGACCGACTTGCGATACCCCGCTCCATTTCCGTAAACGGATCGTATGTCACCAGCGTGTTTTACCCCGCCACCGATCAGCCATGCCATGTCCCGGTTCTCAGCCTTATAGTGACGGCTGAGGGAGGCCTCATCCCCAAGCGCGACATAGCCGCCGGAAATGGCCCGGTAATCCTCCGTCCGCCGCAAACCCGGATTGAAGGTAAAGGTATGCCACAGGAAATGCAGCTCCGGAAAAGCCAGCTTGTAGCTCGCCGCTCCGACCCGGCGCGTCCTGAGGCTGCGGACATAGCGCGGCATGTCGGCATCGTCGCGCACCGTCACCAGGATGGCCTGCCGCTCTTGCTCAAGTATAGCGACGGCGCGGGCGATAAAGCCCTTCCGGGTGAACAACCAGTCATCTTCGATATGAAAGATGTAGTCCGATGTGATGTCCGCATAGGCTTTGTCGATCGAAGCGATCTGGCCGATATTTTTGCCGTTGAAGATGATGCGGTGTCTTGTCCCCTCCAACAGGGGCTCGATGCCATAGATGCCGCGATCATCAGAGTCCTCGATCACGATCAGCTCGTCGAGCGGATAGTCATTATGTTCGAGGAAGCTCTTCAGCGTCTTTTCAAGCAGGTCGAAACGCCGGCAGCTGGTGACGACGGCGGAGACGGTGGGACGGTTCTCGGCTTGTGTGTTCATCGGTTCAAATTCTAAATTCCGCACATCCGGGCGCGGCTAACAACGCGTCAATCCGGCGTCTCGCACGGATCATCGCCCGTGTATAGCGGCTACGCAGATCTCTTCCAGTCGCCGCACCTCCCCCTCGATGCTGAATCGTGCCGCGGCGTGGGCGCGGCTGTTCTGCGCCGCCTGCCCTCGCCCGACCTCATCTCCCATCCAGCGCTCCGCCGCCGTAACCATCGCGCTCATATCGTCACGCGGGATGAGCGTTCCTGTCACCCCATCCTCGATCAGTTCAGAAAAGGCGCCGACATCGGCAGCAACGACAGGAACGCCGCTGGCCATCGCTTCCAGGGGCGTGAGGCCAAAGCCTTCCCAGCGCTGCGGGGCGATGAACAGCGACAGGGGCCGATACCAGCGTTCAATGTCCTTATGCTCGCCCACGAACAGGATGCGGTCGGCCAGGCCGGCTTTTTCGACCCGCGCGCGCAACTCCGCCTCGAAGCCTTTGTGCTCGGCCGTCGCGCGGCCGGCCACGATGGCGGACCATCGCGGATAGCGCGGCAAAAGCTCAATCATGGCGTAAACGAAAAGGTCCGTGCCCTTCTGATGGCGAACCCGACCAAAGCAGCCGACATAGAGCTGTTCAGGATCGAGGCCGAGTGCACGCGCTGCTTCGGCGCGATCCGCCGGCGGATGGAAACGATCGGTGTCGATGCCGTGCATGACGACCGTGTTCGGCACATCCAGATAGGCGGCCGTCTTGCGGCTGGTCGCGATCACCGCATCCATGCGGCGAATGAGAAATTTCGTCCAGCGCTTATGATGGCGTTGCGAGGCCGAAGTGAAAACGAGCTTCAGCGGCGCCCGGAAGACATCCCGAAGTACCACCCCCGCCAGCATCTCCGGGTTGCGACGCGCATGCCAGACGCGCACCGATGCGCCTTGAGGTCGCCGGAGCAAGCCTGGCGTCTGCCACCATCGCAGCTTTGGCAAATGGTCGGGAAGGCCTGGCCCGAGCGTCGCAACGCCAATCTTTTGCGCCTGCAGCGGCACGAGCTGGATGATGGTGCTCGTGACGCCGGACAGACGTTTTTTGAAATTGGGCACCACGACGTGGACCCGGGACAGATCGACCAGCGTTACGGCCATTGGCTGGGAGTTCCTTATCCGGCTGCCGGATCAGGCCCAGCGCAGCTCGACGATTTCATAGCCGCGGGCTCCGCCCGGTGCATTGACCTCGATGGCGTCACCTACTTCCTTACCGATCAATGCGCGCGCGATGGGAGACGAGATGGAAATGCGACCAGCCTTCACATCGGCTTCCTGATCGCCAACGATCTGATAGGTCTTTTCCTCCTCGGTGTCCTCATCCACCAGAACCACCGTGGCCCCGAATTTCACCTTCGCTCCGCTCAGCTTGCTGATATCGATGACTTCGGCGCGGGCGATCAGGTCTTCCAGCTCGCTGACACGGCCCTCGTTGAGGCTCTGCGCTTCCTTGGCCGCGTGATATTCGGCATTTTCCGAAAGATCGCCGTGCGAGCGCGCTTCGGAGATCGCCTCGATTATGCGCGGCCTTTCCTCCTGCTGGCGCCAGCGCAGCTCCTCCTTCAGCGTCTCGAAGCCACCTGCCGTCATCGGCACCTTGTTCATAGCCACTCCTTTCCTGTCGTCCGCCCCTCCGGGCGGCCTTTCGACAAAAAGAAAACGGTCCGTCAGGAAACTGGCGGAACCGTCACGTCTCGGATTCTCGTCATAATATAGCAAGTGCAGTAAGTTTTTCACGTCCTAAAAACAACGGACGCTTTTTCGGCAAAAAGCTCAGGCTTTGAAAATCAGTGCGGCTCCGCAGGCAATCAGCGCAAATCCCGCAAGGTGGCTCCATGTCAGAGCCTCTTTGAGATAGAACACCGAAAACACCGCGAATACGCCTAGCGTGATGACCTCCTGAATGGTTTTCAATTCGGCGGCCGAGTAGACTTGGGCGCCCATGCGGTTGGCCGGCACCGCCAGCCAGTACTCGAAAAAGGCGATACCCCAGCTCACCAGCACGACGGCATAGATCGCCACGCCCCTGAACTTCAGATGCCCATACCATGCGAAAGTCATGAAGACGTTCGAGGCAAGCAGCATCAGGATGGGCAGGACCTTGGGAGACAGGAGCGACGCCAAGTGGAAAATCCGATCGAATGGAGATATTGCGCCATTTCAATCGTGCTGCTGGCTCTGTCAATCCGGCCCGAGCTGACCAAAGCTCAGGCGTATGAGGAAAATGAGAGATAGGCTATCATCGCATCGGTCCGGCGACGCCGCCCGGGCATCCAACGCGCGGAGATTTCCGATGCAGAATCGCCAGGAGCGAGAGTGGGAGCTTTCCATCGGACCGGATACGGTTCGGATGCTGATTCTCAAGGCGAAGGCTCTGAATGCCGGCATGCGCGACGATTTCGACGCCGGCAGCGAACATGAAATAGAGTTCGACGGCGACAGGAGCGACTTCCAGCATCACCATGGTCTCGCGGAGGAAGAAGCAGAAGACCTGACCGAGCGTGAACTGCGCGCGTTGATCAGCGATCTCAATGTCGACGAGGCGGCGGAACTGATCGCGCTCGCCTGGATCGGCCGTGGCGACTTCGAGCCGGATGAATGGGACGAGGCGCTGGCCGCGGCGAAACAGCGCCCACTGCGGCGGACCGCAGGCTATCTCCTCGGTTTGCCGCAATTGGCCGACTGGCTTGAACAAGGATTGGAAAGCGTTGCCGAATAACTCTTCTCCGGCTGTCTGCGAGCCGGCGCCCGCAATGGTCGAGGCGCTGTTCATTGGCTCCCTGGCCCCGCTCGGCCCCCGGAAAGTAGCGAGCGGCATCGACAAGAAACCTGTCCGTGGCCGCCAAAGGATCACCTATACCGGACTGGAAGGCGACAATCAGGGCGACACCCGCCATCATGGAGGGCCGGAAAAGGCGGTGCATCATTATCCTGCCGACCACTATGCCGTATGGCGGCGGGAAGGCGTTGAGGCAAGCGCGCCGGCTTTCGGCGAGAACCTGACGACGTTCGGATTGTCGGAGGCGAATGTCTGTATCGGCGATGTTTACCGCTTCGGCAGTTCGCTGGTTCAGGTGAGCCAGGGACGCCAACCCTGCTGGCGTCTCAATGCGCGTTTCGAGCAGCCGGACATGGCGGTCAGGGTGCAGAAAAGCGGACGCACCGGCTGGTACTACAGGGTCCTCGAGGAAGGCGTCGCGGAAGCCGGAAATATGCTGGCCCTGTGCGAGCGCCCTCAGCCGGACTGGTCGCTCACACGCATCATCGAACTTCTCTACACGCGCACCATGGATATGGAATCGCTCTCCGAGCTCAGCAAAATGCCGGAACTCGCGCAATCCTGGCGTGATCTTGCAACGCGCCGTATCGCAAGCCGACAGGTGGAGGACTGGAACCGCCGGCTGTACGACAGCCACGCCTGATGCGCACTCCAAATGTGATTCCGGATCAACGACCTGTACGGTTTTACGGAATCGCTTCATGAGGAACGCTGCAATCGGTCCGCCCGACCGCGACAGGCTGTTACCGAAGGTGATTGTGCCTCCACGCAACCGCCAGATAGCCCAGCCGTTTGGTTGCGATGGCTTTTTCGCGTTTCCGCTCCCTGTCCCTGATTTTTGTTACATGCCTGCTGGCGCACCCCACTGTCGCCAAGCAGCAGTTCCCACGGTTGCCGCAGTCGGCGCCCGTCCCCGAGATGCTTTCCGATCGGCCGAACTTGCAGGATACGCCACTGCCGCAACCCAGGCCGGAGGCCCCCCGGGAACCTGCTTCTGCGCCTCAGACAGCGCCTCCACCGGGGGTCAAAACGCCCGAAGGCGCTTCGGAGCAATCCGGTGGGGCTGAAACCAAACCTCCATCCCCACAGCCTGATCCGCGTTCCAAAACAGTTGCTGCCGAAAAGATGCCGGCCGAGGAAGAAGCCTGTCGGGTAAGATTGCGCGCCATGGGCATTGCGTTCGAAGAACGACCGGCGAAGCAAAACACCGAGGTGGGTTGTTCCATGCCCTACCCGCTCAGTGTCTCCGATCTGGCGAAAGGCATCGAACTGACCCCTGAAGCAGAGCTGAACTGCACCACCGCAGAAGCAATCGCCCGTTTCACCGCCGATGTCGTCCAACCTGCGGCCACAAATATCATGGGCACGAAACTGTCGGGCGTCATTCATGCTTCGGCCTATGTCTGCCGCCCGCGCCACAACGGCGGAAAACTTTCCGAGCACGCTTTCGGAAACGCGCTGGATATCGCTTCCTTCACTTTCACGGACGGGAGCAGGATCGACGTTGCCCCCCAACCGGATGAAAAACAGGGCAAGTTTCTTGACCATGTGCGCGAGGCCGCCTGCGGCCCCTTCAAGACCGTTCTCGGCCCCGGCAGCGACCCGGACCATGAAACGCATCTGCATCTGGATCTCGCGCCGCGCCGCAACGGCTCGACCTTCTGCCAGTGACAATGCCCAAATCCCGCCACAGGGATGAACGCCCCTGCTGATCTTTCCTTTACCCTTGGCAGGTAAGCTCTGCGTTCCACAGGAACAGAGTTTGTCACGATGGCCGGGAATTCCCGAAGCGCAACGCCCGGCGCCTCCCTTTCACGGCGCCTCATGCGGTCCCTCGCAACCTTGGCGGCCCTGACGGCCGCCGCAGGTGTTTCGGCCTGCAACACTGGCAGCGTGTTCGACCTCCAGCCCGCCGTCGACGTCGGCACGACCTCCACCGTACAGCCAGGCGTGGGAATGCAGGCTCTGGTGCCGTCCAACCCCTACATGACCGCCGCATATCCGCGCTTCGACCGGCCGCTTTCCTCTCCCGGCCAGCTTCCGCAGGAGGAAGTGGATTGCCGCAAGGAATTGAAGAAGCTGCGCGTGAGCTACACGGACCTTGCCCCGATCAATGACGGCGGCCAGTGCGGCATTGCCCATCCGGTCAAGGTGACCGCCATCGGCAATGTCGAGATGAAGCCGGCGGCGACCCTTACCTGCGCGATGGCCGCAAGCTTCGCCAGTTGGACTCGCAATGAGCTGTCCGCCGCCGCGCGCTGGCGGTATTTCAGCGGGGTCAGGTCCATCCGGCAGGGTTCGAGCTATTCCTGCCGCAAAATTCGTGGCGAAGGCGTGCTTTCCGAGCACGGCAAGGGCAATGCTCTGGATGTGATGGCGATCGAACTGAATAACGGCAAGGTCGTCGACGTGCGCAAGCCCGGCCTGTTCGCCTTTCGCGAACGCGGATTGCTGAATACGGTACGCGCCGACGGCTGCTCTTATTTCACGACGGTGCTCGGTCCCGGCTACAATTACGATCACCGCGACCATTTCCATTTCGACATCAAGAACCGCAAAAGCGGGTACCGCGCCTGTCGCTAGAGCATTTTGCAGTCAGACGGAATCGTCTGACGTTGCACATATGCGGCCTGGAAAAGAAGCTGGAGCAGCGGAAACTGCGTTCGTCAGAACGCCCGCTGCTCTAGCCACCGGCCGGTTTCATGCCAAACCCCTTGTGCGGCGGGGCGAAAGGCGGCGCTCCCGATTTGCCATCTTTTCCAAGAGGCGTCGGGAATGCTAATGAGCGTGCATGTTATACATTGAAATCGCCATCGTGGTCGTCCTCATCTGCGTGAACGGCCTGCTGGCCATGTCGGAACTGGCGATCGTCTCTTCCCGCCCCGCGCGACTCAAGACCATGGTCGACCGCAATGTGCGCGGCGCGGCGCGCGCGCTGGAACTGGGGGCCAATCCGGGTAAATTCCTGTCCACCGTACAGATCGGCATCACGCTGGTGGGGGTTCTCTCCGGTGCGTTTTCCGGCGCTACACTGGGCGACCGCCTCTCCAGAATGCTCATCGATCTCGGTGTGTCGGCGGGCGTGGCCCAGCCGCTGGGCGTCGCCATCGTGGTCGCCGTCATCACCTATGGCTCGCTCATCATCGGTGAACTGGTGCCCAAGCAGATCGCGCTTCGCGACCCCGAACGCATCGCCTCGAAGGTTGCAGGCCCCATGGCCGTTCTGGCGACCATTTCGGCGCCGGTGGTGTGGCTGCTCGACCTTTCAGGCCGTTCCGTTCTGTGGCTGCTCGGCCAGCGCGGTGAAAGCGAGGAGAAAGTCACCGACGAAGAGATCAAGATGATTGTTGCCGAGGCCGAGCATCAGGGCACCATCGAATCCGACGAACGGCGCATGATCGCCGGCGTCATGCGGCTTGGCGACCGGGCCGTACGCGCCGTGATGACGCCGCGCACCGACGTGGACTGGCTGAACGTGCGGTCGGATGAAGCGTCGATCCGCAAACTTCTGATGGACAGCCAGCATTCGCGCCTGCCTGCCGCCGACGGCAATGTCGACAACATGATCGGCGTCGTCCAGACCCGCGACATCCTCGCGACGCTGCTGGCCGGCAAGCCCCTGGACGCTCGCAAGCATGTGCGCGACGCCCCGATCGTGCACGACCAGGCAGATGCGCTCGACGTTCTGGCCAAGCTCAAGGAGGCCGACATGCCGATGGCGCTCGTCCATGACGAATATGGCCATTTCGAAGGCGTGGTCACGCCGGCCGACATTCTGGAAGCCATCACCGGCGTATTTCGTTCCGACCTCGACGAGGACGACACCGAAGACACCGCAGTCCAGCGCGAGGACGGTTCCTGGCTTCTGGCCGGCTATATGCAGGCTGACGAGATGGCCGACATGATGGGCATCGACCTGCCCGAAAACCGCGACTACGAGACGGTTGCCGGCTATGTGCTTTCGCACATGCACCACCTGCCAACTACCGGCGAGACGGTGGATGCGCAGGGCTGGCGCTTCGAGGTCGTCGATCTCGACGGCCGTCGCATCGACAAGGTGCTGGCGACGAAGACGCCAGGCACGAACTGACAACGCAAAAAGGGCCGTCGCATCGCCGAAGGCCCTTTTATCGTTCGACAGCCGTCAGGCCGCTTTTGCCTGTTCTTCGGCGACGCGCGCGGTGCGCAACGCCCTCGCCCACCAGACGATATCGTTCAGCAAGCTATCGGCGCCTTCCTTCAGGTGCGTCAGTTCGGCGATATCCTGTCCCTGCATGATAGCCACGAAATCGTTGCGCAGGATGTGAACCGCCGAACGAACAGGCGCCATCTGCATCTCCACCGCGATCAGGCGCAGATGCTCGACTGCACGCGCGCCGCCGACGCCGCCATAGCCGACAAAGCCCGCCGGCTTGCGGACCACCTGCGAGCCGGCATAATCCAATGCGTTCTTCAGAACGCCGGTCGGCGCATGATTGTATTCGGCTGCCGTGAAGATGTAGCCGTCGAATTCGTCGAGTTTCGCCTGCCAGCGGCGGGCGTGCTCATCCTTCGAGGCCGCCCATAGCGGCGAGGCGTCCTCGGCGAACATCGCCATCGGATAATCCTTCAGGTCAACGATCCGGGCCTCGGCGTCATCGCGCTGATTGACGAGATCGGCTATCCAGCGAGCGGGCTTTTCGGCAAAGCGCTTTTCGCGGACCGAACCGACGACGACGGCGATCCTGACTTTGGAAGAGGGCATGCGTATTCTCCGTTGACAGTGGTATAAAAAGGAAACTGACGCTATTTATGAAACCAAGATGCAAACACGCAAGGAGGCACTTTTTTGAAACCGAGACACCCACACCGCAGCGAGGACTGCCGGGCTGTCAGTGCGGTTCTGCAACGCGTAGGTGACAAATGGACCGTGCTGGTCGTGTCGATGCTTGGCGACGGACCGATGCGCTTCAATGAACTGCGGCACGCGGTCGGCGGCATCTCGCAGAAGATGCTGACAACGACGCTGCGCAATCTGGAACGGGACGGGTTCGTCACCCGCACCGTATTTCCCACCATCCCTCCGAGAGTTGACTATGAATTGACCGGCCTCGGTCGCGAATTATTGACGCCGGTCATGGCGCTGGGCGATTGGGCGCGTGCAAATATCGACCGCATCAACAACGCACGCGACCGTTTCGATGCCGCTGCGCAATCATAGATATGGGCTTAAGTCTACTCGGCCGGCACGCGGGTGGGCTTGCCTTCGCCGTCCAGCGCCACCATCACGAAATCGGCGTGGGTGACCATTTCCATCAGTTCGGAGAGGTAGCGTTGCGCCCACGCCTCGACCTTCAACGTCATCGAACTGCGACCGACGCGCTCGATATGGGTATAAATGCACAGCGTGTCGCCGATCTTCACCGGCTTGGCGAAGGACATTTCCTTGACCGCCGCCGTCACCACGCGGCCCCGCGCGCGCTCGGCGGCGCGAATGCCGCAGGCAAGGTCCATCTGCGCCATCACCCAGCCACCGAAAATATCGCCCGCCGCATTGGCGTCGCCCGGCATGGCCAGCGTGCGTAATGTGAGTTCTCCATTTGGCGAACCGTTCACATATTGCACCATCACAGATCTCCGGGTTCTTCTTTACATTCGACGTAGCCGGGCGACACTGGGGCGTCAACGACGCCGATCGTAGTCGGACCAATAAAATCAAGCGATTGCGCGACGTTCCGGAATCAATATCCCAGCCCGTTGAATCAGCACCTCAGGATCAGCGCACCCGGCAGAATTTCGAATGTCGCCGGGATGCGGCCGGGCGACTCCCCGTCGATGTCGAGCAACGCCCCATTGACGATAGCGCTGCCAACAGGCTCGACCAGCACTTTCTTGGCACGCACTATCGTCACCGCCGGATGATTGCGATGACGTCCCCCATAAAGCAGGGTGAGGTCACGGATCAGGCCGGGCTTGCCAGCGGCCCGCACAATGATGACGTCGAACCAGCCGTCATCCATTTCCGCATCGGGCGCCACCATCATTCCGGCGCCGAAAAAGCGACCATTGGCCACCGCCACCAACGCCATCCGCGTTTCGACCGGAGCGCCATCATCCAGCGTGATGCGAACAGTCTGGAAATTGTAGCGAAGGAAGGAGCCGATCGTGCGCCAGTAGAACAAGGCCCTGGCCGACACCCTCCCCTTGCGCTTGTCCGCGTTCACCGCGCGCACAGTGACGCCCGAAAGACCCAGGCTGGCGATGTTGATAAAATGTCGGCTGGCCAGAGCGCCATGGTCATCGACGAAGGAGATTCGCCCGACATCGATCCTCCGGCGCCCGGCCTGAGCGATATGCCTGACCGATCCGGCGGCGTCACGAGGGACGCCAAGGCCGCGCGCGAAGTCCGATCCCGTCCCGCAGGGCAGAAGGGCGAGTTCGATATCGCCGATGCCTTCCCGACGGGCAAGCAGGATACCATCGGCCACTTCGCTTGCCGTACCGTCGCCACCGACCGCGATCACCAGTCCACAGCCTGAAACCACAAGATCCAGAGCCAGCCGTTCTGCATCGCCGGCGGCTTGCGTCTCACGAACCTCCATCTCCGCGAAGTGATTGCGAAGCTCCGCCTGCAGTTGCGGCCACTGGTTCCTGAGCCGACCTCCACCGGCAACCGGATTGAGGATCACTCCGACCTTCACGCGCATCCTCCCGAAGCTATGTCCGGCTATTGAAGCGCGGGGCCGGCGGATTCGGCAAGCAGCGATTGCATCGGATATTAAAAAGCCGGTCCCAACGGGACCGGCCGGAAACTCAAGGATTGACGATCTCCGCTTAGGAAGCGGCCTCAATGGATGTCACCATCCCGGTCGTATCATCCACCGTCACCACCACCCTGACGCCCACCGCAAGCTGATCGACCGCAGCTTCGGCTGGCAACTGATAAATCTTGCCATCGTCCAGTGTGATGGATTTCGTTTCCGGATCGACCGCCTGGATCGTTCCTTGCACGGTTGCCGCATATGCAGTGCTGAGAAAGGCAAGGAGCGCACCGGCGGTGGCAAGGGTCTTCTTCATGTCGAATACTCCCGTTTTTGGCGGTTTGGTTGAGACGTTCGGCAAGCGAACCGCCTCGCGACATCCCGGAACCTATGAAACAGGCCTTCGATTTCAAATCACGAAGGGTAACTTTTCCAAATATTATCAGCGACTTATTTCTGACACATTGCCCCTTTCCCGGATCGAAGCTGTCGCAGTACGCTCGGCCTTGGGGCTGAGTTTTCCCGCAAACGGAATCGCTTGAACCAGCCGCAAGCGCGAAAGGTGACGGCGCGCAAACGCCACATTCGGGCGTCGCGACGATCACGACCCAGTCAAAAAATCCGGCGGCCACATTTTGTTTCATTGGTCCAGCCGGCACGCCCGCTTCCCCGCTCACCACAAATCTGGCATAGGCCGGATAGTGCGGGTTGGAGCCCTTATCGTGTTTTACTGGATAGAAACCATCGGCGCGCTCGCCGCGCTCATAACGACGCTCGGCTGGGTTCCTCAGGTCGTAAAACTGGCGCGGGAACGCAGGGCTGACGATATCTCCCTGATCGCCACCGGGTCGATAGCCGCCGGTGTGGCGCTGTGGGCCGTGTATGGCGTCCTCATCGGCTCATGGCCTGTGATCGTCGCCAATATCCTGACGCTGCTGTTTGTCGGCGCCATCGTGATCATGAAGCTGCGTTTCGGCTGACAGGTTCCTGACAACCTGCTGTCAGCAGAGCCGTCAACGGATGTTCGTGAGCCCGGCTACCCCTTTCCATTTGCGCTGAGTCCACCCATATTCGGGCCATGGCCAGATCTCCCGACAAGCAGGCGCAACCGAAGCGGCGCAGCCCCCTGACTGATTTCATGGACGCCAGCGAGCCGCTGCACAGCGGCGGCTTTGCCGAAGCGCCGCAGCCTGAGCTTTCCGGCACGCCGCTTGCCGGTTCCATAACGGCCGGTTCCATAACGGATTGGGCCGAGCAGATTTCGCGGGAAGCCGGGAATGAGCAACGCGCTGGCGCGACGGACGGCAAGGACAGCGCCAAACCCGGCAAGAAAATTCCCGCTCGCTCCGCCTCGCCCACGCGCACCGCGCGCGGCACTTCCATGGGCGGCGCGGCCTCGGCTAGGGATCGCGCGGCTGCGGGCCTCAACCCGGTGGCCGGCCTCGACATCTCTCTGGAAGACGCCGCATCGCTGCCGAACTCCGCCGTCACCGCCACGGTGCAGGCGCTGGCCGACCTGATCGAGAGCGGCAATCCGCTACACAAGAACGGCCAGATCTGGACGCCGCACCGGCCCGCCCGCCCGGAAAAATCCGAGGGCGGCATCCCGATCCGGATGGAATCGGAGTTCGAGCCGCGCGGCGACCAGCCGACCGCGATCAAGGACCTTGTCGAGGGCGTCGCCAACGAGGACCGCACGCAGGTGCTGCTCGGTGTCACCGGCTCGGGCAAAACCTTCACAATGGCCAAGGTGATTGAGGAGACGCAGCGCCCCGCCCTGATCCTCGCACCCAACAAGACTCTGGCCGCACAGCTTTATTCCGAGTTCAGAAAGTTTTTTCCGAACAACGCGGTCGAGTATTTCGTTTCCTACTACGACTACTATCAGCCGGAAGCCTACGTCCCGCGCACCGACACCTATATCGAGAAGGAATCCTCCATCAACGAGCAGATCGACCGCATGCGCCACTCGGCCACGCGCTCGCTGCTGGAGCGCGACGACGTCATCATCGTCGCCTCGGTCTCCTGCATCTACGGTATCGGTTCGGTCGAGACCTATACGGCGATGACCTTCCAGATGACGATCGGCGACCGGCTGGACCAGCGCCAGTTGCTGGCAGATCTCGTCGCCCAGCAATACAAGCGGCAGGACGCGAATTTCGTGCGCGGCTCGTTTCGCGTGCGCGGCGACACCATTGAAATCTTCCCTGCCCACTTGGAAGATCGCGCTTGGCGCATCTCGCTGTTTGGCGACGAGATAGAGGCGATCACCGAGTTCGACCCGCTGACCGGCAGCAAGACCGGCGACCTCAAGAGCGTCAAGATTTACGCTAACTCGCACTATGTGACGCCCCGCCCGACCTTGAATCAGGCTATCAAGTCGATCAAGGAAGAATTGCGGCATCGCCTGCAAGAGCTTGAAAGGGCTGGGCGTCTGCTGGAGGCGCAGCGGCTGGAGCAGCGCACGCGCTTCGATCTGGAGATGCTGGAGGCGACGGGCTCCTGCGCCGGCATCGAGAACTATTCACGCTACCTGACCGGCCGCGCGCCGGGCGATCCGCCACCGACGTTGTTCGAGTATGTGCCCGACAACGCGCTGATCTTCATCGACGAAAGCCACGTCACCATCCCGCAGATCGGCGGCATGTATCGCGGCGACTTCCGTCGCAAGGCGACGCTGGCCGAATACGGCTTCCGCCTGCCCTCCTGCATGGACAACCGGCCGCTGCGCTTCGAGGAATGGGACGCCATGCGCCCGCTTTCCGTCGCCGTTTCGGCCACGCCCGGCAACTGGGAGATGGAGCAGTCCGGCGGCGTTTTCGCCGAACAGGTCATCCGCCCGACCGGGCTGATCGACCCGCCGGTCGAAGTGCGCCCCGCCAAGAATCAGGTCGATGACGTTCTCGGCGAAATCCGCGAGACCACCAAGAAGGGCTATCGCACGCTGGTGACGGTGTTGACCAAGCGAATGGCCGAGGACCTCACCGAATATCTGCATGAACAGGGCATCCGCGTGCGCTACATGCACTCCGACATCGACACGCTGGAGCGCATCGAAATCCTGCGCGATCTTCGCCTGGGCGCGTTTGACGTACTGGTCGGCATCAACCTTCTGCGCGAGGGTCTGGACATTCCCGAATGCGGTTTCGTCGCCATTCTCGACGCCGACAAGGAAGGCTTCCTTCGCTCCGAAACCTCGCTCATCCAGACCATCGGCCGCGCCGCGCGCAACGTCGACGGCAAGGTCATCCTCTACGCGGACCAGATCACCGGCTCGATGGATCGCGCGATGGCCGAAACCAACCGCCGCCGCGAAAAGCAGCTCGAATACAACGAAGCCAACGGCATCACGCCGGAATCGGTCAAGTCGCGCATCGCCGATATTCTGGACTCCGTCTACGAAAAGGATCACGTGCGCGCCGACATCTCGCAGTTTACCGACGACGCCGGCCAGTTGATGGGCAACAATCTCAAGGCCCATCTGGAGTTCCTGCAAAAGAAGATGCGCGACGCCGCCGCCGATCTCAATTTCGAGGAAGCGGCCCGCCTGCGCGACGAAATCAAGCGGCTCACCGAACTGGAGCTGGCTGTTTCCGACGATCCGCTGGCCAAATATGCGGAAGCCGAAAGCCCGGTTTCTGGCCGCGAGAAGGGCAAGCACAACAAGGGCCGCGCGCGTCATCGCGCGGTGGAAGACGGCGCGGCCGGCAACTCGCTGTTCGCCAAGCCCACGCTCGACGACATGGGTCCCGGAACCGATATGCCGATGCCAGCGGGCGCGGTGCCCCGCTCACTGTTCAAGAAGCAGTCGGCGCAGGAAGCGCATGGCTCGGACTTTGGCGTTCCGGATGAGACAGGGCGAAGCCCGGGCAGAGGCCGGCAGCCCGCCGCCGACCGTTCGTCGCCCCCGCACAACGGCGACAGCGTGAGCGAGAGCAAACCTTCCCTTTTCCGCAAGAACACGCTGGACGAGATGACCGTGGGCCGCACCGAGAAGCCGGTCGAAGGAAGGAAGCCAGCCAGGCCGGACGATGTGAAACCGATCAGGCGCGAACGCGCCGGCATCGGCTCCTATGAGGATCCGGCGGATGCGGCCCAGCGCCGACGTCGTCCGGGCAAGACCGGAAAACCGGGAAAATAAGCTTGCAGCGGCGGAACTTCCGCCGCTGACATATCGCCTTCGTCATTCGTCCTGTGGGGGGCTTGCAACGTCAAACCCGGGAGAAACACATGAGCGATGCAGATGCGAAAACCCAGACCCCGCCAATGCCGAAGGCGCTCGGGGGCCTTACTCCTTATCTCCAGTTGGATGGCGCGCTGAAGGCCGCGGAATTCTATCAGAGGGCTTTCAACGCCGAGCAGGTCTACGCCGTGCCGCCGGATGAGCAGGGCCGAACCATGCACGTTCATCTCTACGTCAACGGTTCCAGCCTGATGCTGTGCGACGCCTATCCGGAGCATGGACATCCGCACCAGCCGGTTCAGGGCTGCACCATGCAGCTTCATCTGACTGCGGACAACATCGATTCGTGGTGGCGACGCGCCGTCGATGCCGGCTGCGAAGTGGTCACGCCGCTGGACGTGATGTTCTGGGGCGACCGCTGGGGCAGCCTGCGCGACCCTTTTGGGGTCGATTGGGCAATGAACGCGCCGGTTAACGCGTAAGCGCACAAAAAGCCGAAGGAGGAAAGCAATGTCCTATGTCGATGGTTTCCTGGTTGCCGTGCCGCAGGCCAGGCTGGACGAATACAAGGAAATGGCTCGCAAGGCTTGCGATGTATGGATGGAGCATGGCGCGCTCGCCTATGCGGAATGCACAGGCGACGATGTGCCTTATGGCGAGCTCACATCGTTCCCCCGCGCCGTGCAGGCGACGGAAGACGAGATCGTGATCTTTTCGTGGGTTGTCTACAATTCGCGCAAGGAGCGGGATGAGATCCTCGCCAAAGTGATGGCCGATCCGCGGCTTCAGGGAGACATGCAGAACATGCCCTTCGATGGGAAACGCATGATCTATGGCGGCTTCGAATCCTTCCTGAATGTCCGGAAGGAAACCGCACTCTAGAGCATTCCAGCAAAAGCGTGAAACGATTTTGCACCCGGAAATGCTTCTAAAGCAATGAGATGGAGCGGGTCTGCCGGTTCAATGAGAACCAGAACGCTCTGGGAAAAGAAGGGTGGCGGGCCGTCCCTGCCCCGCCACCTTTCACCATCTCGATCAGCGGCAACTGCCGCTGCGAACGATCCGCCAATCGGCAGCCCCTGCTTCGCAAGCGTTGGGGAACGTGCGCAACTGCCCGCGGCTGGACGCGCAGACGGGCGCGTATTCACGCGTGCAGGCGCGTGACGGCCGGTCGGGGCGATTCGGCCGCGAACCCGGTCGATCGCCCCCCGGGGACCCAGCCCAGCCCGGACGGTCGCCGCCGGAACGGCATGCGCCCTGATGGCTGATCCGGTAACCGTTGGCTCTTGCCTGACAGCTATTGCCGAAGGTGCGGCTGTCCGACCCACGCACACCGCAGACGGGCGCATATTCCATCGTGCAGGCCTGTGTCGGGGGACGAGGCCGTGGAGGCGGCGGCCGGTGGCCGGGCCCTTCGTCGACAGCCACGCAAGCTGTGAGCAGGCCGGAACTCAGCAGCACGGCCGCGCCCGCCAGAAAGACGTTTCTGAATCTCATGGATGTCCTCTCCTGTTTGCCTTTGGCAGCGCGAACAACGCATGACGACGCTCTCAGTTCCCTTCGCTCATGCAAGCCATTGATTTCAATCGTCGGGGACGTCGCTCACGCTGGCCATGAAACCGTGGTATCTTGTCATAGTCACAAAAGCATGCGATAAGTTCATTGTTCGGGTATTTGCATCCCGGAGAATGGAACGTTTTGGACGACCCTATCCCCGATATCGTGAATCTCTGACAGCCCCGTTCTGGCGGGGGGTTACCCGTGCGCGAATGCATGACCGCCGAGCAACCACCGGACCTCAAACTGCTCCGGCAAGCCGAGGTCCAGAATGACGATCGGGTGAAGGAGTTCTCCCAATGTCCCAGACCGGAACCGTAAAATTCTTCAACAGCACCAAGGGCTTTGGCTTCATTACGCCAGACGACGGGGCTAAGGACGTGTTCGTCCACATCTCCGCGATCGAAGCTTCGGGTATGCGCACCCTGGTCGACGGCCAGAAGGTTTCCTTCGACGTCGAGCCCGACCGCATGGGCAAGGGCCCCAAGGCGGTCAACCTGCGCGCCGCCTGATTTCGACTGCAAATTGCAGTTCCGGCAGGGGGCGCGACAGCAATGTCCGCGCCCTTTGTGCTTCATCGCAGGTCTTTGGTGGCGAACGGCTTGAATAAGCGTCGTCGCCAAGTTTCTGTTGCCGATGAAGTCAAAATAAACGACAAATTCAGTCTTCGGGAATTTGCAATCCCGGGAACAAGACTATGGGACTATAAGGGAGCATCCCATGCCGCAGACCGGCACCGTAAAATTCTTCAATCATGCCAAGGGCTTCGGTTTCATCACGCCGGACGATGGTGCCAAGGACGTTTTCGTCCACATCTCGGCCGTACAGGCTTCGGGCCTTCCCGGCCTGGAGGACGGCCAGAAGGTGACGTTCGAGACCGAGCCGGACAAGCGCGGCAAGGGCCCCAAGGCGGTCAACCTCACCGTCGGCTGAGGCGCCAGGGAACAACTGGGCGGCGGCTGCGCTTAACGGATTGATTAACGTTTCGTTCAGCCGCCGTTCAGGCACGGTCTCTTATCTGTCAGGGCGACATCCGACCGATAACGGCGATGGGGCTTCGAACGGGAGACCGTCATGAACAGATTTTTCAAGGCTTGCGTGTTGTCGACGGCGGTCGCTGCGACCATGGCGAGCGCGCTGCCGGCGGCCGAAGCTCGCGACTGGCGCCGCCAAGGCTATTACGGCCACAATTACAATCATCATCACAAGCGCTCCAACGGCGATGCGGTGGCGGCCGGCGTCATTGGCCTTGCCGCCGGCGCTCTGCTCGGCAGCGCATTGGCTTCCCAACCGCGCTATTACGAGCCAGAGCCTACATACGTCATTCGCGAACCGCGGCCCGCCCGCACCTACTATCGCGCGACCTACGAGCCCTGGAGTCCGGAATGGTACAGATATTGCTCGGATCGCTATCGCAGCTTCGAAGCGCGCACAGGCACTTTCCTCGGCTATGACGGGCAGCGACATTTCTGTCAGGCCAATTGACGAACAGCAAACGGGTTCCCTGCCCAATGAAAAGGGCCGCTTTCGAGCGGCCCTTTTCTGTCAACGCATAGAGCAGCGGGCGTGCTGCCCGGACGCACAAAGAACGCTTTGATTGAGCATCGAACAATCCAAAGCCGCGCGCACTTTTGGTCCGCTGCTCCGGCATCATGACAATTCAGACGAGGAATGGATTCGAGCGCCTTTCCTCCCCGATACGTCCGCCCGGCCCGTGTCCGCAGATGAAGCCGACATCATCGCCAAGCGGCAGAAGCTTTTCCCTGATGGAACGGATGAGCGTATCATGGTCGCCGCCCGGCAGGTCTGTGCGGCCTACGGAACCGCGAAACAACACGTCGCCGACATGGGCGAACCTGGCCACGCGGTTGTAGTAGACGACATGGCCCGGAGCGTGGCCGGGGCAGTGCAGAACCTCGAATTCGTGCCCACCGAACGAAACCTTGTCACCTTCATTAAGGAAGCGGTCCGGAACGCAATTGCGCACTGCGCCGGTCAAACCAAATCGCTGCGCCTGGTTCTCCAGATTGTCGAGCAGCGGCCGATCATCCTCATGCGGTCCAATGATCTCGACGCCCAGCACCTCCTTCAACTCCATCGCGCCCCCGGCGTGGTCGATATGGCCATGGGTGATCCAGATGGCTGTTGCGGTGATGGCGCTTTCCTTCAGCGCGGCAAGAATACGATCGACATCGCCGCCTGGATCGACGACGACCCCAATCTTTTCGTCCTGATCGAACAGGATGGTGCAATTCTGCTGAAACGGCGTGACGGGGACAATGCCGGCATTGATCTGGCCCATGGTGATCCTTTCCTTGTCGGCAGAAAGATGGTCGAGAAACATGCCCCGATGTAAGGTCGCGACGCCACGGCGTCCACTGCAATTGGCGAAATCGGGGCGTCGCGCGACGAACACGGGCGTCCCGGCGATCAACAAAAAGGGCGGCCGAAAGCCGCCCTTTTCCGAAAGGCTGTGTGAGGTCTATTTCTTCATGGCGTTCATGACCGCACCGACAATGCCGGTGAGGATTGCGCCACCGCCCGCGCCACCGAGAATGTTGTTGAGGTTGAGCGCTCCACCGAGGCCTTGCGCCGCTGCTGTTGCTGCCGAAGGGTCAATGCCGCCGCCGCCCAGCAGGCTGCCAAGGATCGCCGCGCCGCCGACGCCGCCAATCGCACCGCTGAGGATTTTGGGAAGCTGACCCATGGCGGCCTGTTTGAGTGCCGCACCAACGGCCTGACCACCGATGATACCGGTGATGACCTGCACAATGATAGGAAGAAGCGTTTCCATCTATGGTCCCTCTCATACAATCCCGACTCGCGCGAGCCGAGTATCGTCATGAGACGCCGATTCTGACGGATGTCAAACGCTCAAAGGCAAAGGGAAACGGCATGAAGCCGTTTCCCCGGGTCTGGCGGAATTATGGACTTATTCCGCCGCGATGGCTTTCTTGGGCTGAACAGCGGCGGAGTAGTCGTTCATCAGCGTCCTGGCGATCTCGCCGACCTCGAAGCGATGCGGGCCGATTTCCGAAACCGGAGTGACTTCGGCAGCCGTACCGGTAAGGAAGCACTGCTCGAACCCTTCCAGTTCTTCAGGCTGGATGGCGCGCTCGATCACCTCATAACCACGGTCACGGGCCAGACCGATCACCGTACGGCGCGTGATGCCGTCCAGGAAGCAGTCCGGAGTAGGCGTATGGATCTTGCCATCCTTGACGAAGAAGATGTTGGCCCCCGTCGCCTCGGCCACCTGGCCACGCCAGTCGAGCATCATGGCGTCGGCATAGCCCTTGGCCTCGGCCGCATGCTTGGAAATGGTGCAGATCATATAAAGACCGGCAGCCTTCGACTTCGACGGAGCAGTACGCGGATCGGGGCGGCGATATTCGGCGATGTCGAGGCGGATGCCTTTCAGCTTCTGCTCGGGATCGAAATAGCTCGGCCACTGCCAGATGGCGATCGCGACATTGATGCGGTTGTTCTGCGCCGAAACGCCCATCTGCTCGCTGCCGCGCCACGCGATGGGGCGCACATAGGCGTCCTGAAAGCCCTGCTTCTTCAGCAGCTCATTGCAGGCGTCATCGATTTCGGTGACCGAATAGGGAATCTTGAAGCCGAGAAGGCGGGCCGACTCATGCAGGCGTTCGGTATGCTCCGTCAGCTTGAAAATCTCGCCGCCATAGGCGCGCTCACCCTCGAACACGGCGCTGGCGTAGTGAAGCCCATGCGTGAGTACGTGAATCCTGGCGTCAGCCCATTTGACGAACTCACCATTCATCCAGATATAGCCGTCGAGCTGGTCGAAGGAAACGGATGCCATGACAATAACCTCCCGCGGGCGGCCCTGCCCGCATAAGTCTGTGTGTTGAAATTTGATCCGGCAGCGATGAGGCGACCGCGGTTCGGAACCGTAGGCCCATATTATGACCATGGCAAACTCAGGAAGTTCCGGATTTCCGGCCCAGCCTTGCGTTTTCGGTCGCAATAAGCCCTAAAGCTTGTCAAAAATTATCAGCAGGCGCAGAATACGTCAATAGTGCTGACTTAATTGTTTGAGAGAAGCATGTTGAAGGAAAAAAACGGTGATGTGGCCCCGATCCGCGCGGCGGTGGCCAATGAAGACGGGATCGATTTTACGCTGATCGAGCTGTTCTTTTTCGCCTATCGCGACTTCACCTCCGATCCGGATCAGATGCTGGCCGACTATGGTTTCGGGCGGGCGCATCACAGGGTCCTGCACTTCGTCAATCGCCGGCCCGGCCTGACCGTCGCCGAACTGCTCGATGTCCTCAAGATCACCAAGCAATCCCTTGCGCGCGTTCTCAAGCAGTTGATTGATACGGATCACATCGTCCAGTTGCAGGGACCGCGCGACCGGCGACAACGCGAGCTCTATCCAACCGCCAGGGGTCGGGAGTTGGCGCTTGCCCTTTCGCGGCCACAGTCCCGCCGGATAGATGGCGCATTGACGGAGATGGAGGGCGGGAGCCGCAAGGCCATCGAGCAGTTCCTGAAAGCCATGGTCAATCCGGAACTGCGGGCGCAGATCGACGCAGACCCTTTGCATCGGATGGAAGAAAACCAGGAGTAGCGGCATGGAAGGCACCGAGAGGCTGAACCAGCAGGCCAATGCGCCGGATGACGACGCGTTTCACCTGCTGGTGGTCGATGACGACACCCGTATCCGCAACCTGCTCAGGCAATTCCTGACCGAGAACGGTTTTCGCGTCACCGTGGCCGGCACGGCGGCGGAAGCGCGCCGCAAGCTGGCGGGCCTCGATTTCGACCTCCTCGTGCTCGACGTGATGATGCCGGGCGAAAGCGGCGTCGAACTGACGAAATCGCTGCGCGCCGAGCGCGACGTTCCGATCCTGATGCTGACGGCCCTGTCCGAAACCGACAATCGCATCACCGGACTGGAGGCAGGGGCGGACGACTATCTGCCCAAGCCCTTCGATCCGCGCGAACTCATCCTGCGCGTCAACAACATCCTGCGGCGCGGCGGCCCCTCCTCGCCCCCGAAGGTGGAGCAGCTCGTATTCGGGCCCTACACCTTCCAGATCGCGAGGCGCGAACTGAAACGCGGCAGCGAAGTGCTGAAGCTGACGGACCGCGAGCAGGAAATCCTTGCCATCTTCGCCGAGCGGGCGGGCGAGACCATCCCGCGTCACGAACTGGTGGGCGAGGACTCGGAAGTTGGCGAGCGCACCATCGATGTGCAGATCAACCGGCTGCGCCGCAAGATCGAGCGCGACCCCTCCAACCCGGTGTGGCTGCAAACAGTTCGCGGTATTGGGTATCGGCTCAGCGTGGAATAGACTCAGCTTGACGGCCGCACAGTGGCCGACCTGAAGTCCAGCGCAGGCCGGAACCGAATGACGACGACAGAATTGCAAGGTCCGCCACCGGACAGCTTCCGTGCCCGCATCGAACGCGCCGCCGCGTCGGTGCGAAAGGCGTGGCGGCGCTTCTGGCGTCTCGTCTCGCTCTACATGCCGAAGCGGCTCTATGCCCGCTCGCTGATCATCATCATCGCGCCGATGATCCTGCTGCAATCGGTCATCGCGTTCGATTTCATGGAGCGCCACTGGCAGACGGTGACGCAACGCCTGTCGCAGGCCGTCACGCGCGACATCGCCGCCATCATCGACCTTCTGGAGACCTATCCCAACGAGGCGGACTACGCCAACGTTATCCGCATTGCGCAAGACCGGATGCAGCTCAAGGTCGATCTGCTTCCGCCGGAGCCCCTGCCGCCACCCGGTCCCAAGCCCTTCTTCTCAATTCTCGACCAGATCCTGTCGGAGGAGATCACCCGCCAGATCAATCGCCCGTTCTGGCTGGACACCGTCGGCAACTCCAACATCATCGAAGTACGCATCCAGCTCGAAGATAAGGTTTTGCGTGTCTTCGTGCGCCGCAGCCAGGCCTATGCCTCCAACACTCACATCTTCCTGCTGTGGATGGTCGGCACCTCGCTTGTGCTGCTGATGATCGCGATTCCCTTCCTGCGCAACCAGATCAGGCCGATTCTGGCATTGGCCGAAGCTGCCGAGAGTTTTGGCAAGGGGCGGCCCACGCCGCGCGACTTCCGCCCCCGCGGGGCCGAGGAAGTGCGGCGGGCGGGTTTCGCCTTCATGCAGATGCGCGAGCGCATCGAGCGCCAGATCGAGCAGCGCACCGCCATGCTCACCGGTGTGAGTCACGACCTGCGCACCATCCTCACCCGCTTCAAGCTGCAACTGGCGCTGACCCGCACCAAGGCCGATATCGAGGCATTGGGCAAGGATATAGACGACATGCAGTCGATGCTGGAAGGTTATATGGCCTTCGCGCGCGGGGAAGCCGCCGAGGATACGGGCCCATTCGACCTGGCGGCCTGCTTCCAGCGGCTGGAGGACGAGGCCAGGCTGCGCAAATGCAGGCTCAAGACATCGATTTCGGGAGCGCCGACCATACAGGTGCGCCCCAATGCTTTCTCCCGGCTGATGGCCAATGTGGCGGGCAACGCCATCCGCTACGCGAAATGCGTTGAGATCGAGGCCGAGCATGGCGATGGCTGGTTAACCATCACGATAAACGACGACGGGCCGGGCATTCCGCCCGGGAAGCGTGAGGAAGTGTTCAAGCCCTTCGTTCGGCTGGATGAAGCGCGCAATCTGGACGCCAGCGGCACCGGGCTTGGCCTGCCGATCGCGCGCGACATCGCCCGCAGCCATGGCGGCGATCTCACCTTCGAGGACAGTCCGCTGGGCGGCCTGTGCGCGCGGATCAGGATACCGGCGTGAAGCCGTCAGACGGCGCGACGGTCGAGCCGGGCGACCAGGCGGTCACCGGCCCATTGCAGGGCGCTGACCATGACGATCAGGACCGCGACCACCGCCACCATCACCGTGGTCTCGAATCGCTGGTAACCGTAGCGGATAGCGAGGTCGCCTAGCCCCCCTGCCCCGATGGCGCCAGCCATTGCCGAGGCCCCGACCAGCGTGACCAGCGTAACGGTAAAGCCCGCCACGATGCCCGGCATCGCTTCCGGCACCAGCACTTCGCGCACGATGGTCCAGCGCGTGCCACCCATGGCGCGCACCGCCTCGATCAGACCGCGATCGACTTCCCGCAACGACACTTCGGCGATACGGGCGTAGTAGGGCGTGGCGGCGATGGAGAGCGGAACGATGGCTGCCCATGTGCCGATCGACGTGCCGGCGATCAGTCGCGTGACCGGGATCAGAGCCACGAGCAGAATGATGAAGGGAACGGAGCGGAAGCCGTTGATCAGGGCGCCCAGTATGCGGTTGACCCACAGGTTTTCGGCTATGCCGCCCCGGTCGGTCACCACCAGGGCGAGCCCAAGCGGCAGGCCGAAGATGAAGGAAATCGCGCCGGAGGCGCCGGTCATCAGCACCGTTTCCCAAAGCGAGCGCAGGAAAAGGTCAATCATTGTCGAAGACATGGCCCAGCACCTCGACGCGGGCGCCGCGGCCCGTCAGGAATTTCACGGTTTGCGAAAGGTCCGGCTCGCCGGCCGGGACGGCGAGAAACAGCGTGCCCACCGGACGGCCCTGCACGCGCTCGATGCCGCCATGGATGAACCGGAACGAGCCGGCTTGCCCGCCAAGGTCGGCCAGCAGCGGCCCCAGCGCACCCTCGCCGGCGACATCCACGCGCAGCACCGCCTCGGACCCCAGGTTGGGCGAGAGTTTTTCGGCGATCTCCGCCGGCAATTGCGGGCGGATGCCCTGCAGCAGGCTCTTTGTGACTTCGGCCTGCGGGTCGGCGAACACTTTCCAGACCTCGCCCTCCTCAACGATGCGACCGGCATCGATAACGGCAACACGGTCGGCGATCGAGCGCACCACCTCCATCTCGTGGGTGATGAGAATGATGGTGAGGCCAAGCTGGCGGTTGATGTCCCTGAGCAGGACAAGAATGGAGCGCGTCGTCTCAGGATCGAGCGCCGAGGTCGCTTCGTCGGAGAGCAGAAGCGCCGGCCGCGCGGCGAGCGCACGCGCAATGCCAACGCGCTGCTTCTGCCCGCCCGAGAGTGAGGCCGGATAGGCTTTCGCCTTGCCGGCCAAACCCACCAGTTCGAGCAATTCCGCTGCGCGGCGCATACGCTCGGGCCTGGCCACGCCCTCGATCTTCAAAGGCAAGGCGACATTTTCCTCTACCGTTTTGGCGGACAGAAGGTTGAAATGCTGGAAGATCATGCCGGTGCGACGGCGCAGAGGCTGCAACTGCTTCTCGCCCAACCGGCCGATCTCGCGCCCCTCGATATGGACTTCGCCGGAATCCGGGCGTTCCAGTCCGTTCAGGCACCGGATCAACGTCGACTTGCCGGCCCCGCTGCGGCCAATAATGCCGATGATCTCGCCCTTGCCGACGGTAAGCGACACACCGTCCAGCGCGGCCGTCGGTCCGAAATGACGCTTGACGTCGACGAGGCGCACTACCGGCGAGCTGACCTGTCCCGCCGTCTCGGTAGCTGTATCGGCCGATGCGAGCGCCCTCACATGCTGGTTCATCTTGCCATCTTTCATGTGCCGGGATGCCATGGTGCCCTGCCGCCTCATGATGTTTCATGCGCAAACGCGGCCCACCGCTTGCGCCGCAGGCCGCCTTTTCTTGCGCCAAATCAGATGACCCGGCAATGGCCGTTCGATTTGTTGAGAAGGCGCGGCGCTCATTTAAGCGCCTCGCAAGCCTGTCAGATCAATAGGCAGAGACGCCAGACCCCTTGTAGATGCCGTCAAAGGCTTCCTTGACCGCATCGTTCTGGTAGGACTCGACCAGTTTCTTCACCCATGGCGCGTCCTTGTCCTCGGCGCGAACCGCGATGAAGTTGCGATAGGGGTTGTTCTCGATCGTCTCCTTGGCGATCTGGATATCAGCCGTCAGCCCGCTTTTCAGCGCCCAGTCCGTATTGACGACAGCACCATCAAGATCGTCCACCGCACGACCGACAATGCCGGCGTCAAGTTCCTTGATATCGAGCTTCTTCGGATTTTCATCGATATCGGCCACGGTGGCGAGAATGCCGGAACCCTCGCGCAACTTGATCAGGCCCGCATCCTCCAGCACCTTCAACGCCCGACCCTCGTTCGAGGGGTCGTTCGGCACGCCGATCACCGCGCCATCGGGCAACTCTTCGAGCGATTTGTGCTTCTTCGAATAAAGTCCGACCGGCCAAAGCGCCGTGTAGCCGGCAACCACGATCTTGTAGCCCTGCGTGGCGATCTGATTTTCGAGATAGGGTTCATGCTGGAAGGCGTTGGCGTCGATCTCGCCGCGCGCCAGCGCTTCGTTGGGCTGGGTATAGTCATTGAAGATGACCGTCTCCACCGTCAGACCGCTCTTTGCCGCCTGCTCCTTAACAGCAACCCAGGTGTCTTCCTCTTCGCCTGCCATGATACCGACCTTGATGGAGGTCTTGTCCTGCGCATGCACGGAAGGGATGAGCGTCAGCGTCGCAACGGTGAACACGGAAGCGGCAAGCGCGATGAACGCGGTGCGCCTGCCGGGAATCACGGCGACGCGCGAAGGGGTCTTGAAGATGGTCATTTCGGATCTCACAGGCCTTGATAGGGTAGCTTGCGGCGGCGCGTCTTGCGACGCCTGCCATATCCTCACAAATGATCAATTCTTTCTCAAAGGATACGGATCCCGAATCGAGCCGATCGTGAGAATTGAAATTCAAAATATGGCAGAATGGAAAAACTAAATACTAAATCGGCACGGAAGGCGGCGCCGCGGATTCCGGCAGAATCCACCCGGCGCAGTCAGTGAAGGCGGCTGCCGTTCGGGACCGGACGCTCGGTCGCACCCAGAACGATATCGCCATTCCCGTCGGAAAAACCGAGCGTCAGCACCTCGGACATGAACGGGCCGATCTGACGCGGCGGAAAATTCACCACTGCAAAAATCTGCCGTCCGACCAGAGCCTCGGGTGTGTAGTGGCGGGTGATCTGGGCCGAGGATTTCCGGACGCCGATATCCGGGCCGAAATCGATCTTCAGCTTGAAGGCCGGCTTGCGCGCTTCCGGAAAAGGCTCGGCCTCGACGATGGTGCCGGTCCTGATGTCGACCTTGTCGAAATCGGCAAAGGTGATCTCGGGCTTATGCGCCGCACCTGAACTCATTTCTGCACCAGCGCTTATGCGTTGCCATGCGTCTCGAACAGGACGCTCGCCAGCGCATCCTTCGCCGAAGTCCCCGACCAGACGACAAACTGGAACGCCTGAAAATAGCATTCACAGGCCTCCAGCGCCGAGGACAAAAGCACCTCGACCTGCTGGCTCGAGGGCTCGACGCCGCCGGCAAGAAGCAACGACTGCCGGAACATGATGGCGCCTTCCTGCTCCCACAGATCGAAATGGCCGAACAGCATCTGCTCGTTGATCAGCGACAGCAGGCGCATGACCTCCAACGCACGGTTTTCCGGCACCTTGATATCGAAGGCGCAGGCCAGATGCAGGGCCTCGAAATCCTCCATCCACGAGAAGGAGACGTGATACTCGGTCCAGCTCCCGGCAACCGAGATGGAGATTTCGTCGTCGCCGGCCCGCTCGAAAGACCAGTCATTGTTATGGGCGACCTGCTCGATCACATCCACCGGATGAATTTCGCGCGAGATTTCGAGTTCAAGGAGTTCCATTTAATACTTCCCGTCGTTCGCGAGAACGCCGCCACTCTCTCCATGGCGAACACTCCCAGACGAACCTTGTTATTTTTGAACTCGGACGGCCTGGACTGCTCGACGCAACAACAACCCATGACCGGACCCCACCGCCCGGCGCATGTTCGCCTTCACGAATCATGCAACAAATTCAGTGTATTGATCCGGAGTCGCGTGACCAGCCCAATTTTCGGCAAAGAGTCATTCGCATGTGGACAGTCGCCCGACGCCGGATTCACCGCCGGCGCGTAAGCGATTCATGACAAAGAGCTTTTCCAGAATCGCCCTTTGTGGAAAACTTTCTGAAATTATTTCTTTGCGCGGGGGGCAGACGCAGGCGCTGACTTCTCTGCGGCGGCGGCCAGCTCGGAAATTCTTGCCTCGAGCGCATCGATGCGTGCGGAAAGCCTTGCGTTTTCCTCACGCGCCTTGACCGCCATATCGCGCGCGGCCTCGAATTCTTCCCGCTGGACGATGTCCATGGAGTTGAGGATACGCTCCGCCTGCCCCCGGAACGCGGTTTCCACCTCGCGCCGCACGCCCTGCGCCGCGCCGGCGGCGTCGGTCATCAGCTTGGCGAATTCGTCCAGAATGCGGTTGGGTCCGGTTGACATGGCAGCACCTCACTTGGTCGATTTGACGTAGTGGCGATACGGCTTGAATGCAAGTGCGTCTGCACCCGCACCAGCACAATGGCGGCCACCGGCCTTCGCCGTCTTGACCATGACCCAACCCTGCATCATGGTCCGCGCCAACCCAACCACGCGAGGATACCGCGTTGAGCTTCGCCAGCCTGATGCCGATGGCCGCCCTGCCCTTTCCCGAGATCGATCCGGTCATTTTGCAGATCGGTCCGCTCGCCATCCACTGGTATGGCCTGGCCTATGTAGTCGGCATCGTCTTCGCATGGTGGTACGCCAAGCGACTCGTCTCGAATCCGCGCCTGTGGGCGGACGGGGCGTTGCCGATGAAGCCGCAGGATATCGATGATTTCGTGGTGTGGGCAGCGGTGGGCGTGGTTCTGGGCGGGCGCATCGGCTATGTGCTGTTCTACGATTTCGCCCGCTATCTCGCCAATCCGGCCGACATCTTCGCGCTGTGGCAGGGTGGCATGTCCTTCCATGGCGGCATTCTGGGCACCACCGTCGCCATGCTTCTTTTTGCCCGTTCGCGCGGCATCCACCCCTGGTCGCTTTTCGATGTGGTGGCGGCGGGCGTCCCGGTCGGGCTTGGGCTGGGACGGCTGGCGAACTTCATCAATTCCGAACTCTGGGGCCGCGTCTCGGACATGCCGTGGGCAGTTCTGTTTCCCAATGGCGGCCCTTTGCCTCGCCATCCGAGCCAGCTTTATGAAGGCCTGCTGGAAGGTGTGGTGCTGTTTTTGGTCCTGCGCCTGCTCATTCATTCGCGCCTGAAGCTGAAGACCCCGCGCTTCGTCTCCGGCGCGTTCATCTGCGGCTATGGCCTGTCGCGCATCTTTGTCGAGTTCTTCCGCGAGCCCGACGCCCATCTAGGCTACCTCGCCGGCAACTGGCTCACCATGGGCATGGTGCTGTCCGTTCCCATGGTGCTGATCGGCGTATGGGCGATGGCCACGGCGAAAGCATTGCCCCGGTCCGCTGAGGCATGACCGCGCTCAGGGAGCGTCTCGTCCGGCTTATCGCGACCGATGGCCCGATCCCGGTCAACGAATATATGGCGCTTTGCCTGCTCCATCCCGAACACGGCTATTACACGACGCGCGAGCCGTTCGGAACGAAAGGCGACTTTATCACCGCCCCCGAAGTCAGTCAGATGTTCGGGGAACTGGTTGCTGTCTGGCTCCATCAGGCGTGGGTCGCCAATGGACGTCCGCTTCCGGTCACCATAGCGGAAATCGGGCCGGGGCGCGGCACGCTGATGAAGGATATGCTGCGGACGTGGTCAAGGCTTGACCCCGCCTTTTTCGCAAACGCAAGCTTCGCCCTCATCGAGACCAGTCCGAGACTGGTGGAGATCCAGCGCAACACGCTGGGCGCGACGGCCGGGCGCATCGCATGGCGCGAAACGATCGCCACACTGCCCGGCACGCCGCTGCTCATCGTCGGCAACGAACTGTTCGACGCCATTCCGGTGCGCCAGTTCGTGCGCACCGCCGCCGGATGGCGCGAACGTATGGTCGGACTGGACGAGGCCGGCAATCTCGCTTTCTTCGCCGGAGCGGCCTCGCTGGACACTGCACTTCTTCCCGCGGATGCCGACAGTGCGTCGGAGGGCGACATCGTCGAGATTGCGCCTGCGCGCGCCGCGCTGATGGCGGATATCGCTGCGCACATCTCGGCACATGGCGGAGCCGGCCTGTTCATCGATTACGGTTATCTGGAGCCCGGTGTCGGCGACACTTTGCAGGCGTTGAAGGATCACGCCTATGACGACGTTCTGGCCCATCCCGGCGAGGCGGACCTCACCACCCATGTCGACTTCGCCGCCCTTGCCGATGCCGCAAACGCGCAGGGGCTGAAGACCTCGACCGCCACCCAGGGCGCTTTCCTGCTTGCCATGGGACTGGTGGAACGCGCCGGCCGGCTTGGCGCGCATGCCGATGAGGGCGGGCGTGAAGCGATCAGGTCGCAGGTCGGGCGGCTGGCCGGCCCCGATCAGATGGGTGACCTGTTCAAGGTGCTGGCCATGCTGCCGAAGACGGCGTCAGATGTGCCTTTTCCCTCGGGTGATTGACTTTTCACGGTCTCCCGCCCCACTCTGACAAGCTGTCACGCTTGCGGGTTCGCACACAGTCCCCGCTTGACGAAACGCTCTGCGGAGACAACAAAGCCCCAATGTCGAATCAGCAAAAGCCGGAACCGATCCGCTCTCCACTGCTGGAAAAAGCCGGGGTAAACGGCATACGGCACGGCTATTTCACCCGCACCGGCGGCGTGTCGGAAGGCATCTACCGCGGCCTCAACATCGGCACGGGCTCGCAGGACGACCAGACTCTGGTGACGGAGAATCGACGCCGCGTTGCAGAGTGGATGGGCGTTGCGCCCGATCATTTTCTTACCGTGCACCAAATTCATTCGCCTGATGTGATCGTCGCCCGCCAGCCTTTTCCTGACGAGCGACCGAAGGCGGACGCCATCGTCACCGATCGGCCCGGCATAGCAGTGGGCGCAGCGACCGCCGATTGCGGCCCTATCCTGTTCGCCGATGCGCAGGCCGGTGTCGTGGGAGCCGCCCATGCAGGCTGGAAAGGCGCCTTCACGGGCGTGATCGAGAACACGGTTGCGGCGATGGAAAGCCTTGGCGCCCGGCGCGACGGCATCGTGGCCGTGCTTGGGCCCTCGATCAGCAGCAGCAACTACGAGGTTGGTCCGGAATTTCGCGAACGCTTCGTCACGGCCGAGGCCGCCAACGAAAGCTGGTTCACGCCTTCCGGCAAACCGCACCATTTTCTCTTCGACCTCAACGGTTACACGGTGGAGCGCCTGCGCAACGCCGGTGTGACCGCCGAGGCGCTCGGTCGCTGCACCTATGCGGAAGAAGAGTTTTTCTATTCCTATCGCCGCACAACTCACCGCAGGGAGCCGGACTATGGCCGGCAGGTCTCGGCGATCGCTATCGAAGGGTGAACATCATGGCGCTGCATTTCGAACGCTCCGAATTCGATGCCCGACGCGACCGGCTCATGATCGAGATGGCGGAGCGCAAGCTCGACGCACTTTTGCTGTTCGCGCAGGAGAGCATGTATTGGCTGACCGGACATGACACGTTCGGCTTCTGCTTCTTCCAGTGCCTGGTGGTGAGGGCCGACGGCTCCATGACGTTGCTGACGCGTTCAGCCGATCTGCGGCAGGCGCGCCACACCTCCATCATCGACAACATCGTGCTGTGGACCGATCGCGAAGGTGCGAACCCGGCCATCGATCTGCGCAATCTGCTGAACGAGATGGATCTTCTGGGCGCTCGCATCGGCGTCGAATACGATACGCACGGCCTGACTGCACTGAACGGACGCAGGCTGGACGAACAGTTGCAGACCTTCGGCCAGATTTCCGATGCGTCCGGAATTGTGGGAAGGCTGCGCCTGTTCAAGAGCCCGGCGGAGATCGTCAAGGTGGAGAAAGCCGCTGCCTTGACCGACGATGCGCTGGACGCCGCCCTGCCCCTCATCCGGCAAGGCGGCGACGAGGCCGCGATACTGGCCGCCATGCAGGGGACCATTCTGGCCGGCGGCGGCGACTATCCAGCCAATGAATTCATCGTCGGATCGGGCCCGGACGCGCTTTTGTGCCGCTACAAGGCCGGCCGCCGCAAGCTCAACAAGAACGACCAGCTAACCCTGGAATGGGCCGGCGTCTTCCATCACTATCACGCGCCGATGATGCGCACCGTTTTGACCGGCAAGGTCTCCAGACGCCATCAGGAGCTTTACGACGCCGCCCTCGCCGCCCTTCTGGCTGTGGAAAAAGTACTCACGCCCGACAATACTTTCGGTGATGTCTTCGACGCTCACGCCCGCGCCATGGAAGCGCACGGCCTGACCAAACACAGGCTGAACGCCTGCGGCTATTCGGTGGGCGCACGCTTTTCGCCATCGTGGATGGACATGCCGATGTTCTATCAGGGCAATCCCGAGCCTATTGCGCCGAACATGACCCTGTTCGCCCACATGATAATCATGGACTCCGAAACCGAGACGGCGATGACGCTGGGTCGCACCTATCTGACCACGGAATCCCAGGCCCGGCCGCTTTCGCGCCATGATCTCGACTTGATCGTGAAGTGATACATTCCGTTCGGGAAGAAGTCCCGGGCGTGTGGAGTGTTGAGGGGCATGAGCCGAGCATCGTTGTCGACCGTGCTGTTCGCAGCGCTGTCCTTGTCGGCCTGTAACAGTTCAAGCGTGCTCGATCCGGCAGCCGTCGCCGCGCCGGGCCAGCAGGCCGAAACACCGCCTTCATCGACGGAAAACACCACGTCCTCGTCGGTCGCGACTGTACAGCCACCGGCGCGAAGCAGCCGGATTCGGCTTCAGGTCGCCCCTATCGTCGGTGCGTCGCTGGAAGCCGCCGGCCCTCTTATGGAAGAGTTGCAACAGCGCTCCCGCCAGCATGGCGTGGCGCTTGCCGGCAGTTCCGGCCAGAACGCGACCCATGTGCTGAAAGGCTATTTCTCGGTTCTGAACGAGGACGGCGCTGCTACCGTTGTGTATGTCTGGGATATCTATGATCCGGCAGGCAGCCGCCTGCATCGAATCTCCGGCCAGCAGAAGGCGCAGGCGGTGAATGGCGCGGAGGGCTGGCCCGGCGTCGCGCCGGACACCCTCAGGGCGATCGCCGATACGACGATGGATCAGCTCTCCAGATGGTTCCAGACGTCGACGGAGCAGGGCTAGCCTCCGACGTCCCCCATGTCCTGCAAGCCACAGCAAGGGCTGTTTCTTGGGATTGCGCCGGAAATCCGGTTGCCGGCGCTTGCAATACCGACCAAGGCGGCTAAAAACCCCCTAGATTTCTCTCCGGGGACAAGACATGAAACTTTTCGCGGGCAATTCCAATAGGGTGCTGGCCGAAGCGGTCGCCCGCTATCTGAACATCCCCCTCGGCAAGGCCAGCGTGCGCCGTTTTGCCGATGAGGAAATTTTCGTCGAAATTCAGGAAAACGTGCGCGGGGAGGATGTGTTCATTCTCCAGTCCACCTCCTATCCGACAAACGATCACCTGATGGAACTGCTCATCATGATCGACGCCTTCATGCGCTCCTCGGCGCGCCGCATCACGGCGGTCATCCCCTATTTCGGTTATGCGCGGCAGGATCGGCGGGCCTCTGGCCGCACGCCGATCTCGGCCAAGCTGGTGGCCAACATGATCACCCGCGCCGGCGCGTCCCGGGTGCTGACGCTCGATCTCCATGCCGGCCAGATCCAGGGCTTTTTCGACATCCCGACCGATAACCTGTTTTCGGTCCCGGTGATGGCGCGTGACGTGAAGGCCAAGTACAAGCAGCTCAACAACGTCATGGTTGTGTCACCCGACACCGGCGGCGTGGTCCGCGCTCGCGCGCTCGCCAAGCGCCTCGACGCCCAGCTCGCCATCGTCGACAAGCGCCGCGAGCGTCCCGGCGAATCGGAAGTCATGAACGTCATCGGCGACGTGCGCGGCAAGGATTGCCTGCTGATCGACGACATCGTCGATTCCGGTGGCACGCTTTGCAACGCCGCCGACGCCCTGCTGGAAAAGGGCGCCACCAGTGTCACCGCCTACATCACTCATGGCGTGCTTTCAGGCGCCGCGGCGGCGCGCATCGCCGGCTCGCAGTTGCAGGAACTGGTGATCACCGATTCCATCCAGCCGACGCAGACCGCGCTCGACGCCCATAACATCCGCACCATCACCATTGCCGATCTCCTCGGCGAAGCGATTTCGCGCACTGCCTCCGAGCAGTCGGTTTCCAGCCTGTTCGACTAAAGCGATTCCAGCCAGGGCATGCCTTCGCAATTCGCGAAAAGTGGAAATGCCCTGACGTTTCCGCCAGAATCCCCGGATTAAAACCCCGCCACCGGTGTTGTCGCCAACAGAGCTTCGGCACCGGGAGGTCATCATGGTCCGGACCATACTGCTGGCGAGCGTCCTGGCGCTGGTCTCTTCACCTTCGTTTGGCGAAAGCCTGTCCAGTGCGGGCGGCCGCTATGCGATAGCCCCCTCGTCGCGCATCGTCTTCAGCGTCGGCCAGATCGGCGGCGGCGGCATAGAAGGCCAGTTCCGGCAATTCTCTGGCACTTTCATCATCGACGCCGCGCGCGTCTCCCGCTCGGCGGTGTCTTTCACCCTGCGCCCCGCCAGCGTGCAGGCCGGTCAGCCCCGCATCACCAGCTTCCTGCGCTCGTCGGCCGTATTCGACGTGGACAATCACCCGGCCATCACCTTCAGGTCGATCAGGGTCACACAGACCGGGCCGCGCAGCGCCGTGGTCGAAGGCATGCTTTCGGCCAGAGGCGTAACTCGTCGGGAAAACTTCAACGTGGCGCTGCTGCGTCAGCAGGGGCGCGGCGTCTCCTTCCACGTCACCGGCGAGGTGTTGCGTTCTCCTTATGGCATGGACGTCGGAACGCCCATCTATTCTAATGTCGTGAAATTCGACATGACCGTCGAAGGACGCAGGTGATTGCGGAAAATATCCGGCCGCGTCGGGATTAAAGCCTTCCAGCCAGTGTTGATCTTCATGCGGGCGGCATCTTCGCGAGCAGACAATCAGGAGGAAAGCACCATGTCGGCAACTTCAAAACTTCTCGTCATCGCAACTATCGCACTCGGTCTTCCACTCGCCGCCCAGGCCGAGGACTATGCCGATGGCGCGATCAAGACCATGGAAACCAGCAAGGGCGAGGTCCTGACCGATGGCAAAGGCATGACGCTCTACACCTTCGACAAGGATGCGGAAAACACCTCGAACTGCTACGATGACTGCGCCGTGAAATGGCCGCCCCTGATGGCCGGGGCCTCCGCCACCGCCGAAGCGCCCTTCACGCTGGTGACCCGCAAGGACGGTTCCAGGCAATGGGCGCATAATGGCAAACCGCTCTATCTGTGGCAGGCGGACAAGGCGCCGGGCGATGTGACGGGAGACGGCGTCGGCGGCGTCTGGCATGTGGTGAAAGACTAGGACGCATGTCGCAATTCCTGGATCAGGTCGAAGACTGCGTGCCGGCGCTGCGGCGCTACGCACGCGCCCTTACCCACGATGCCGATCTGGCCGACGACCTGGTTCAGGATTGCCTTGAGCGGGCGATCCGCAAAAGCAGTCTGTGGCGGCCGACCGGGCCGCTCCGGGCATGGCTGTTCCGCATCCTGTTGAACATTCACCGTAACGATTTGCGGCACAGGCGTCGTATCCCTCAAAGCCTGCCGATCGGTGACCTTATGGTGGAGCCGCAAGCGCCAAGCTCCTCGCCCGGTCGGCTGGCCCTGGCCGAAACGGCGCGGGCAATGCAGCAACTGCCGGTCGAGCAGCGCGAGGCGCTGCTTTTAGTCGCCCTCGAAGGCTTCAGCTATACCGAAGCGGCGGCAATTCTGAAAATACCGGTCGGAACGCTGATGTCCCGGCTGGGAAGGGCGCGCACGGCGCTACGAAGCCTTACGGAGGAAGGCGGGCCGAAATTGAGGACATTGAAATGACCGGCGACAACAGCCCGATCACCGACAGCGACCTTCATGCCTATGCCGACGGACTTCTGGACGCAGGCCGCCGCGCCGAAGTTGAACGCCATCTGGTCGCCAACCCGGTCCTTGCCGATGACGTCGGCTATTGGAAAAGGCAAAGTGATACGCTGCACGAACTCTATAGCCATATCGGGCGCGAAACGCCGCCGCCCCGGCTTTCCGCGCATCACATCGCGCAAAGGATGAAACGGCAGACCTACGGTCGCTGGCGCATGGCCGCCGCCGCGATCCTCCTTGCGACGGCGGGCGTCATGGCGGGATGGTTCCTGCGCGACGTGACGCAAGGCCCGCTCGCCAGCAGTTCGCTGGTGAACGAGGCCTTTGCCGCGCACAGCCTCTATACGCGCGAGGTCCTCCACCCGGTGGAGGTCCGCGGCGACCAGGAAGCCCATTTGGCCACATGGCTGTCGAAACGGCTCGACCGCCCGCTCGTCATTCCGAACCTGCGCGCTGACGGTCTGTCGCTGGTAGGCGGACGACTGCTGCCGGCCAGTGGGGGCGCTGCCGCGCAATTCATGTATGAGGACGACGGCGGCCGGCGCGTCACGCTCTATATCGTGCCGATGCAGAACGGCAGGGAAACCTCCCTGCGCCACGTCGCCACCGGAGCCCTGGAGTCCTTTGCCTGGACGGAGGAGACGGTGGGCTGCGCGCTGGTTGGCGACCTGCCCCGCGAGCGGCTTCATGAGATCGCTGTGCGCGCCTACAGGCAATTGAGCTGAAGCGCCCGCGGCGCTGGGGAATATCCATGTGGCGCAACACGCATGATGGCTACGGACTGACGGCGCGGATTCTGCATTGGCTGATCGCACTGCTTTTCGCCTGCCAGTTGCCGCTGGGCTTCCTGACTCAGGCCGCCGCCCGTGACCCCGCGCTGCAATTCCAGCTCTACCAATGGCATAAGTCGCTTGGTTTCCTCATCCTGATGCTTGCGCTGCTCAGGCTCTTCTGGTGGATCGTCAGCATCAGGCCGTCCCCGCTTCCACGAACACGACGACTGGAAAGACTGGCGGCCTCGGCTGTCCATCGGCTGTTGCTCGTGCTGACTGTCCTGATTCCGCTGGCGGGCTGGGCCGTGGTGTCGGCCTCTCCGCTGGCGATACCCAGCTATGTCTTCAATCTGGTCGTCGTGCCAAATTTGCCGCTGGCGGCGTCGGATGCGGCGGAAGCGTTCTGGTCGCGCATCCATGCCGTGCTGGCTTATGGGGCGGGTCTGCTGGTGATCGGCCACGCCCTGGCGGCTTTGCAGCATCATTTCCTTCGCCATGACGACACGTTGCGGCGCATGATCCGCTCACCTCATAACCGCGACACTGCGAACTAACCTTCGACAGAACGTGGAAAAGCGGGCTGTCGTAGCGCCGGAGCCGCGAACATCGCTGCATCGAACCCGGTCGGGAGACGAAGAGACGCGGCTGGAGTTCGAGACCGCCGGCCCCTTCAACAACCGCATTCGTTTCAAGAAGGGATAGCCGGTTCACCCTCTTCCGGCCGGCCACGGAGCAGTGACCTGTCGGCTTCGCCCGACCGACGCAGATAGCTGCGCGGCGACGCCCCCAGCATGCGCCTGAACATGGTGGTGAAGGCCGGCACGCTGTCATAGCCGAGATCGAGGGCGACGCTGGTGACCGGCTCGCCATCGGCCAGCCTCGGCAGCGCCGCAAACAGCAATGCCTGCTGGCGCCATGTCGAAAGCGAAAGACCCATCTCGCGATGGAAGGTGCGCGTGAACGAGCGCCTGCTCATGCCCAGCCACGCCGCCCAGTCGTCAATCGTCGTATGCGGTGAAGGTTCGGCGAGAAATCGTCGGCACAGCGACGCAATGCGCGCATCGGAGGGAAACGGCAGCCCGAGCGGACGCTCCGGCAGGCGTGGAATTTCGTGAAGGATAAGGTTCAGGACCAATAACGCACGTTCCGATGGCTCTGCCTTGACAGGCAGTTTCACCGCTTCAACGATCAGGCTGCGCATGAGATCGCTGACTGCGACAACGCGCAAGCGGGCTGGCAATCCCTCAATCGCCTCCGGAACCACATAGACCGAACGCATGCTGACGTCGCCCAGCATCTCGACCGAGTGAACAATGCCGGCCGGTATCCACATGGCATGGTCGGGCGGCACGATCCATCGCCCGAAGCGGGTCTTGATCAGCACGACGCCGTGAATGGCGTGCAGCAACTGGGCCCGGCTGTGTTCATGATCGGGCACCCGGTAGCCGTCAGGATAGTCGCACGGCAAGGCGAGGATCTGATCGCTCGCCTGCTCCAGCCATTTCAGCCGGCGAGAGTGCATCTCAAAGAGATCGGCGCCCTGATCAGCCGAAACCATGTATCTGCTTGCCATTGGAATTGGCCCACTTGCGAAAGTGATGGACCAAACCACGAAAGAAAACGCTTTGCAACCGGACTATAAGCCCAGCTTGATCCTATATATTCCCGATTTCAGGGAGCCTGAAGTGACCGACACCGCCATGCCCGCCCAGAGCGTCCCCGCGACCAGCACGGCTTTCACCGTGATCCTGGCCGTAAGCCTTTGCCATGGCATCAACGACATCATGCAGTCGCTGCTTTCGGCGATCTATCCGCTGCTGAAAGACAATTACGGCCTCGACTTCTGGCAGATCGGACTGCTGACCTTCACCTTCCAGCTCACGGCTTCGCTGTTGCAACCTGTGGTCGGCATGATCACCGACAGGAAGCCAATGCCATTTTCGCTGCCGATGGGCATGACCGCCTCGCTGATCGGCCTGCTTGTCGTCGCCTATGCGGGCCACTACTGGGTGCTGCTCATCGGGGCTTCGCTGATCGGCATCGGCTCCTCGATATTCCACCCGGAATCCTCGCGCATCGCCCGTCTCGCCTCGGGCGGGCGTCATGGAATGGCGCAATCGCTGTTTCAGGTCGGCGGCAACGCCGGTCAGGCGATAGGACCGCTTCTGGCGGCTTTCATCGTGGTCCCGTATGGCCAGACGAGCGTTGCCTGGTTTGCGGCCGGTTCGCTGCTCGGCATCGTCGTCCTCTACCAGGTCGGCAACTGGTACAAGCGGTTGCAGGCAAGGATCGCGACAGGGACGAATTCGGCCGCAGCCATTCTGAAGCTGCCGCGCAAGCGGGTTATCTGGGCGCTTGTCGTCCTGACCATTCTGGTGCTGTCGAAAAACGCCTACATGGCCGGCATTTCCAGCTATTACACCTTCTACGTCATCGAGAAATTCGGCGTATCCGTGCAGATGTCGCAAATCCTGCTGTTCGCCTTCCTCGGCGCCTGCGCACTCGGCATCCTGCTCGGCGGCCCCTTCGGCGACCGTTTCGGCCAGAAGGCGATGATATGGTTCTCTATCGTCGGCGCCATCCCCTTCACGCTGGCGTTGCCCTACGCGAATTACGAATGGACGATCGTGCTCACGATCGTGATTGGCCTGATCATGTCGTCCGCCTTCTCCAACATCGTCGTATTCGCGCAGGAGCTTGTGCCCGGACGGGTCGGTATGATCGCCGGCATCTTCTTCGGCTTCGCCTTCGGCATGGGCGGCATCGCGGCGGCGATTCTGGGTGTGGTCGCGGACGCCAGGGGTATCGAATATGTGTACCGCGCCTGCTCCTTCCTGCCGCTGCTCGGGCTTCTCACCGTGTTTCTGCCCAACATGAAGCAGGCCCGGGCAATTCAGGCTTGAAATCGACGCGCAAGACCGCGGCGTTTTCGCCCGTGGTCTTGCGCGTAAAAGTCCCTTCCGCTATAGAGCCGCCAGCCGCGTAGACACCCTTGGAGGCAACGCGGTCGAAGCCCGCCTTCCCGTAACACTATCCCCTGCCATGCAGGAGGGTCGTGTTTCGGGACAGGCGTCTTCCACGTTTGCGCCCGGAATATTTTCGCCGCAGACGCTCCGCACACTATGAAAGGAAATGCCATGAGCACCAGCTACGAGCTCAAGGCCGAAGCGCGCGACAGGGTCGGTAAGGGGTCCGCCCGTGCCATTCGCCGCGAAGGCAAGATTCCCGCAGTCGTCTATGGCGACAAGCAGCCTCCCCTGGCCATCGCCGTGTCGTACAAGGACATCTTCTACAAGATCCATGGCGGCGGCTTCAGGACCACCGTTGCGACGATTGACGTCGATGGCAAGAAGATTCGCGTTCTGCCGAAGGACTACCAGCTCGATCCGATCCGCGATTTCCCGCTGCATGTCGACTTCCTGCGTGTCAGCGCCAAGACGGAAGTCAACGTCAACATTCCCGTGCAGTTCATCAACGAAGAGAAATCTCCGGGTCTCAAGCGCGGCGGCGTTCTGAACGTCGTGCGTCACGAGGTCGAATTCCTCTGCCCGGCCGACAAGATTCCGGACTCCATCGTCGTCGATCTGGAAGGCGTCGAGATTGGCGATGTGATCCACATCTCCAAGATCGCCGTGCCGGAAGGCATCACGCCAGTCATCGCCGATCGCGACTTCACCGTGGCGACCGTCGCCGGCTCCGCCGCCGCCAAGTCCGAGGCCGATGGCGAAGAGGCTGCGGACGGCGAAGAGAAATAATTCTCAACGCCCGGAGGCTGACGATGCTGCTCTTTGTGGGCCTCGGCAATCCGGGCGCGAAATATGCGAACAACCGGCACAATGTCGGCTTCATGGCGGCGGACGCGATTGCCCGCCGCCATTCCTTTTCGCCCTGGGCGCGCAAGTTCCAGGCCGAGATCGCTGAAGGCCGGCTCGAAGGCGAGAAGGTCCTTCTGGTCAAACCCCAGACCTTCATGAACCTCTCCGGCCAGTCCGTCGGCGAAGCGCTCCGCTTCTACAAGCTGGATCCATCCGCGGTCACCGTTTTCTACGACGAGATCGACCTCGAACCCGGCAAGGTGCGCGTGAAGAAGGGTGGCGGGGCCGGCGGCCACAATGGCATCCGCTCTCTCGACCAGCATATTGGCAAGGACTACCGCCGCGTGCGCATCGGCGTCGGCCATCCCGGCGTCAGGGAGATGGTGCACGGCCATGTGCTTGGAGATTTCTCCAAAAGCGACCGTGAATGGCTGGACGTGCTGATCGACGCGATCGGGAGCAATGCCGGCCTGATCGCCAGGGGCGACGATAATTCGTTCATGAACCGGGTGACGCTGACGCTGCGCGACAGGCTGCAGCCGGCCGGCGAGGAAGATACGCCTCCCCCGAAGAAAACGACGCCCAAGGCCCAGAGCCATATCACGCAGGCGCGCACCCAAGCGCCAAACATCAAGATTCCGGAAGATGGGCCGATGGCCGCCATGCTCAAGAAGTTGCTGGGCAAGGAATAACCCGTACGGCCTTGACGACCGGCCGCCGCATCGACCATAGCCGGGAATACTCCCCTAGCAGGACAGGATCAGGAAATCATGGGTTTCAAATGCGGCATCGTCGGCCTGCCCAATGTCGGCAAGTCAACGCTCTTCAACGCGCTGACCAGAACGGCCGCCGCGCAGGCCGCCAACTATCCTTTCTGCACGATCGAGCCCAACACCGGCGAGGTCGCGGTTCCTGACGCACGCCTGAAGAAGATTGCGGCGGCGGCAGGATCCAGGGAAATCATTCCGACCCGCATCTCTTTCGTCGATATCGCCGGCCTGGTGCGCGGCGCGTCCAAGGGCGAAGGCCTCGGCAACCAGTTCCTCGCCAATATCCGCGAGGTCGACGCCATCGTGCATGTGCTGCGCTGCTTCGAGGACGACGACATCACCCACGTCGAGGGCCGCATCGACCCGGTGGCCGACGCCGAAACGGTCGAGACCGAACTGATGCTCGCCGATCTGGAGAGCCTCGAACGACGCATCGTGCAGACCCGCAAGCGCGCCACCGGCAAGGACAAGGAGTCCATCACCCTCCTGCCGATGATGGAGAAGGCGCTGGAACTGTTGCAGGGCGGAAAACCCACCCGCGTGTTGCTTGACGGCATCGCGGCCGAGGATTTGCGCATTCTCAGGGGCCTCAACCTTCTGACCTCGCATCCGGTGCTCTATGTCTGCAATGTCGCCGAAAGCGACGCGGCCGGCGGCAACGAACACACCAGGGCCGTGGAGAAGATGGCCGAGGCGCAGGGCGCCCGCGTGGTCATCATTTCCGCAGCTATCGAGGCCGAAGTGGCGCAGTTGCCCGATGAGGAGGCGCAGGAGTTCCTGTCATCCATGGGGTTGGAGGAACCGGGCCTCGACCGCCTGATCCGGGCCGGCTACGAACTTTTGCACCTCATCACCTATTTCACCGCCGGTCCGAAGGAAACGCGTGCCTGGACCATCGAGCGCGGCACCAAGGCCCCACAGGCGGCCGGAGTCATCCACACCGATTTCGAGCGCGGTTTCATCCGGGCTCAGACTATCGCCTATGACGACTTCGTGACGCTCGGTGGCGAAGTGCCGGCCAAGGAAGCCGGCAAGGCCCGCGACGAGGGCAAGGAATATGTGGTTCAGGACGGCGACGTGGTGCTGTTCAGGTTCAACACCTGACCCGGCCGGGTTCAGCCGCTTACTTTGCCTATCCGCTCCGGCGGGCACGCGCCTGCGGCCTTGCCAGCCAGATGCCGAACAGGATGGCGAGGCCGCCGAGCCCCTGAAGTGGCGTGATGGCTTCTCCAAGCACGAGCCACGCGAGCGCAGACGCCACCAGCGCTTCCATGAAGATCACCAGTGACGAGAACATCGAAGGCAGCGTTCCCAGGGCATAGGAAAGCAGACCCTGGCCTCCGACATGGCTGATCGCAGCCAGACAGACCAGTATCAGCCAGCCGGTGGCGCTCGACGGAAACATCTGCTGGCCATAGAATATCCAGGCTCCCGCCGCCGCCATGGCAAGCAGGACCGACGTGATGACGGTCATATGGAAGGTGATCCACGCCGCCCCCTCGGTTTCCCGCGCCCGCTCCACCGTAAGGAAATAGATGCCGAAGAACAGGCCGGTGAGCGCCCCGTAGAAATCACCGAGCAGATGATCGGGCGACAATTCGAAAGATCGCCAAATCAACGCGCCGCCGCCGGCAAGACAGAAGACAAGGCCCACGGCGGACGAGGGGGTGACACGGCGTCCAAGCATGATCCAACCAAGTAGGCCGACCCAAAGCGGTGCAGTGGTGGCGAAGAAAGTGGAGTTGGCGATAGTGGTGTTGAGAATTGCAAGATGCCAGAAAAACAGATCGCCCGCGAACGCAAGACCGGTTGCGATCACCGCCGGCGAAAACCGCTTTTTCGATACGACCGCTTTACTGCGCCGCTGTTCGATCCGCATCCAGGCAAACAGAAACGGCAGCGCCAGGAACACACGGTAGAAAGCGCTTGCGAAAGGACCGACATCGGAAAGCCGCACCAGAATCGGGGATATCGCCATTGCAAGCGCCCCGGCCACGAGGGCAGTGAGAGCCGGCCACATCGTATTGGCTGGCGCATTGTCAACCGAGACTGACATCGCTGTATCGATCCTTGCTGGAAGCAGCAGACCTGCTATTGAGCTTCTTTAGTCAGCCGATCGACCAAACACAATGTGACCTCCGTCGATATCAAGGAATAGAGGAAAAGCGCACGTCGCCCCGTAGTCCGAGGCGGGCGATCTGATATCGGCAAGCACCCACAGACGGGTTTCAACAACGGCGGACACCCCCTTTGCGCGCTGTTCTCACCTGAGGCGCCCGCCAGATGGCCTGCTCTGACAACCTCCATCAAACCTGCTTGCGAAACTACCCGTCAGCGGCCATGATAATCGTACAAGATTGAACTGGATTCCATGGATGACTGCGAAGAAATGGGCCTATGAGGATTTCGAGGTCGGCGCTTTGCTCGACCTCGGCTCCAGGGTGGTGACGGCCGCAGAGATCATCGAGTTTGCCCTGGAATTCGACCCCCAACCCATGCATCTCGACGAGGACGCAGGCAAGGCGAGCGTGCTGGGTGGGCTCGCTGCGTCCGGCTGGCACACATGCTGCATCTTCATGCGCCTGATGTGCGACGCCTTTCTGCTCGACTCGACCTCGCAGGGCTCGCCCGGCATCGATCAGGTCAAATGGAAGAAACCGGTGCTGGCCGGCGACACCTTGAGCGCCCGCTCCAGGATACTGAGCAAACGGCTGTCGTCTTCCCGGCCGGACCTCGGGTTGGTCAGCATACGCACGGAGATGATGAACCAGCGCGGCGAAAGCGTCTTCGAGTTGCAGAACACCGGGATGTTTCTGCGTCGGGAGGCCGCTCAGTGAACCTGAATGAATTTTTCGACATCGGCGTCAGCCGGACACTCGGAGCCCACACCTTCCAGGCGGAAGAGATCAAGGCGTTCGCGGCGAAATTCGACCCGCAACCCTTCCATATGGATGAAGAGGCTGCGCGCGACAGCGTGCTGGGTGGGCTGTGCGCCTCGGGTTGGCATACGGCGTCCATGTGGATGCGCTTCAACGCGATTGACCGGAAGACCGCTGTGATGAACTGGAAGGGTGATGGGCCCGCGCCTGAATTCGGGCCCTCCCCCGGCTTCCGTAACCTGAAATGGCTGAAGCCTGTCTATGCCGGCAAGACAATCACCTTCGCCCGCACCGACCTCAGGCATCGCCCGCTCGCCTCGAGGCCGGGCTGGATACTGCTCGATGTGAAAGGCGAGGCTTTCAGCGACGGGGGCGTCAGGGTCTTCGAGTTCGAGAACGCTTTGCTGGTGAGGGTCGCAGAAGAGCAGGCATGAGGACGCCTGTCCCGGAACCGGAAGGATCGGGTCGACGCTGGGTCCGCATCAGGCCGCAAACCTCGGCTTTTATGCTTCGGAGATTTACTCGCCTTCGAACGCGATCAGCGTGCGGACAGGAACCCCCAGCGCCTCCAGCTTGCGGCGACCGCCAAGGTCCGGCAGATCGATGACGAAACAGGCGGCCACTATGTCCGCGCCGATCTGACCGAGCAGCTTTACCGCCGCTTCGGCTGTGCCGCCCGTGGCGATAAGATCATCGATCAATATGACCTTCTCGCCGGGTTTGACGCCATCGCGGTGCATCTCCATCTCATCCAGCCCGTATTCGAGACTGTACGCCACCCGGACGATGTCATGCGGCAGCTTACCCCTCTTGCGGATCGGCACGAAGCCTGCGCAAAGCCGGTGCGCAACCGCACCACCGAGGATGAAGCCGCGCGCCTCTATCCCGGCAATCTTGTCGATGCCTGTGCCGATGAAAGGCTGCGCCAGTCCTTCTACGGCCGTGGCGAAGGCGTTGGCGTCCCCCAGAAGCGTGGTGATGTCGCGAAACTGGACGCCGGGCTTCGGATAATCGGGAATGGTGCGGATGGAGGAAAGGAGCCGGTCTTCGGCGGAATCGGTCATGTGCGGTTTCCAGTTGCGTGCTGCAGCGTTTCGCGATCTTCCAGATTCGCTACATTCGCTTCAGATTCTTGCTTTTACCCATGCCTTCGGCCCGAAACCGGTCCCCACTTTCGGCAGACATGCTTTAGTTTGGCGTCTTGCGGCACAAAAGAAAAGGGCGCCGATCAAGCGCCCTTTTCCTTTCGGTGCACCAGATACCGGCAGATCAGTGCGGGACGCTGGCCCACACCCTGCGCTTGGTGGCGTACATCAGACCCGCGAACAGGACGAGGAAGACCATGACCCGGAAACCGGTCTTCTTGCGATCCTCAAGATGCGGCTCAGCGGCCCACATCAGGAAGGCGGACACGTCGCGTGAATACTGGTCGACGGTCTGCGGCGCACCATCGTCATAGGTCACCTGATCGTCGGACAGCGGCGCGGCCATGGCCAGCGACTTGCCGCCGATGAAATAGGGATTGTAATGCGTGCCCTCGGCGATCTCCATGCCGGCCGGCGGCTCTTCTTCATAGCCGGTCAGCAGCGAATAGATGTAGTCCGGCCCGTTCTCCGCATACTGCGTGAAGATGTCGAAAACGAAGGTCGGGAACCCGCGCTCGACGCCACGCGCCTTGGCGATCAGCGAGAAGTCCGGGGGAGCCGCGCCGCCATTCGACGCCGCAGCCGCCTGATGGTTCGGGAACGGCGGCGTAAAGTAGTCGGACGGCAGGCCCGGACGCTCGAACATGTCGCCGTCGTCATTCGGGCCATCCTCAATGGTGTACTCGGCGGCGAAGGCCTTCACCTGCGCTTCCGAATAGCCGAGATCCTCAAGCGTGCGGAACGCCACCAGATCCATGGAGTGGCATGCCGCGCACACCTCCTTGTAGACCTTGAGGCCGCGCTGGAGTTGCGCCTTGTCGTAGGTGCCGAACGGACCGGCGAAGCTCCATTCCACCTGCTTGGGCTTGTGGATGGGGAAATGCGTCGGTTCAGCCGCGTTGTGCTCATCGTCCTGGGCGATGGCTGCACCTGCAGCCATCACGAAGCCTATGGCCGCCAGAGAAGCGAGAATCTTCTTCATACTCAAATTCCTCTCGAAAGACTCTTCGCTCAGCCTCGGATTTCCGCAGACGCGGCAGCGCCTTCAGGGTGAACTGCGCCACCAGCCTTGTTCTTTTCCAGAACCGCCTCGGTGATCGAGTTCGGCAGACGCCTCGGTGTCTCGATCAGGCCCAGCACCGGCATGATCACGATGAAGAACGCGAAGTAGTAGAGCGTCGCGATCTGCGCCATGATCACATAGGAACCCTCCGCCGGGCGCGATCCCAGCCAGCCAAGGAAGATGCAGTCGATCAGGAAAATCCAGAAAAACAGCCTGTACCAAGGGCGATAGACCGCCGAACGGACCTTCGACGTGTCGAGCCACGGCACCACGAACAGCACCGCGATCGCGCCGAACATGGCCAGGACGCCGCCCAGCTTGGAGTCGATCGGGCCGATGTTGAAGGTGATGGCGCGCAGGATCGCGTAGAACGGCAGGAAGTACCATTCCGGAACGATGTGGGCGGGCGTCTTCAGCGGGTCGGCCTGAATGTAGTTGTCGGGGTGGCCGAGATAGTTCGGCATGTAGAAGATGAAGTAGGCGAAGACCATCAGGAACACGATCATGCCCAGCGCGTCCTTGATGGTCGCATAGGGCGTGAAGGCGACCGTGTCGGTCTTCGACTTCACCTCGATGCCGGTCGGGTTGTTCTGGCCGGTGACGTGCAGGGCCCAGACGTGCAGCACGACCACGCCGGCGATCATGAACGGCAGCAGATAGTGCAGCGCGAAGAAGCGGTTCAGCGTCGGGTTGTCGACGGCGAAGCCGCCCAGCAGCAGTTCCTGAACCCAGTTGCCCACCAGCGGGATGGCGGTGAAGAAGCCGGTGATGACAGTCGCGCCCCAGAAGGACATCTGCCCCCAGGGCAGAACGTAGCCCATAAAGCCAGTCGCCATCATCAGCAGGTAGATGATGCAGCCGAGAATCCACAGCAGCTCGCGCGGCGCCTTGTAGGAACCGTAATAGAGCCCGCGCATGATATGCAGGTAGACGGCGACGAAGAAGAACGACGCGCCGTTGGCGTGCATGTAGCGCAGCAGCCAGCCTGAATTCACGTCACGCATGATCTTCTCGACGGAAGCAAACGCGATGCCCGTGTCGGAGGCGTAATGCATGGCCAGCACGATACCGGTGAGGATCTGCAAGACCAGCATGATCGAAAGGATGCCGCCGAACGTCCACATGTAGTTCAGATTGCGCGGCACCGGATAGGCAATGAAGCTGTCATAGACAAGCCGCGGCAGCGGCATGCGCGCGTCGAACCAGCGGCCAAGGCCGGTCGTCGGCGTATAGGTGGAGTGTCCCTCGCTCATCGAATTGTCCCCTGCCTCAGCCGATGCGGATCTTGGTGTCGGAAATGAACTCGAAGACCGGCACGGTCATGTTCTCGGGCGCCGGGCCTTTGCGGATGCGGCCGGCCGTGTCGTAATGCGAACCATGGCACGGACAGAACCAGCCGCCGAAGTCGCCCTGCTGGCCGAGCGGAATGCAGCCGAGATGGGTGCAGACGCCAACCATGACCAGCCAGTTTTCCTTGCCCTCGCCAGCCGAACGGTCGACGTCGGAGGCAGGCGCGTCGGAAGCGATGTTGGCGTTGCGGGCCAGCGGGTCCTTCAGCTCGTCGAGCTTGACCGCCTGGGCCGCCTCGATTTCCTGAGGAGTGCGGTTGCGCACGAAAACAGGCTTGCCGCGCCACTTGACCGTCAGCGACATGCCCGGCTCCAGCGCCGCGACGTCAACTTCGACCGACGACAGCGCGCGGGTAGAAGCATCGGGGCGCATCTGATCGATGAACGGCCAGGCCACAGCACCCGCGCCAACAACGCCGGCCATGCCGGTGGCGATGTACAGAAAATCTCGCCGGGCTGGATTTTCAATATCGGTTTCGCTCACGGGTGACTGATCCTTTCGCCTCATTCGCGCCGAAAGATCGAGCCTTTTCCGCTCAAACACCAGCCTTTTACGCATGGCGACAGGCTAGCGAACTCCTCCGGCATTTTGACTTCGGTTTATGCGCGAAGCCATCACTTGTCCAGACCGCAACATGAAGATGGGCAGATTGTCGCGGTCAGTGAAAAATGCCGGTTTTTTCCGCCTTTTAGCTCTTCCGCCGTAAGCGCCAGATGCAGCCTCCACGCATCTTTCAGGCCGGGCGCGTCTCTTCCAGAGGGCTTTCTTCATTGAACAGGAAACCGCCGGATTGCCGCTTCCAGAGCCTTGCATAGAGCCCGTCCAGCGCCACCAGTTCATCGTGCGTGCCCTCCTCCACGATGCGGCCATGATCGAGCACGACCAGACGGTCGAGCGCTGCGATGGTGGACAACCGGTGCGCGATGGCGATGACCGTCTTGTTCTCCATCAGCCTGTGGAGATTTTCCTGGATCGCCGCCTCCACATCCGAATCGAGGGCTGAAGTCGCCTCATCGAGGATGAGAATCGGCGCGTCCTTGAGGAAGACCCGCGAGATCGCCACGCGCTGGCGCTGCCCGCCGGAGAGCTTGACGCCGCGCTCACCGACAAAAGCGTCATAGCCTTTGCGGCCGCGGTTGTCGCGCAACGCCATGATGAACTCATGCGCCTCCGCCTTCTTCGCCGCCGCGATCACTTCCTGATCCGTCGCATCAGGCGCGCCCAGCCTGATGTTGTCACGCAGCGAACGATGGAACAGCGCCGTCTCCTGGCTGACGACGCCAATATTGGCGCGCAGCGAGTTTTGCGTCACGGTGCGTATGTCCTGCCCGTCGATGAGGATCGACCCGCCCTCGGTGTCGTAAAGGCGCAGGATGAGGTTCACGAGCGTGGTCTTGCCCGCGCCCGATGGACCAATCAACCCGATCTTCTCACCGGGGCGCACGACCAGATCGATGCCGTCCAGAACGCCCTTCTTCTGGCCATAATGGAAGGTGAGGTCGCGCACCTCGATCCCGCCGCCCGTGACGACAAGTTCCTGCGCATCAGGCGCATCGACCAGCCCCAGAGGTTGCGAGATCAGTTCCTTGGAGTTCTCCAGCACGCCGAGATTCCGCAGTATGCCGTTGAGCTGCATCATCAGCCGGCCAAGCAGCATATTGAGGCGCAGCACCAGCGACAGGGTGAAAGCGACCGCGCCGACGGTGATGGCGCCCTCCACCCACAGATAGACGGCAAAGCATGCGATCAGCGTGATCATGACGCCGGACAGCGCCGTCAGCGCCATGCGCACGCCCGTGAGCCGCCGCGTGAAGGGCCGCAGCGCCCCAAGATAAATGTCGAAACCGCTGCGCAGATAGCGGTCGTCGCCATCCGCGGCGAACAGCTTCAGCGTCTGCACATTGGAATAGGAATCGACAATGCGGCCATTGATCATCGAGCCGGCCTCCGCCGTCGCCTCCGCATGGACGCGGATTTCCGGCAGATAGATGCGCGCCAGCCAGCCGAAGGCGACGATCCACAGCACCACCAGCGCAGCCAGCCGCCAGTCGAGACCGGCGACCAGCGCCAGCGTCGTGATCGTATAGACGACCATGAACCACACGACCTCGATGAAGCTCTCCATGAGATCGCCGGTGGCCTGCCCCGCCTGCCACACCTTGGTGGCGATGCGGCCAGCGAAGTCGTTCTGGAAGAACGAATAGGACTGGCGCGAGACATGCCGGTGCGCCTGCCAGCGCACCAGATTGTAAAAGCCCGGCGTGATAGTCTGCTCATCGAGCAGCGCGGAAAGACTGACCACAATGGTGCGGCCGACCAGAACCACGGCGATCATGAAAAGCAGTTCTCCGCCGGCCGCATCCCACAACGCCGTCCAGCTTCGCTCCGCAGGAAGCTGATCGAGTATATCGACCAGCCGCCCGACGAAGTAGAAGAGGCCCGCTTCCACAAGCGGCGCCACGCCGCCGATGAGCATCATGGCGAAGAAGGCGAACTTCGCCTGGCCCACATAGTGCCAGAGGAAGCCGCCGACAGTCGCCGGCGGCCTCAGCCTCGCAGGCTCCCGAAAAGGGTCGACCCTCGCTTCGAACCAGTTGTAGACGGCCTTCATCATCGCGGGCGTCTCGCCGGCTCAGCGCCGAAAAATTGCCGTTCGGCGGGGCATGTCTCGATCATTCGGCCGGCTCTTCTCCAAGTTCGAGATTCATGCGGGCGGCGGGTTCGTGCTGGCCGTCATCGACCAGGAAACCACCTGACTGACGTTGCCAGAGCTGCGCGTAAAGGCCATCCGCGCCAATGAGCTCGTCATGCGTTCCATCCTCGATGACCCGCCCTTTGTCCATCACGATCAGCCGGTCCATCGCCGCGATGGTTGAAAGCCGGTGAGCGATGGCGATGACGGTCTTGCCGTGCATGAGCCTGTAAAGGTTCTCCTGAATGGCGGATTCGACCTCGGAGTCGAGCGCGGAGGTCGCCTCGTCGAGGATGAGAATCGGTGCATCCTTCAGCATAACACGCGCGATGGCGATGCGTTGCCTCTGGCCGCCCGACAGCTTCACGCCGCGCTCGCCGACATGAGCGTCCAGCCCCTTGCGCCCTTTGGCGTCAGAAAGCCCGGCGATGAAGTCCAGCGCCTCGGCCCGCCGCGCCGCCTCGATCACCATCTCCTCGGTAGCATCGGGGCGGCCGTAGAGGATGTTGTCGCGCACCGAGCGGTGGAGAAGCGAAGTGTCCTGCGTGACCATGCCGATACGGGCGCGCAGCGAATCCTGCGTCACGCCGGCGATGTCCTGCCCGTCGATCAGGATATGCCCGCGCTCAAGGTCGTAGAAGCGCAGCAACAGGTTGACCAGCGTCGATTTGCCTGCGCCCGAGCGGCCGACAATGCCCACCTTCTCGCCTGGCTTCACCGTCAGCGACAGATGCTCGATGATGCCCTTCTTCTTGCCGTAGTGGAAACCGATGTCAGCGAAGCGGATCTCGCCCTTGTCGACGACCAGCCCCTTTGCGCCCGGTCTGTCCTCGACCAGACGGGGCATGGAGATGGAGCCTATGCCATCCTGAACCGTGCCGATGTTCTCGAACAGGGCCGAAACTTCCCACATGATCCATTGCGACATGCCCCACAGCCTCAGAACCAGGCCGATGACGACGGCGACTGCACCGATCGACACTTGCTCATTGAGCCACAGCCAGATCGACAGGCCCGCCACCGAAGCCAGAAGCATCGAGTTCAGCAGGTAGAGCACGCCATAGAGGCTGGTGACCAGCCGCATGGAGCGATAGACCGTATCGAGAAACAGCGCCATGCTCTCGCGCGCATAGCTCGCCTCGCGCCCGGCATGCGAGAACAGCTTCACCGTCTGTATGTTGGTGTAGCTGTCGACGATGCGGCCCGTCATCAGCGAGCGGGCATCGGCCTGCTCCTTGCCCACCTTGCCCAGCCGCGGCACGAAGTAGCGCAGCAGGACCAGATAGCCGGCCAGCCACATCAGCAGCGGCGCGACCAGCCGCCAGTCGGCAGAGCCGACGATGAACAGCACGCCAAGGAAGTAGACGATGACGTAGTTGAGCACATCGACCAGCTTGATGACGCAGTCGCGTACGGCGAGCGCCGTCTGCATCAGCTTGGTGGCGATACGGCCGGCGAACTCGTCCTGATAGAAGGTCATCGACTGTTTGAGCAGGTAGCGATGCACCTGCCAGCGGATGCGCATGGGATGGTTGCCCATCAGCGTCTGCGTATGGATCAGCGACTGGAACCACACCGTCGCCGGCAACAGCACCAGCACCACAAACGCCATTCCGGCCAGCTTCCAGCCTTCAGTCTGCAGGAAGGTCTCGCGGTCGTGCGCCGACAGCCAGTCAACGATCGAGCCGAGGAACTGGAACATCCACACCTCTGTGATGGCGATCGCTGCGATCAGCACCGCGTCTATGGCGATATAAGGCCAGGCGCCACGCGTGAAATGCACGCAGAATGCGACCAGGGATTGGGGCGGTTCTATCGGTTCCTCTGCGGGGAACGGATCGAGCTTCTTTTCAAACCAGCGAAACATCTTTGTTCTCTTGCGTTCAAATTTCGATGTCCGCAAAACGGCGCGGAAGCGCTCGAATCGCGGCCGCGCATGCGGGGAATATAGGACCGCCTGACGGAACGCCCATGGAAGGGCGGCGAACGAGGCTAAGGCTTCAAGATCTGATGGTCGGAACAATTCGGGATTCCTGCTCGAAACCGGGAAAGGTTCAGGCGGGAATCGAATCGAACGTGCTGGCGGGATCAGATGACGTCGAACCGACTGCCGCCGTCAGGCGCGTGGCGCGAGGCGGGAACTGACTGGGTACATCAGCATATGCATTCTCCGCCTCCTTCTGTTCGAGTTGACAATGGCGCTCTCTTATACCCATTCGCAGATCATGGCCAGACGACAGACGCGCCCCGGCACTTGGGGAGAGCGATGCAGTCCCCCGCCTGTGACCGAACTGCAACTTGGAACTGGGCATGCCTCTGGAAAACATCCCGCGCATCGCGCTTTACCAGCCGGACATCGCCGGAAATACCGGCACCATATTGCGGCTTGCGGCCTGTCTCGGAATCGGCGTCGACATCATCGAGCCTGCCGGCTTCGACCTATCGGACCGCACCCTGAAACGCGCCGGCATGGATTATCTGGAAATGGCGGCGCTCACCCGGCATGTCGACTGGAACGCGTTCGAGGCGGCGCGGCGCGCTAAAGGTCGCCGGCTGGTGCTGCTCTCGACCAGGGCCGCGACCGCCTACACCGACTTCGCCTTCGCGCCGACCGACACCTTGCTGTTCGGGCGCGAATCGGCCGGCGTCCCCGACCATGTTCACGAGACCGCCGAGGAACGTCTGGTCATTCCGATGGTGGAAGGCGCGCGCAGCATCAATATCGCGTTATCCGTCGCAATGGTCGCCGGGGAAGCGCTTCGCCAGTTGCCGTGAAGCCTCAATCGGCTGCCGGCAGCCGGCGGATGGTGAACTCGATGATGTCGCCGGGGCGTTCGAACCAGCTTTCGATCTCGGTCCAGTAAGCCTGCTTCGGCCAGCGCTGGAACCATTCCTGCGCCTTGGCGCGCGCCTCGGGGCGGGACAGAACGAACGTCTCCCTGAGGAAGCCGTCGCGCGACTTGCCGCCGCGCTCGATGCGGCTGCGTTCCAGCCGCTTCTTCAGACCATCCAGCGGCGGTCTTGCGGGCGTGCGCAAAAAAGCCTCCTTGACGCTTTCCCCACAGAGATTAGGGATCACGGCCACAAAAGACGAGTCATTTTACGGGCCATGCGGTCCGGAAGCGGAGACGCCAGTGCAGCAACGACCCGAGATTCCGGCAGGTTTGCCGGCTGACATCGAAGAGAAGAAGCAGGCCGCAAGGATCTGGTTCGAGGAGTTGCGTGACCGCATCTGCGCGGCGTTCGAAGCTCTTGAGGACGAATTGTCCGGCCCGCAATCCTCCTGGACGTCCGGCCGGTTCGAGCGCAGCCCCTGGGACCGCGACGAAGGTCGCGGCGGTGGCGGCGTCATGTCGATCATGAAAGGGCGACTGTTCGAGAAGGTCGGCGTGCATACCTCCACTGTTTACGGCGAGTTCTCTCCGGAATTCCGCAAGCAGATACCCGGAGCGGAAGAAGACCCCAGCTTCTGGGCAAGCGGCATTTCGCTGATCGCGCATCCCTGGAACCCGAATGTGCCGACTGTGCACATGAATACGCGCATGGTCGTCACTTCCCGGCAATGGTTCGGCGGCGGGGCCGATCTCACGCCGGTGCTCGACCGTCGCCGCACGCAGGAAGACCCTGACACCGTCGCCTTCCATCGCGCCATGCAGTTCGCCTGCGACAAGCATGCCGGCGTGGCCGACTATCAGCGCTACAAGGACTGGTGCGACGAATATTTCTTCCTCCCCCATCGCAACGAACCGCGCGGGATCGGCGGCATCTTCTTCGACTGGCTGCATTCGGACGCGGAAAGAGGCGGCTGGAAGGCCGATTTCGCCTTCGTGCAGGATGTCGGCCGCGCTTTCCTCGTCGCTTACCAGCACATCGTGCGCAAGAACTTCAACGACGGCTGGACCGAGCAGGATCGTGAGGAACAGCTTGTGCGCCGGGGCCGTTACGCCGAATTCAACCTGCTCTACGATCGCGGCACCACTTTTGGCCTGAAGACCGGCGGCAACGTGAACTCGATCCTGTCCAGCCTCCCTCCCGAGGCCAAATGGCCGTGACCCGGACACATCGCCTCCCTTCTTGCAACAATAGTGGGGCAAATGTGTTATCCTTGCCTGTCAGACAGGAAAGGAGGAACCGATGAAGGAATTTCATTGCGGGTCGCTCGTCCCCGGCTGTGAATGGCACACCCGCGCCGACGAGGAGGCGGAAGTCATGCGCCGCGCTGTCGAGCACATGCGCGAGACCCATGGCGAGACCGTGATTCGTGAAACGATGGTCGAGGCCATCCGCTCGCGCATCGAAAAAGTCAGGGACGCGGCCTGATCTCGTCTGCGGCGCGCTCGAGCAGCGCGTCGCGCCCGATCGCGAAACCGCTGCCGATCCAGTCCTGTTCGAGGCGCTTGAGCACAAGCCCGAGCTGTGGTCCGGGCGCAAGCCCCAGCGCCTTCAAATCCGCGCCGTTGAGCGGAAATTCCGGCCTGGTCCATTTCCGCGCAAAGCCGAGCTGGCGGGAATAGCCGCCGGCCTCGGCCAACGCCTTGTCGTCTTCTACCGCGCGGGCGCGCGCCGAGGAAAGCGCAAGGCGAAGCCGGTCCACGACGGCCTGAGCATCGCCGGCATAAAGCTGGCGGGCGAGCGCCCCCTCAGCGGTATCCGCTTTCACATTCGCTGCCAGCGCCCATTGCACCAGACGGTCGGCTTCCGCCCGCGACATGCGCATGCGCTTCGCCAGGTCTTTCATGCGTGAGGGGTCCGGCGGGAGCATCGTCTCCAGCCGCAACATGGGGTCAACCGGCCAGCCGAGATCGGCCTCGGCGCGCACCAGCGCATGAATCCCGTCAATGCCCCATTTCTCACTTTCGGGCAGGATGCGCGACAGCACCCCGGCCTGGCGCATCCAGAGCAGGGCGCGCGACGGATCAGGAGCGGAGAGCAGCTTTTTCAGTTCCGCCCAGACGCGCTCGGCGGACAGGTGGTCGAGCCCTTCTTTCAGCCGGGCGCAGGCTTTCAGGCCCTCGCCGTCCGGGCGGCCGTCGCCATACCAGGCGAAGAACCGGAAGAAGCGCAGAATGCGCAAATAATCCTCGCGGATGCGCGCTTCCGGGTCGCCTATGAAGCGCAGTCGCCGCGCCTCGATGTCTGCGAGTCCGCCAACCAGATCGATGACGGCGCCGTCAGCCTCGGCATAAAGCGCGTTGATGGTGAAGTCGCGCCGTTCCGCATCCGCCTTCCAGTCACGCCCGAAGGCGACGCGGGCATGGCGTCCGTCCGTCTCGACGTCGGCGCGCAAAGTCGTGACCTCGAACGGCCGTCCCCCGGCGACGACCGTGATGGTTCCGTGGTCGACGCCGGTCGGAACAGGCTTGAAGCCAGCTTCCTTCGCCCGCCGCATGGTCTCGGCGGGCGGATTCGTTGTGGCGATGTCGACATCCGCCACCGGCTGGCCGAGCAACGCGTTGCGCACCGCGCCGCCCGCGATCCGCGCCAGCTCGCCGTCCGCGCTTAAAACCGACAGCAGGAGTTGCAGGTTCTCGTCCGCCAGCCAGTCGCCACGCCCGGCAATGCTCACCTTGTCGCTCACGCATAGAGCCTTTCATAAAGGGTGCGGATGATGCCGGCGGTGACGCCCCAGATATACTGGCCGTCATAGGGCATTTCGTAGAACACCCATTCGAGATCGTTCCACATGCGGCTGCCCTGCCGGTGATTGGCCGGATCCATGAGGAAGCGCAGCGGAACCTCGAAGGCGGTGTCCACCTCCTGCGGATTGAGGGTGAGGTGGAAGCCCGGCTTCACCACCGAAAGCACCGGCGCGATGCGGTAGCCGGTGCCCGAAACATAGTCCGGCATGCGCCCCACCACATCGATGAACCTGTCCGGCAGGCCGATTTCCTCCTGCGTCTCGCGCAGCGCCGCATATTCGGGCGTCGGATCGGTGGCGTCGATGCGCCCGCCCGGAAAGGCGACCTGCCCCGTATGGTTCCTCAGCGTCTCGGATCGCTTCGTGAGAAGCACGGTCGCCTCGTCGCCATGGTCCACCACCGGGATCAGAACGGCTGCGGGCCGCAACCGCACGCCGTTGTGCGACAGGCGAGGATGGCCCGGATTGAACCGATGGTCGCCATATTCGGAGACGGCCTCGATCGGCTCCACTTGCTTCTGCGCCCGCAGACGAAAAGCTTGGGCCGAGAAGGGGGAAGTGTCAGCCATGGTGCTCATCCGCCCAACTGCCGCAACCGTTCGGCCGGCATGATCGGATAGGTTTCGCCATTCGAACGCAGCGCAAACATCGCGCCTTGAGGCGTCTCCACCTCCTCGCCATGTTCGACAAGCTGGTACATGACCGGACGCGACACCAGCGCCTCCAGCCGCCCGCGCACCAGTACATAGGGCTTGAGCCCGCCGGTCTCGCCTTCCTCCACGAAGCGCATGGGGTGGCCCGGACCGGCCTCGACCACATCGCCAACATTGGTGCGGAAGGTGACGACCTGTTGTCCGTCTCGTTGCGAGATATCCGCCTCGACAGCCACGAAGGGCGCATCGACGACGCGGACGCCAACCTTTTCCACCGGCGTCACCAGATAGGTGCGGCCGTCCTCGTCCTTGCGCAGCACCGTGGAGAAGAGCTGGACAAGCGCCGGCCGCCCGATCGGCGTTCCGAGATAGAACCATGTGCCGTCGGCGCGAATCTCCATATCGAGGTCGCCGCAGAAATCCGGATTCCAGCGCTCCACCGGCGGCAAACCCTTGCCTGCGCGGGCGGCGCGCGCAATCAGCGCCTCCAGTCCACCGGCGTCTGCGGCGGCGGCGAGGCGCGGCTGTCGATCTGGCTTGCTTTCGGTCATGGTCACGAAATAGTCACTGTTGTCGCGCTTGTCAGCCTTGGCCTGTGATTTAGACTCTTCAGGTCTTTATGCAATGCTGCGAGTCAGTCCATCGTCTCAGGCCATCGTCGGCAGGCCGTTGCCCGCAAGCAGGGCCGAAAAAGAGGATCGAGGCACAATGAGCGTCATCGTCACCGAAAGCCCGATCAGCGAAAAGGACATGATCGAACAGGCCGAAAAGGCGCTGGCCGATATTTCCCGGGTGCGCGAGGGCGTCGGCAAGGTGATCTTCGGCCAGGAAAGCGTGGTCGAGCGCACGCTGGTGGCGCTTCTCGCCGGCGGCCATGCGCTGCTGGTCGGCGTGCCCGGCCTCGCCAAGACCAGACTGGTAGAGACGCTGGGCGTCGTGCTCGGCCTCGATTCCCGCCGCATCCAGTTTACGCCCGATCTGATGCCGTCCGATATACTGGGCTCCGAAGTGATGGAGCAGGACGAGAACGGCCGCCGCTCCTTCCGTTTCATACCCGGTCCCGTTTTCGCGCAGTTGCTGATGGCCGACGAGATCAACCGCGCTTCGCCGCGCACCCAGTCGGCTCTCCTCCAGGCCATGCAGGAATATCACATCACCGTGGCCGGACAGCGCTATGATCTGCCCTCGCCATTCCATGTGCTGGCGACGCAGAACCCACTGGAGCAGGAAGGCACTTACCCGCTGCCGGAAGCCCAGCTCGACCGCTTCCTGATGCAGATCGACATCCTCTACCCCGATCTTGACGCGGAACGCCGCATCCTGCTGGAAACGACGGGCACCTCCGAGTCCCGCGCCGCCAACGCCATTGGACCGGAGCGCCTGAAGGAAATCCAGACGCTTGTCCGCCGCATGCCCGCGCCTGAAAGCGTGGTCGAGGCGATCCTGAAACTGGTGCGCTCGGCGCGCCCCGGCCAGGGCGTAGCCGAAACCGACCGCGACGTGGCCTGGGGGCCTGGCCCGCGCGCCAGCCAGGCATTGACGCTGTGCGCCCGCGCCCGCGCACTCTATGACGGGCGGCTCGCCCCTTCGGTCGATGACGTGAAGGCGCTGGCGGAGCCCGTTCTCCAGCATCGCATGGCCCTGACTTTCGCCGCCCGCGCGGAGGGCATGAGCGTGCGCGATGTCGTGGCGAGGCTTGCAAAGGCGCTTTGATGCCCAGGATCGGCGAGCTCCAGGCACCTGCCGAGGCGCGCGAGGCGCTGGGAAGGGCGCGCCAGCGCGCCGCCCTCGTACCGGATCTGCTGATCGAGGCCCGCCGCATCGTCAACACGGTGGCCTCCGGCTGGCACGGCCGCCGCAAGCGCGGTATCGGCGAGAATTTCTGGCAGTTCCGGCCTTACGTCGATGGCGAATCCGTCAGCCGCATCGATTGGCGCCGCTCCGCCCGCGACGACCACACCTATATCCGCGACCGCGAATGGGAGGCCGCGCACACGGTTTGGCTGTGGGCGGACATGTCCGCCTCCATGCTCTACCAGTCGACGCTCGCCACCACTTCCAAGCAGTCGCGCGCGCTGGTGCTGGCGCTGGCGGCGGCCGAGCTTCTGTCGCGCAGCGGCGAGCGCATCGGCTGGCCGGGTCTCACCGACCCCTTCAGCGCCCGCAACGGGGCCGAACGCATCGCCTCCCATCTGGCCCATTCGGCCATGCCGCCGGAAAGGCCCGACCTTTCCGGTATCCGCCGCTTCTGCGACATCGTGCTGATCGGCGACTTCCTCGACCCTGTGGAAGACACGCTCTCATGGCTCGATCTGCTCGCCCGTAAGGGTGTGCGCGCCCATCTGATCGAGGTGGCCGATCCGGCCGAGGAGACTTTCCCCTATTCCGGCCGCACAGAGTTCACCGATCCCGAAAGCGGCGACAAGCTCACCGCCGGACGCGCCGAGATGCTGGCTGCCGACTACCGGAAGCTTTATATCGCGCGCCGTGAAGAACTGGCCGCCTATGCCAGGCGCCACGACTGGAGCTTCACCGTCAACCACACCGACAGACCAGCCTCGGAAGCGCTGGTGCGGCTGCATGCGGCGCTGACCGCTGCGGGCGGCTTTAGCGCAGGGAGGCAGTGGGCATGAGTTGGCTGCCGCTCTCTTTCGGTGCGCCGATGGTGCTGTTCGGCCTTCTGGCCCTGCCGGTGATCTGGTGGCTGCTGCGCTTCACCCCGCCCAAGCCGCAAACGGAGCTATTCCCCCCGCTGAAGATCCTCGCCCGCGTTCTCAAGCGCGAGGAAACGCCCCGGCAAAGTCCGTGGTGGCTGACGCTACTGCGCCTGCTGATGGCGGCGCTCGTGATCATGGCGCTGGCCGAACCGGTGCTGAACCCGCGCGAAAAGGTGACGACGAGCGGTGCGGGGCTGGCGCTGGTCATAGACAATGGCTGGGCTTCCGCGCCCGACTGGGACAAGCGCGTCGCCACCGCCCGCCGCCTCATTACGGACGCCGGCGCTTCCGATCTTCCCGTCGTCATCGCCTTCACCGCCGAAAAGCCCAATGCAGATATCGGTCCGTTCGACGCCAATGCGGCGCTCGACCGGCTGCGCGCGACTGCGCCGCGGCCGATTCCCACCGACCGGCAGGCGATCTACGCCCGCGTCTCCGAAACGCTGGCCTCGATGCCCGGCGCAAGCATCGCCGTGCTCAGCGACGGCCTGGAAGCGCCAGGCGACGACGAGGCGTTCCGGACTCTGCTTGCGCAAGGCGCGGCAAATCTCGTCTGGGCGGCGCCCGAGCGCATCGCGCCGGTGGCGTTGACCGCCTCGGAAAACGAGGTGGACGGCTTTTCCCTGACCGCGATCCGCGCCACCGGCAATTCCGCGCCCGCCCATCTTACGGTGGGTGCTTTCGACGACAAGGGCCGCCGCATCGCCGACGCCGCGCTGACCTTCGGCGCGGGCGAGAACGAGGCGACCGCGAAGATGTCGGGCCCGTTCGAACTGCGCAACGACTTCGCCTCCATTGCGGTTGACGGCCAGCTTCACGCCGGGGCCGTGCGCGTGCTGGACGAAAGCTCGAAACGCCGCCGTATCGGGCTGATTTCGCAAGCCGAGGCCGATCAGGCGCAACCGCTGCTGTCGCCGCTTTACTACATCCGCCGGGCGCTCTCGCCCTTCGCCGATCTGATCGAACCCGCCAACCCCGATCTCGCCGAGGCCATTCCGCAGATCCTCGAACAAAAGCCGGCGATGATCGTTATGTCCGACGTCGGCGCCATGCCCGAGCAGGCCCGGCTGAAGCTGACCGAATGGGTCGAAGGCGGCGGCACGCTGATACGCTTCGCCGGCCCCCGCCTCGCCAATGCCGGCAATGACGAATTGCTGCCTGTGCGCCTGCGCAGCGGCGAGCGCAGCTTCGGCGGCGCGTTGTCCTGGACCACGCCGCAGCCGGTGAGCGAGTTCCCTACGTCCGGCCCCTTCGCCGATCTCACCCCGCCCCGCGACGTGACTGTGAGCCGTCAGGTTCTGGCCGAGCCCTCGCCCGATATCGTGGACAGGACATGGGCGAGCCTCGCCGACGGCACCCCGCTGGTGACGGGGGCGAGGCGGGCCAGGGGCACCATTGCGCTCTTTCACATCGCGCCGACCGCGACATGGTCCAACCTGCCGATTTCCGGAACTTTCGTGGAAATGCTCCAGCGTGTGGTGCAGCTTTCCCGCAATCAGGGCAGCGTCGAGATAACCAGCGACGCGCCGGCCGCCGCGCTTGCTCCCTACCGGATGATCGCTGCGGACGGAGCGCTGGCGCCGCCCTCCCCCGAGGCGCGCCCGCTGACGCCGGCGGACCGCAACGCCGTCACGATGGAAAATCCGCCCGGCCTCTATGGTTCGGAAGCCGGCGTGCTGGCCCATAACCTGTTGTCCCCCGACAGCATGCTCACCCCCATCCGGCCCCCGCAAGCGCAGGTTCCGGTGACGAACATCGCCTATGCCTTCGACCAGTCCAGCCCGCTCAAGGGCCCGTTCATCGCCGCCGCACTTGCATTGATGGCGCTCGACACGCTGGCGGTGTTCTGGATGGGCGGCGTGATGGCGCGCCGGTCGCGCCCCGGACGCGGCGCGGCCACTGCTGCATCCCTTCTGGTTCTGTTCGCACTGCCGGTTCTTCTTGCCGGCAACGCTTTCGCGCAGGACGCCAAATCCGACGACGCCATCTCCATCGAGGCCGTTTCCACCACCCGTCTGGCCTATGTGATCACCGGCGTCTCCAGCGTCGATGCGGTCAGCCGCGCCGGCTTGCAAGGCCTCAGCCGCTTCCTCGTCGAAAAAACCGCGCTGGAACCCGGCGAACCGGCAGGCGTGGACATCGCCAGGGATGAACTGGCCTTCTATCCGCTGATCTACTGGCCGATCGACGCCGCAGCGCCGATGCCGGGTGAAGACGCCATCGCGCGCATCGACGCCTATATGCGGCAGGGGGGCACCGTGCTGTTCGATACGCGCGATGAGTATTCCAGCGGGCTCGGAGAAGGCGCGACCAGCCCCGCGACCCAGCGTTTGCGCGACATTCTCGGCAATCTCAACGTGCCGCCGCTGGAGCCGGTTCCGGCGGACCATGTGCTGACCAAGTCGTTCTTCATGCTTCCGGAATTTCCCGGCCGCTTCAACGGCAGCCCGATGTGGGTGGAGGCTTCGCTCGACGCCTCCAATGTCGACAACCGGCCGGTGCGCACCGGCGACGGCGTTTCGCCGATCCTCATCACCGCCAACGACCTTGCTGGCGCATGGGCCATCGACGCGGACGGCGGGGCGCTGCTGCCGACCGTGCCGCCGGACCCGATGCAACGCGTCTACGCCTTGCGGGGCGGCGTCAACATCATGATGTACATGCTGACCGGCAACTACAAATCCGATCAGGTGCATGTGCCGATCCTGCTCGAACGGCTGGGGCAGTGATCTCATGAACAACTGGTCGCTCTCCTTCGAACCCCTGCTTTCATGGCCCCTGCTGGCGGCCGTGCTGGCGCCGCTGGCGCTGCTTGCGCTGGCCGGCCTGTGGATGCGTCGACGCGGAGCCCTGCTGCGGCTGGCCGCGTTGGCAGCCCTTGCAGCCGCTCTGCTGAACCCTGTGCTGCTCGACGAGGAGCGCGACCCCTTGCAGAGCGTCGTCGCCCTCGTGGTGGACCGCAGCCAGAGCCAGTCGATCGGCGAGCGCGAGCGGCAGACCGACGCGGCGCTGGCCGGCATGAAGGAACGCCTCGCCCGCTTCGGCCAGTTCGACGTGCGGGTGGTCGAGACCGGACGCGGCGACGCCGCCGCCGGCGACCGCACCGAGACGCGGCTGTTCTCCGCCTTGCAGAACGCGTTCCGCGACGTGCCGAATTCCCGCATCGCCGGAGCGGTGATGATCACCGACGGTCAGGTGCATGATGTGCCCGCCACCGCGCCCGATTTCGATGCGCCCCTCCATGCGCTTGTCACCGGCCACCAGGATGAGAAGGACCGTCGCATCCGCTTCGAGAGGGCCCCGCGCTTCGGCCTCGTCGGCAAGCCGCTCGACATGACCTACCGGGTGATCGCGACCAGCGGGCAAACAGGGTCCGTCGATGTGCACATCGCCGTCAATGGCGAGGACATGGGCGTGCAGCAGGCATTGATCGGTCAGGAAACGCCGCTCAACATCATCGTGCCCAACGCCGGTCGCAACATTGTCGAACTGTCCATCCCCGCCGAGGAAGATGAGCTTACCTACACCAACAACCGCGCCATCGCGCTGGTCGACGGCATACGGGAGAATCTGCGTGTTCTTCTGGTGTCTGGCGAACCCCATGCGGGCGAACGCACCTGGCGCAACCTGCTGAAATCCGACGCCTCGGTGGATCTCGTCCACTTCACCATTCTGCGCCCGCCGGAAAAGCAGGATGCGACGCCCATCCACGAACTGTCGCTGATCGCTTTTCCCACCCGCGAGCTGTTCGTCGAGAAGATCAACGAGTTCGATCTCATCATCTTCGACCGCTACCAGCACCGCGACGTGCTGCCGGTCCTCTATTATGACTACATCGCCGAATATGTGGAAAATGGCGGCGCGCTGCTGATCGCCGCCGGCCCCGAATATGCCGGCTACAGCACCATCGCCAACACCCCGCTGATGTCGGCCCTGCCCGCCATGCCCACCGGCGAGGTGATCGACAAGGCTTTTTATCCGCGCCTCACCGAGCTGGGCCAGCGCCACCCGGTGACGCGCGGCCTCGACGGCTCGCAAGCCGAGCCGCCGCGCTGGGGACGCTGGTTCCGAACCGTGCGCATCGAAAACCCCCAGGGCGAGGTGGTGATGAAGGGGCCCGACGAGCAGCCCCTGCTCCTGCTCGATCACAGGGGCGAAGGGCGCGTTGGCATGCTGCTTTCCGATCAGGGCTGGCTGTGGGCGCGCGGCTATGAAGGCGGCGGCCCGCATGTGCAGCTTTACCGAAGGCTGGCGCACTGGCTGATGAAGGAGCCGGAACTGGAGGAGGAGCGGCTGACCGCCGACGGGCGCGGCATGGTTCTCGACATCCGCCGCCAGACGATGAGTGACGATCCGGGTCCCGCCCAGGTCACCACCCCATCGGGCAAGACGGTGGAGGTGCGGCTTGCGCAATCGGAACCCGGCATCTTCACCGGCAGTCTGGAAACCGACGAGATCGGGCTCTATCAGGTCGCCAATGGCGACTTGTCCACGCTTGCCCATGTGGGGCCTGTGAACGCGCCGGAATTCACCGATGTGGTTTCGACCACCGACAGGCTCAAGCCAGCGGCCGAGGCGGTCGGCGGCAGCGTGCGCCGGCTGGCCGGTTCCGATCCGGCCGGCGTGAACCTGCCCTCGGTCGTACCGGTGCGCTCGTCCGGCGAGGCTTCGGGCGGCGACTGGATCGGGCTGCGCAACACGCAGGACAGCGTGCTGAAATCTGTCAGCAGCGTGCCGCTGTTCGGCGGCTTCCTCGGTCTCGGGGTGCTTCTGCTGGCGCTCGGTGGCATGTGGTATCGCGAGGGGCGATAGCCATTTGAAGCGCCCTGCGTTCTGCCGAACGCACGAAGCCCGCGCTGACGCCTTTGGTGGAGCATCGGAATAATCCCAAAACCGCGGGCGCTTTTCGGCCCGACGCGCTATCGGACACTGACCTGCCTCCCCCGAAAAAACGGCGCTGCGTCAGCCTATCGCTTCAGAACCGCGTTCAGCACGTCGCGAATGCCGATGGAGCCGACGAAGCGTGACTGTTCGTCGAACAGCGCCACCGGCGCCGTCTGCGAGCGCTGCATCGCCAGCATAACTATTTTCAGCGAGGTGCCGGGCGTCGCCCAGAACACCTGCGAGCCATTCTCCGGCAATTTTTCCACATCATTGCACGAGACCCAGTCCGCTGGCTGGCCGTTGCGTTCGGCAGCAATGACCAGATCCTGCGCATCCAGTCTGAAGCGCGTTGTGGCGCGACGGTCGAGCCACACCCAGCCGTCGACGTCGTGCTCAAGCTCGTGCTTCATGCGCATCACGTTCCACGCCGTCAGCACCGACAGGGGATTCACATTGGCGATGAAGTCGCGCACATAATCGTTGGCCGGCTGGAGCACGATATCTTCCGGCGAGCCGGTCTGCACGATGTGCCCGCCCTCCATGATGGTGATGGAGGTGCCGATCTTGAGCGCCTCCTCAAGGTCATGGGAAACGAAAATGATCGTCTTCTTCAGCTTTGCCTGAAGCTGAAGAAGCTCATCCTGCAACTTGGTCCGGATCAGCGGATCGAGCGCCGAAAACGGCTCGTCCATGAGCAGGATCGGCGCTTCGGTGGCGAAGGCGCGCGCCAGTCCCACCCGCTGCTGCATGCCGCCCGAAAGCTCGTGCGCGTATTTCTTCGACCATTGGTCAAGACCGACCAGCTTCAACTGGCTGGCGACGCGCTCGCGCCGTTCCGCGTCCGGCACGCCGGCAAGCTCCAGCCCGAAGCCGACATTTTCTTCCACCGTCCGCCACGGCAGCAAGCCGAACTGCTGAAAGACCATCGCCACCTGCTTCTGGCGCAGGTGTCTGAGCGTCGCGTCATTGCAGGTCACGACATCGACCATGCGGTCGCCGTCATGAACCATCACGCTGCCGCGGCTCACCACGTTGAGGCGGTTGACCGCCCGCAGCAGCGTGGACTTGCCGGAGCCCGAAAGCCCCATCAGAACCGATATGTCGCCTTCCTGCACCGTAAGATTGGCGCCCGCGCAACCAAGGACGGCCCCGGTCTTTGCAAGAATCTCGTCGCGTGAGGCGCCTTGGTCGATCATTTCAAGGGCGCGCGCCCTCTCCTTGCCGAAGACGATGTCTACATTGCGGAACTCGACAGCGACAGTCATCGGCTGGCTCCCGTGCGAACCCGGCTTATGCGGTCGAGAATGATGGCGATGATGACGATGGCGAGGCCCGCTTCCAGCCCGAGCGGAATATTGACCGAGTTCAGCGCCCGGACCACCGGCTTGCCGAGACCGTTGGCCCCGATCAGGGCGGCGATCACCACCATCGACAGCGAAAGCATGATGCATTGGGTGAGGCCGGCCATGATGGTGGGCATGGCGGCGGGAAGTTCCACCTTCCACAGAAGCTGGCGTTTCGTGGCGCCGAAGGCTTCCCCCGCCTCCAGCATCGGCTTGGGCACCGAGGTGATGCCGAGATAGGTCAGCCGGATGGGCGCCGGAGACGCAAAGATCACCGTGACGATGAGGCCCGGCGCGATGCCGAGACCGAAGAGAATGAGCACCGGGATCAGATAGACGAAGGTCGGCATTGTCTGCATCAGGTCGAGGATCGGCTGGAGGATGCGATAGCCCCGCTCATTATGCGCCGCCCATATGCCGATAGGCACGCCGATCGCCATGGAAGCTGCGGTGGCGCCGACCACCAGCACCAGCGTCTCGACCGTATCCTTCCACAGGCCCTGATTGATGATGAAGCCGAGGCCGATCGCTACGGCGAGAGCCAGCTTCCATGAGCGCTGCACCCACCAGGCGAGCGCCGCGATGAGCAGCACCACGACGACCGGCGGCAGCCACAGAAGCAGGTCGATCAGGCTTTGCAGGACCCATGTGACCCCGTCGGCGATCGCATCGAAGAACCATTCGAAATTGGTGGTGAGGAAGGTGAAGAACGACCTTCCCCACTGCCCGACCGGGATCTTGAAACTGGCGATCAATGCCGAGACCGGATCCATCTCGCCCCCTTGTTTTTGTCCTTGTCAAAGCGCCCTGCGTCTTTTCGGACGCACCAGGGACGCTCTACACTTGGATTGAGCGTCGGAATAACCCGAAAACCGATTCCACTTTCGGCCCGATGCTCTGGAACGACGGCGGCCGACCGGTCACGATCGCCCGCCGTCTGCTTCACATGATGGCTGGCGCGGCCCTCAAAGGCCGAGCGACGACTTCACTGCCGCAGTCGCATCGCCGCCGTCAAAAGTCGTCACGCCTTGCAGCCAGGGCGTGATGGCGTCGGGATTGGCCTTCAGCCAGGCGGTCGCCGCCGCCTTGGGCTCCGCGCCATCGTTGAGGATCGCGCCCATGATCTCGTTCTCCATCTGCAGGGAGAACACGAGGTTCTTCAGGAACGCGCCCATATTCGGGCATTCGGCCACGTAGCCGGCGCGCACATTGGTGAGCACGGTGGCGCCGCCATAATTCGGACCGAACACGTCGTCGCCGCCCTCAAGATATTTCATGTCGATGTTCGCGTTCATCGGGTGCGGCTCCCAGCCGAGGAACACGACATCCTGCTTCGAGCCGACAGCCTTCTGCACCGCGGCCAGCATGCCGGCCTCGGAGCTTTCCACCAGTTCGAAACCGGCGGTGTCGAACTTGTTCTCGGAAATCATGTCGAGCACGACGCGATTTCCGTCGTTGCCGGCCTCGATGCCGTAGATCTTGTTGCCGAGCTTATCCTTGAATTTGGCGATGTCCTGGAAGCTCTTCAGCCCGGCCTCATAGGTGTAGGCCGGAACGGCGAGCGTGTATTTCGCGCCTTCCAGATTGGTCACCACCGTATCGACCGTGCCTTTCTCCTGATAGGGCTTGATGTCGGCTTCCATGGTCGGCATCCAGTTGCCGAGGAAGACGTCGATATCCTTGGCCGCGAGAGAAGCGTATGTGACCGGCACCGACAGCACCTGCGTGTCGGGCTGGTAGCCAAGCGCTTCGAGGATAACGGATGCGGTGGCGGTGGTGGCGGTGATATCCGTCCAGCCGACGTCGGCAAAGCGGACGGCCTTGCAACTGTCGGGTTCGGCAGCAAAGGCGGCGCCGCTCGCCGCCACCGACAAGGCGAGCGAAAGCGCGATCGATTTCAAGCTGGGCATTCTCTTCTCCCATTCTGGCTCGTGAGCGGCGCCGGGCGGCCCGCCGAGGTTATGATTTAGTCAAGCCAAACATTATTCTCATTTCCTTTCAACCGGTAACACATTGCCGTTAACGCCCCCTGTTGGTTGATCGACGACATCCTGCCGGGCCAGGTTGAGGAAATGCGTACGCAGCGGGGCGACGCCCCATTCCGCGCAACCGACAATAAATCGGTGGAAACGTGCACAATCGCCGATTTTATCCTATATAGAAGCAATCCGCCGGGATGTTTCGCTGCATCGTTTCAGCCGAACCGATTCAAATCCCATCATTTTTCAGCATTTGCAGAAAGAAGGAAGTTCATTGCAGGTACTCGTTCGTGACAACAACGTCGATCAGGCCCTCCGGGTCCTCAAGAAGAAACTGCAGCGCGAAGGCGTTTTCCGTGAGATGAAGGCGCGCCGCGCCTATGAGAAGCCATCCGAGCGCCGCGGCCGCGAAAAGGCTGAAGCTGTTCGCCGTTCGCGCAAGGCGGCCCGCAAGCTCGCCATTCGCGAAGGGCTGATTGCCGGCCCGCCGAGGAAGCCGCGTCCGCAGGCCCGTCCGGCACGGCCGGCAGCCTCCGCCCCCGCCTCCTGAGCGCAAATCCGTTCATTCCTCGCCCGCCATGCGCCAGCCGCAGGCGGGCGTTTTTGTTTTTGCGGGCCGGTGCGCCATGGCCGCATTTCTGATTTTTCATGGAAGCGGCCGCGTTGCGCCTTTCCATGAAGAAAGCCCCTGCCTATATTCGCCGCTCGCGAAACTGCGAATTTCATCCCGTATGCTGGAGGGCCGAATGGCGACGTTGCAGAATTTCGACGCCGAGATTGCAAAAACGAAGCAGGCCGTCGAGGACATGCGCTCGCGCATCGAACACTCCGGCTCCGTGCTGGAGACACTGGCCAGCGCCGACAAAACTATCGGCGACGCCAGTTTCGACATCGAGAACGCCCGCATTCAGGACGTTCTCAACCAGCAGAAGGTGATGGAAGCCAATATCGCCGATCTCATCATCGGGCTGGAGGACGCCACCAATATCTTCGGCGCCGAATTCGAGAGCATGAAGAATTATTCGGCGTGGGAAAAATTCGTCGGTATTTTCTCGCGCCAGCGCCAGCAGCGCCTCCGCTCCGAACGCGTGCGCAACATGTCTCTGGCCGGCAACCTTCAGGAATTGCTGACCAAGTCCGACACCATCGTGGGCGTTCTGAAGGGGCAGAAGGAAGTTCTCGACCAGCGCTACAAGACCTCCGAGACAAGCCTTTCCACCGTGATAGAGCGGCGCAAGGCGACCATCGAGAACCTCACCACGACCCAGAAGCGCATCGAGGAACTGAATCCGCTGCTGCTCGACATCGAAAACCGCATCGCCGCCTCCACCAACCAGAGCGAGCGCACGGAACTGGAAGGCGAGCGCTCGAAACTGGCGACCGAATACAATGAGAGGCAGGCGAAGGAGCAGGAGCTTCTGGCCGAGAGCCAGACGCTTGAACGCTACACTTCCATGTTCCAGACCTTCGTCGATTCGCTCAACAATCAGATTGCGGCGCAATCAACGCTGATAAACAAGCTGGCCATCGATACCGAGCAGCGCATTGTGCTCTACAAGGCGCTGGAAGATTCGCTGAAGACGGCCGCCCAGCAGGATGTCGCCCACAAGATCAACACGCTGGGCTCTCGCGTCGACACCACGGCCGAAGAGACCATGGCCGGCATCGGTGCGGCGGCGCAGAAGCACATCGGCGACCTGCTCGAGCTGCACGAAAAGAACATGGTGGCCACCGCCGACATCCAGCGCCGCAAGAAGCTGGCCGACGACGCCTTCGCCCGCCGTTTCGACGACGTGCTGCGCAAGCACAATGCCGCTGACTATGTGAAGGCATAGGGCGGGGCGAAGGCAAAGGGCAGAGCCTTACATGAACGCCGAAACCGACGCCGCCGCACGCTACTTCTCCTCCATCGCGGCGGCGCTGAGCGGGCTGGAGGTGTTCCTGCGCGACGACCGCTCGCCACTCTACCGCCACGACATCGTCGCCTCCGTCGTGGCCGAATACATAGCCCGGCTGGAAAAATCCTTTTCCTGCTGGCGAAACCGGCTTGGCTTCCAGGAAAGCTTCCGCATCTCGCGCGCCGAAAGCGGCTTTCCGGTGTTCCAGAACGTTCTGGAGCTGGAGAACGACCGCAAGCAGGCCGAGGCGCGCCTCGCCACCATTCCGCAGGCCAACGAGTTACGGCAGGAGATGGCCGACTTCATCCTGCGCAACAAGGAATTCCCCGAAGCGCTGCAACGCTCCATGGCCGAGCGACTCTATCTGGAGGACGTGGAAAGCAAGGAGACCTTCGGGCCATTCTCGCTCGCTCAGACGATAAGGGTTTCGGTGAACTCGAAATCCGGCCTGCCCTATTATCTGGTCCACTGGGCAAGCTTCGACGGGGCGGCGAACCTGCCGCTGGTCTATATGGCGACGGTCGAGGATTCCTCCGATTCGATGGTGCGTCAACTGGTCGACAAGGACCGCCGGCTGAACGGCAAGGTGAAGATTCCCCTGCCCGTCGACGGTCTGCTCAATCCGGAACTGGCGCACAGGTTCGACGATTTCACCGAGCGCAATTCCGCCTATTCGCTGTCGCCGATCACCATCGCCAGCAACCTCGACAAGGATTTCGACACGCTGCACCCCAAGCAACTGCGCCGTGTCGTACTCGGTCCCTTCTATTCGGCCGGCATCACCGAAAACAATTCGGTCGTCAACGAGGTGCTGGAGCGGGTGCGCAAGCCGGACAACGCCTGGCTGCTGACCTGGACCGTGCAGGAAGTCTTTTCCAAGGGCGAGAAATCCGGCCGTCGCGGGCTGTTCTCCTCTTCCAGGACGACACAGGAATTTCACATCGACACCGATGATCTTGAAGCCACGCGCCAGGGCGTTTCAGCCTATGAGAACCATGCGCTGGTGCCGCACGAGGCTTATCAGGCGCTTTACGCCGCCGGCGAAACTCAAAAGATATTCGCTGGCTACAAGGTCCACATCCTGTCCAACGGGCAGGTGATTTCGGATGTGTGAGTTTAGCCAAGCAGAGGTTCCATGGATACCGGCCTGACCGCCATTCCCGAAGCCACGATCGAGAAGCACCGCGCCACGGCGCAGAGCTTCATCACCCGCATCGTCGTGCTGGAAGACCCTTCACGGGATGCGGGAACCCCGCTGGCCGGCACCAACCGCCGCTTCGTCTCCACCGTCTCCACCGGCTCCGTGCGCCGCACGCGCGAGGTGGAACTGGCAAAAACCGTCGGCGCGGTCCACCCCGACGACCAGTTGCTGTCCATTCCCCAGCACACGCTGCTTTATCGCGCGCGGCGCGGCATTGCAGTGGCGCTGGCCATTGCCGAAGTGTTCGCGCAGGGCTCCGACCTTGAGGACCTGCAAGCCCGGAACGCCCGCGCGCCCTTGCAGGGCGACGACGCCGCGCGCTTCAAGAAGCTGCTGTCGTCCTCCGCCTACATCGCGGCGTTCAGCTTCGCCGCCTATCTCTATCAGCTGATCGACAGCGACGGTGAAGCTCCCAACGACATCTCCGAACCCGATTTCCTGTTCGACACGCCGCAGGATGCGGTGAAGTCGATCGTGGCCGGGCTCGACCGGGCGCTCGCCGGCGCGAAGGATGACGCCGACCTGATGGCGCGAGCCCGCTCCTTCGCCCGCATGGCCATCGACGGCCTCTTGCAGCGCAAGACCAGGCTGGACGGCGCCCTCGGGCCTTTCGAGAACAGCCACATCCGCATCGACGCCGACGATTTCACCCTCGACGGCTTCGATGTCGCGCCGAGCAAGCGCGCCAGACCGCTGGTCATGACCTTCAAGAAGCCGGAGGAAGTGGTCGGCAACCACATCGCCAAGTACCAGTCGGTCAAGCTCGCCAGGATGTTGATGGCCTATGACTTCGACCGCGAACTGAATCCGTTCGTGGAACTGGGTGGCTTCCTGTTCACCTTCATCGGCGACGGCGCGCCGGGCACCGGCAAGACGACGCTGATCCAGATGATCGCCGGCCTCGTCAACGACTATTGCCAGATCGCCGGCTATCCCTTCGTCTACGAGAATTTCGGCGTCGACCAGATTTCCTCCTATCAGGGCAAGTCCGGCCAGAACTGCCGCCAGTTCATCAAGAACGTGCTCAATCCGCGCGCCATCGGCTTCGGCACCATCGACGACATCGATCAGGTGGCGGCAAGGCGATCCGACGACCGCGCCTCGGCCGGCCAGCAGGAAATCACCGGCGTGCTGATGGACGCCTTCGCGGGCGCGGCGACCGTGGTGCGCGGCAACTGCGCCTTCGGCATGTTTTCCAACTATCCCGAGAATGTCGACGATGCGCTGCGCCAGCGGGCCGGCGCGCGCTGGCTGGTGGACGGGCCGCAGACGCGCGCGGATTACATTGACATCTTCGTGCTTCTTGCTGGAAAGAATCACGAAATTCCGCTGGGACAACACCAGCTCTATGCCGCGCAGGAAATCCAGCGGGCGGTTGCGGAAGCCTATGAAGGTCACGCCAGACCGCAGGAAGACGGGCTCGCGCGCGTCTATGAGCGCTACCTGAAGGAGAACGGCGAGCCGAAGACGCTGGCCGATATCGGCGACTACCTGCATCGCATCAAGGAGGCCGAACCCCGCTTCACCGGCCGCGCCATCAAGAACGTCACCGACGCGATCAAGATGCGCGCCATGGACATCGAACTGCCGGACGAGTGGTTCGAGAAGCCCGAGACCTTCATGCACAAGTCCTACGACGACAAGAAGGCCATGATCGAGGACCTGCGCGGCCCCTTCTCGCTCGACATGGTGATGCAGGAGATCAACCGCTACGCCGATTCCGAATTCCGCTACGCCGACAAGTCCGACGACGCGGCGGTGGAGAAACTGCTGCGCGATGTCCGTCTGCGCGAACGCGCCGCTCGCGAAATGGAGGAATTGAAGAAGAAGGGGCTGTGGAATGCATGACGTTCGCACCGCCTCGCCGGGAGTGAAGGGCTGATGCCGTCCCGCTTCCCCCTCCTGCGTGACAGCGCCCTGATCTACGGCCGCCTTCTGACGGTTGACGAGCCGCACCTTGTCGAACGCTACAACAAGGCGCTGAAAGCCTTCGGCCTGTCGCCCACCGACCTGCAATCCTTCGAGATCGACCGCACCGGCTTTTCGCCGCAGATTGCGGAAGAGCTTGGCGATTACAGCTATCTCGATCCGAACGGCATCAACCGCCGCTTCATCATCCTGACACCGGCGCAGATCGATCTGCCGGTCGTTCACACAGCATTTTCAAACACATCGCAATTGATGTTCGAGTTCATGACCCGCAACCAGCGGGCCATCAACGCGCTCACCATCAAGGATGTGATCTACGGCGAGATCGACGACTCGGTCTCGACCGTCGAGGACATCGAGGACCTGCTCTCCATCAATCAGGTCGAGTTCCGTGTGCTTTCCGCCGAGGACGTGCTGGGCAAGGCGGCGGAACTGGGCACGCTGGTCGACCGGCTGAAGCAGGAGCCCGACGCCTGGCGCGACGACGACATGCTCAACCGCATGGTCGAACTGGCGCGCATCTGCGGCGACATACGCGAGAACGCGCTGGTCCCCGATCAGGTCATTTTCCGCCACAACGCCTATTGGACCAGCCATTTCGGCGGTCTTTACGTGTTTGTCGACCCCGACACGACCACGGTCATTTGCGACCCCTCCGCACCCGGATTCCGCCGCTCGCGACCGTGGCAGGTCAGCTATCTTTCGATCTTCGACGCCGACCGCGTGTTCCGCTTCCTTGCTGAATCCGGCCGTCTGGAACTGCCGCGCGCCTCGTGGATCGACGCCTCCGGCTATCTTGAACACCGCGCCGAGATGGTGGTGCGCGGCCTGATCCGCGAGTCCGAGCCGAACCGCAACCTTTCGAATGTCGACAAGATCTGGCTTCAGACATGGATCCATAACAACGCCGAGCGGATCAGTCAGGACGGCAATTTTCCCTTCCTCAACGCGGCCAAGCGCGAGATCAACCAGCTTGGCCAGTTGCGGATCGATGAAGTGCCGCCAAGGCAGCGTTTCCTCGTGGTGCGGGCGAAACCGGACCATCCGGACGCCTGGCTCACCAACCGGCTGATCTCCGATTTCGTGCCGTTCGACTTCATGTCGCGCTACATCTTCAACAAGCAGGGGTTCTACGCCGATTACGAGGGCTTCAGCCAGAACTGGCGCGCCCATGTTGTGGATGTGCTGAAAACCGCATATCTCAGGAACAAGGCGGCGTTTCGCGCCCGCCTCTACGGCCTGACCGACTGAACCGCAGAAGGGTGCAACGCATGCTCGACCCGGTCGTGAATTTCATAACCCGGATATTCCACTGGATCGGACGGGCCATCGGCTTCGTCGTCGGCGTCATCCTGTGGCCCTTCATGTGGGTCGGGCGCTGGTATCTCCAGCGTGGCCTCATGCTGCGGGCCATCGTAGGGGCGATTCTGGCCGTAATCGTCCTGATGTACGGCTATTTCTTCTACGTCACCCAGTTCTGGACCGGCTTCAACCCGGATTATCCGGCGGCCCTTGTCGAAGCCCGCGACGCCACCGGAGCGGGCGATCCCGTTACGCCGAACGCCGTTTCCGCCACCGTCGCCGGCGAACCCGCGCCGACCTGCAAACCGTCGGCGATCGCCGCCACCTCGGCCGACCTGATCGATTTCAACGTAAACCAGAACGCATGGATTTCCTCCATGGTGCTGTCCAAGCTCGGCCTGTTCGGCATCGAGTGGAGGAACACGCCGCTCTTCGACAACAAGGCGGCTTTCCAGCTCGGCATCAATCAGGTCATGCGCCGCACCACCACGGAATTGGTCGACACGCTCGGCCGCGTGCGCGGCACCTCGCAAATCGACCAGAATCTCCAGAACGCCCGCACCAATCTCGCCTGGAACGAAACCGCCTGGTACGTCGGCTGGCGTGGCCCGACCCGCCCCACCCCCAGCGTCTATCGCGAGGCGATCACCAATCTGCGCGCCTTCAACACCACTCTTGAAAAGTGCCAGTCGACCTTCGACGCCCGTGCCGACAACCTGATGCAGTTCCTCGACCGCATCGCCGGCGACATCGGCTCGACCTCCGATATACTGCGCCAGCGCATAGAAGCGTCAGACGCCGGCTGGTTCGATCTGCGCGCCGACGACCGCTTCTGGTTCGCCTATGGGCAGCTCTACGCCTATTACGGCATTCTGGTCGCCGCCCGCTCGGATTTCGCATCGGTGATCGCCGAGCGCAACCTGACGACGCTGTGGACGCGCATGGAGGGCCAGTTGCGCGCGTCGCTCAACGTGCAGCCCTGGATCATCTCCAATGGCGACGAGTCCAGCGCCTTCTTCCCCTCCCACCTGGCGACCATGGGCTTCAACCTTTTGCAGGTGCGCTCCAACATCGTGGAACTCCGCTCCATTCTCGACAGGTGAGGCAGGCCGGGCATGCAGGCGCCCTGTCGCTTTCTGTTTATTGAGCGCCTGTTTTGGAACGGCGAACGCCCCTCCTCACAGGTTTCTATCCATGCTCCGGGCAGCCGGTCTCAGGCGAACAGACAAAAACAGGGACGCATCTATGGCCGAAGTGAAATCCGACATTCAGATCGCACGCGCCGCAGCCAAGAAGCCGATCCAGGAGGTCGGAGTGAAAATCGGCATTCCGGCCGAACATCTGCTGCCCTACGGGCATGACAAGGCGAAGATTTCCGCCGCTTTCATCAAGTCCATTCAGGGCAATGAAACGGGCAAGCTGATCCTCGTCACCGCCATCAATCCCACACCCGCGGGTGAAGGCAAGACGACGACCACCGTCGGCCTCGGCGACGGGCTGAACCGCATCGGCAAGAAGGCGATCATCTGTATCCGCGAAGCGTCGCTGGGGCCGAATTTCGGCATGAAGGGGGGCGCCGCCGGCGGCGGCTATGCGCAGGTCGTCCCGATGGACGACATGAACCTCCACTTCACCGGGGATTTTCACGCCATCACCTCGGCCCATAACCTGTTGTCGGCGCTGATCGACAACCACATCTACTGGGGCAACGAGCTTGGCATCGACACCCGCCGCGTCGCGTGGCGGCGCGTCATGGACATGAACGACCGGGCGTTGCGCCAGATCGTCGTGTCGCTGGGCGGGGTGGCCAACGGCTATCCGCGCGAAGCCGGCTTTGACATCACCGTCGCTTCGGAGGTCATGGCGATCCTGTGCCTGGCGCGCGACCTGAAGGACCTGGAGCAGCGGCTGGGCGACATCATCATCGCCTATCGACGCGACAAGAGCCCGGTCTTCGCCCGCGACCTGAAAGCCCATCGGCCGATGGCCGTTCTGCTCAAGGATGCGATTCAGCCCAACCTGGTGCAGACGCTGGAGAACAATCCGGCCTTCGTGCATGGCGGCCCATTCGCCAACATCGCCCACGGTTGCAACTCGGTGATGGCGACCTCGACCGCGCTCAGGCTGGCCGACTATGTGGTCACCGAAGCCGGCTTCGGCGCCGATCTCGGCGCGGAGAAATTCTTCGACATCAAGTGCCGCAAGGCCGGCCTCAGGCCCGCCGCCGCCGTTATTGTCGCCACAGTACGGGCGCTGAAGATGAACGGCGGGGTGAAGAAGGAGGGCCTCGGCGCGGAAAACCTGGAAGCGGTGAAGAAGGGTTGCGCCAATCTTGGCCGCCATATCGAGAACGTGAAGCAGTTCGGAGTGCCGGCGATCGTTGCGATCAATCACTTCCACACCGACACCGACGCCGAGATTCAGGCGGTGAAGGATTTTGTCGCGACGATGGGCGAAGAAGCGGTGCTGTGCAGGCACTGGGCGCAGGGTTCCGCCGGTATCGAGGAACTGGCCCACAAGGTTGTCGAACTCGCCGAATCCGGGCGCTCTCAGTTTGCGCCGCTTTACGGAGACGACCTTGGCCTGTTCGACAAGATCGACACCATCGTCAAGCGCATCTACCGCGGTTCGGAAGCCACTGCCGACAAGAGCGTGCGCGATCAGCTCCATATGTGGGAGAAGCAAGGCTATGGCAACCTGCCGGTCTGCATGGCCAAGACGCAGTATTCCTTCTCGACGGATCCCAACCTGCGCGGCGCTCCAACCGGGCATACCGTTTCCGTGCGCGAGGTGCGCCTGTCGGCCGGAGCCGGCTTCGTGGTGGCGATCTGCGGCGAGATCATGACCATGCCCGGCCTGCCATCGAAGCCGTCGTCGGACAATATCTACCTGAACGAGGATGGCGAAATCGAAGGGCTGAGCTGAAGCCCTTGCGCGAACCCTGAAATCGTTTCAGGCTGGTCTTGCGGCCGGCGCCCTCAGGCGCCGGCTTTTTGATGGAGACGATGCATGCGCAAGTCGATCGAACGGATAGAGGCGGACACGCAAGGCGTGTTCTATGAATTTCCGGTCTACCGTTTCGAGGGTTCTGCGCCGGATGCGCCGTCCGCCTACCTTCAGGCTGCGCTTCACGCCGGAGAACTGCCAGGCGTCGTCGCTATCGATGCGCTGATGCCTCTGCTCAGGACTGCGGAGAAAGAAGGCCGCATCCGCGGCGCGATCACCCTCGTACCATGGGCCAATCCCGTCGGCCGCGCGCAATATCACTTCACCACCCATGAGGGCCGTTTCCATCTCGGCACCCGCACCAACTTCAATCGGGATTTCCTGCTGGTGGAGAAGCCGGACCCGGCCCTTCTGCCGGATGAAGCGACGCTTTCGACCACCGATCAGCGCCTGAAGGCCCGTTTGCTGAAGCTCTCGCTCGGCCACGACATCGTGTTGGACCTGCATTGCGACGATGAAGGCGTGCCCTATCTCTACGTGCCCGAACCATTGTGGCCGGCAATGGCGGACTGCGCCGCGGCGATGGGCGTGGAGGCCGTGCTTCTGTGGCAGGACGAATGCGGTTCCGCTTTCGACGAAGCCTCCATCAACCCGCATCTTGGCCGTGACAGGGCCGAGCTGGAACGTATGGTCGTCACCACGGTCGAGTATCGCGGCATGGCCGATGTCGATGCTGGTCTTGCGCAAGAAGATGCGCGGGGCCTCTATCGCCTGCTCGTCGCACGCGGAGTGATCGAGGATGCGTCCCTCCCTCCTCCCGGTCCGTTCAGAGGCGTTGTCGCGCCACTGGAACACGTCGAGATGATGGCGGCCCCCAGGGCCGGCGCTATCCTCTATCATGTGAAGCCCGGCGAACGGGTGGAGCGCGGAGCAAGGCTCGCCACCATCGTATATGCGCCTGGCGAGGCGGACGGCCGCGTAGATGTGATCGCGCCGCAGGCAGGCTACATCCTCACCCGGCGCAGCCACCGCATCACGCGCAGCGGCGAAGACCTGCTCAAGCTGGTTGGCGCCGAACGCAGCCCCGATGCACGCTCCGGAACCCTTGAAGCCTGAACCATCGTGAATCCGCTTGCCGGTCTCCGTGAAGGCCGCTATGGAAGTCGCATGAACACGCACTTCTCGACCTTTGCTTGGTGGTGGGCCTGCTGAAAGCGGCCTTCTAAGCGCGTGAGCGTGAAAATGGTGGGTGGCCGCAACGGATGTCCGGGCGGCCATTTTACGTTTCAGCCCCCCCAAAGTCCGTTGCCAGACAACGAACGGAGAAGGCAATGACGGTGGAAATTCTCGAGAACGGGGCGGAACGCTTCACCACGGCAGGGGGTATTGCGATCACCCGGCAGCGCCATGAACGGCCCTATTCCGGCGCGATCGAAGCCTATATCGACGGGCTCAATTCGCGGCGTGGCGCGGTCTTCTCCTCCAACTACGAATATCCGGGCCGCTATACGCGCTGGGACACCGCCATCATCAATCCGCCGCTGGTCATTTCCGCTCACGGCCGCTCCATGCGCATCGAGGCGCTGAACGAACGGGGCAAGGTGCTGCTGCCGGCCCTTCATGCCGCCGTTTCCGAGCTTTCCGAGGTTCGCATCACGCAAGCCGACGGCGACCTGATCCTGATCGAAGTGAACAGGCCGGATCGCACGTTCACGGAAGAAGAGCGCAGCCGCGCGCCATCCGTGTTCACCGTACTGCGCGCCGTCACCGCCCTTTTCCGTACGACGGACGACAGCAATCTCGGCCTCTACGGCGCATTCGGCTACGATCTCGCCTTCCAGTTCGATCCGGTCGAGTACAAGCTCAAGCGTTCGGAAAGCCAGCGCGACCTGGTTCTGTTCCTGCCAGACGAAATCCTCGTCGTCGACCACCATGCGGCCAAGGCCTGGACCGACCGCTACGACTATGCCGGAAGCGGCTTCTCGACCGAGGGCCTGCCGCGTGAAACCCCGGACGCGCCGTTCGTTCCCTCCAGCCGGATTCCGCCGCGCGGCGACCACCAGCCCGGTGAATATGCGTCGCTGGTGCGCAGCGCCATGGCGAACTTCAAGCGCGGCGACCTGTTTGAGGTCGTGCCCGGCCAGACCTTTTATGAGCGCTGCGAGACGCAGCCGTCCGACATCGCCCGCCGCCTCAAGAGCATCAACCCTTCCCCCTATTCCTTCTTCATCAATCTGGGCGAACGGGAATATCTTGTCGGCGCCTCGCCGGAAATGTTCGTGCGCGTGAGCGGCCGCCGTGTCGAGACATGCCCCATCTCCGGCACGATCAAGCGCGGCAAGGACGCCATCGAGGATGCGGAGCAGATCATAAGGCTGCTTAACTCCAAGAAGGACGAAAGCGAACTGACCATGTGCTCGGACGTGGACCGCAACGACAAGAGCCGGGTTTGCGAGCCGGGTTCCGTGCGTGTCATCGGCCGCCGTCAGATCGAGATGTATTCGCGTCTCATCCATACGGTCGATCATATCGAGGGCCGGCTTCGGGAAGGCATGGACGCTTTCGACGCCTTCCTCAGCCATGCATGGGCCGTCACCGTCACCGGCGCGCCGAAATTATGGGCTATGCGGTTCATAGAGAACAATGAGAAGAGCCCGCGCGCCTGGTATGGCGGGGCCATCGGCATGGTGCATTTCAACGGCGATCTCAACACCGGCCTGACGCTGCGCACCATCCGCATCAAGGACGGCATCGCCGAAGTGCGCGCCGGCGCAACACTGCTGTTCGATTCCGTCCCTGAGGACGAGGAAGCCGAAACCGAATTGAAGGCATCCGCCATGCTCTCCGCCATTCGCGACGCAAAAACCAGTGATAGCGCCTCCGTCGAACGGGCCACCGCCCGCGTCGGTGAGGGATTGAACATCCTGCTGGTCGATCATGAGGACAGTTTCGTTCACACGCTGGCCAACTATTTCCGCCAGACCGGCGCGAATGTCTCCACCGTGCGAACGCCCGTGGCCGAGACGGTGTTCGAAGAGTTGAAGCCCGATCTGGTGGTGCTGTCGCCCGGCCCCGGCACGCCGAAGGATTTCGATTGCGCCGCCACCATCAGGAAGGCGCGACAGCGCAAGCTGCCCATCTTCGGCGTCTGCCTCGGCCTTCAGGCGCTTGCCGAAGCCTATGGCGGCGAATTGCGCCAGCTTGCGGTTCCCGTCCACGGCAAGCCCTCGCGCATTCGCGTGTCGAAACCGGGCATCATCTTTTCCGGCCTGCCGAAAGAGGTTACGGTCGGGCGCTATCACTCCATCTTCGCCGATCCGGCCCGCCTGCCGCGCGAATTCGAGGTGACGGCGACCAGCGAGGACGGCACCATCATGGCCTTCGAGCACAGCAAGGAGCCGGTCGCGGCTGTGCAGTTCCACCCCGAATCGATCATGACCCTGGGGGGTGACGCCGGCATGCGCATGATCGAAAACGTAGTGGCTCATCTTCCCCGCAAAGCCCGGGAAAAAGCAGCCTGATTCCCAGAGGGCGGCCGGAATGGAGATGGAACGCGTGCATCACGACATGAAAGCTTCAAAGCGCAGGGTGCAAACCCTCGCCTTCTGGTCGATCGTGATCGCGCTCGGCGTCATGGGGCTGAAATTCGTCGCTTGGCGCATGACGGGCTCGGTGGCGCTCTATTCCGATGCGCTGGAATCCATCGTCAACGTCATCACCGCAGGGGCTGCGCTGTGGGCCATCCGCGTCAGCCACAAGCCGGCCGACAGCGACCACCCCTTCGGCCACCACAAGGCGGAATATTTCTCCGCCGTGCTGGAGGGCGTGCTCATCGTCGTGGCCGCGCTGCTCATCATGGCGCAGGTCTGGGATTCGATCAGTGCGCCGCAGCCCATGGAACAGCCCTGGGAAGGCCTTGCGGTGAATGGCGTCGCCGCCGTGATCAACGCCGCCTGGGCGGCGCTGCTGATCCGCTCCGGCCGCAAGGCCCGATCCCCCGCGCTTGTGGCGGACGGCCAGCACATCATGACCGATGTCGTCACTTCGGCCGGCGTCATCGTCGGCCTCGTCGCCTCGGTCTTCACCGGATGGCATGTGCTCGACCCGCTGCTGGCGCTGATCGTGGCGCTCAATATCCTTTATCAGGGCTGGAAGGTGATGGGGGATTCGCTGAACGGCCTCATGGATCGCAGCGTGGATATGGAAGAGCAGATGCGCATCCGCGACATCATTTCCGTCAACTCCAAAGGCGCGCTTGAGGTCCATGACCTCAAGACCCGCATCGCCGGGCGTGCGACGTTCATCGAGTTCCATATGGTGGTGGACGCCGACATGCCGGTCGGCGAAGCGCATGTCATCTGTGATCGCATCGAGGACGCGCTCAGGGAAGACAACCCTTCCGTTCGCGTCACCATTCATGTCGAGCCGGATGACGAAGCAAAGCTGCCAAAGGGCAGCGTTGCGGTTCCCTTCGCTTGAATCACCTTCTCAACCGGAACCGGTAGAGCCTTGTAAGGGTTATGCTTGCGCATTCCGACAAGCTGCACGATCCTGTGACGAGCGGGGCTTGGAAGGAGACTGGAACGGCCGAGGAGGATTCCATGTACGGACTGATCGGGAAATTGCGCGCAGCTCCAGGCAAGCGCGAACAGCTTCTTCAGCTCATCCTTCAGGCCACCGGCGAGATGCCGGGCTGCCTCAGCTACGTCGTCGCCCGCGACCCGGCGGACACGTCAGCCCTGTGGGTGACCGAGGTCTGGACGGACGCCGAAAGCCACAAGGCTTCGCTGGAACTGCCGCATGTTCAGGAAACCATCGCCAAAGCGCGGCCGCTGGTGACGGGGTTCGAGTTCCAGATCGAGACCGAACCGGCAGGCGGCGTCGGCCTGACCTGAGCCGGTCCGCAATTGCGGGTTCGCTTTCGCAGTGAAAAGGTTCTATCACCAGCCCGCCACCCCGAAATTAGCTGACAATATTTCGGCCGCGCACTTTCGCTGCCCTGAAATTTCACTGCCTACTCGCTTATGGATCAGATCGCCAAACCACCTGAGGATAAAACCGGAACGCCGCGCATGGCGCGAGCGAAACCGGCCATGCAATGGATTGTCCTCCTGCTCCTTTCGGGCGTGCTGGTCGTCGTCCTCGAACTTGCAGACGTGCCCGCCACGCTGTTGATCGGGCCGATGCTGGCCGGAATCGCCGCGGGCGTGGGCGGCGCAACCGTGCGCGTGCCGATGCCGGCCTTCAGCCTGGCGCAGGGAGTGATCGGCTGCCTGATCGCAAACTCCGTCTCCGCCGATATTCTCGGCCTGTTTTATACGCACTGGCTGCCGATCCTGAGCGCGGTGTTGGCGACGCTTGCTGCGTCGGCCTTTCTTGGCTGGCTGATCAGCCGGTTGCATATCCTCCCCGGAACGACTGCGTTATGGGGATCGGCGCCCGGCGCTGCAGCCGCAATGGTGCTGATGTCCGGCGCCTTCGGCGCCGATCAGCGTCTCGTCGCCGTCATGCAATATCTGCGTGTGATCATCATTTCCGTGTCGGCCTCACTGGTCGCCAGCCTGTGGATCGACACATCGCAAATAGCGACGCCGGATATCGTCTGGTTTCCCGCGCCCGGAACCGGGCTTCTCGCCGCGTTGGCGGTGGCCGTTGTCGGTTCAAGATTCGGCAAGATCCTGCGGTTGCCCACGCCGTTCTTCCTCGGCGCGATGCTTATCGGCATGATGCTGCATCTCGGCACGGGGCTGGAATTCGACCTTCCACCCTGGCTGCTGGGCGTCAGCTATGCGCTGATCGGTTTGCATGTCGGGTTGAGCTTCACCAGACAGGCGCTCCACCACGCCATGCGCGCCCTGCCCCAGATCCTCGGGTCGATAGCTGCATTGCTGGTCTTCTGCGGCGCGCTCGGATGGCTGCTGAGCCGTGTCCTCGGCATAGACCCGATGACGGCCTATCTCGCCACCAGCCCCGGGGCGATGGAAACCATCGCCATCATCGCCGCGGCCACCAACAATGTCGACATCTCTTTCGTCATGGCCCTCCAGACGGCGCGATTCATGATCGTTCTGCTTGCCGGCCCACCGCTGACACGGCTCCTCGCGCGAAGATTGACGGCGTAGGCCCACGCGTATTGGGATCAGTTTATCTTATTGTTTAAAAACAATATTTTTTAAAAATCGAAGCCTGCATTATGGTTCGTTTTTCTAAAAAGCTTGCCTCTGTCAAACGGCTCCTGTAAGAGAACGCGCATGAACAGGCGTCCCGCATCCGCTTCCAACCGTCCGACCGGCATTTCCGGCGAGACGTTGCGCGCGCTTGCCTCCACCCTTCTTCTTCTGGGCCTTATCGGCGATCGCCGGGTTCGCTGAAGGAGCGCCCGGCGGTCGATACCGCCGCCCGGCAATATGCTCCTTGGCAAACCTGTATTCGACGACCCGATTTTTTGTTAGGCCACCCCTGATCCAATGGCAGCCGCAAGGCAGGTCAGTGGGAAGCGGAGAAGAAGACGATGAACGTAAGACAACCTGTTAGCGCCGGTTCCAGCCGCAAACGCATGCCCGATGCGGCGCAAAAGTACCATCCCTTTCCCGCACCGGACCTGAAGGACCGCACCTGGCCCGCGAAGCGCATCGAAAAGGCGCCGATCTGGTGCTCGGTGGATTTGCGCGATGGTAATCAGGCGCTGATTGATCCGATGGGACAGGACCGCAAGGCCCGGATGTTCCGGCTGTTGCTCGACATGGGGTTCCCGGAGATCGAGATCGGATTTCCTTCCGCTTCCCAGACCGACTTCGATTTCTGCCGCTGGGCGATCGAGGAAGGCGACGTGCCCGATGATGTCGATTTGCAGGTGCTGGTGCAATGTCGCCCCGAACTCATCACCCGCACCTTCGAGGCGCTGGAAGGCGCAAGCTCGCCGATCATCCATTTCTACAATTCGACCAGCGAATTGCAGCGTCGCGTTGTCTTCGCCAAGGACGTTGGCGGCATCAAGCAGATTGCGACCGACGCCGCCAAGATGATCATGGACATGGCGGCGAAAGCGGGTGGCGGCTACCGTTTCCAGTACTCGCCTGAGAGCTTCACCGGCACCGAACTGGAGGTGGCGCTCGAAATCTGCAACGCCGTGATCGAGATCGTGGAGCCGACGCCGGAACAGAGGCTGATCGTGAACCTGCCCTCCACGGTGGAGATGAACACCCCCAATGTCTACGCCGACCAGATCGAATGGATGTGCCGCAACCTCGATCGCCGTGACAGCCTGATCGTGTCGCTGCATCCGCACAATGATCGCGGGACCGGTATCGCCGCCACGGAACTGGGCCTGATGGCGGGCGCGGACCGCGTGGAAGGCACGTTGTTCGGCAATGGCGAGCGCACCGGCAATGTCGACGTCGTGACGCTGGCGCTCAACATGTACACTCAGGGCATAGATCCCGAACTGGATTGCACCGATATCAATCGCATGAAGGAGGTCTATGAATACTCCAATCAGCTCAAGATCGCCGAACGGCATCCCTATGTGGGCGAACTGGTTTACACGGCCTTTTCGGGTTCCCATCAGGACGCGATCAACAAGGGCATGACGGCCCTGAAGAAGGCCAACTCACCAGTCTGGGAAGTGCCCTATCTGCCGATCGATCCACAGGATGTCGGCCGCTCCTATGAAGCCATCATCCGCATCAATTCGCAGTCGGGCAAAGGCGGCATCGCCTACATCATGCAGACCGACTACGGCATCAATCTTCCCCGCAATCTGCAGGTCGAATTCCGCGAAGTGATCCAGGAGATAACCGACGAGGAAGGCAAGGAACTTCCATCGCGCCGCATTCACGAGGAGTTCCAGCGCATTTATGTCGACCAGCCCGACGGCCGCTTCAAATTCATAGATCACCACACCTATCCGGACACCGGGGTGAAGGGTCAGCGCATTCTGGAAGCCACGATCATTGACAATGGCGACGAGACGAAGATCGAAGGTGTCGGCACAGGGCCGATCGACGGTTTCGTCGATGCGCTCTCGCGCCATATCGGCGTGCCGATGTCGGTGCTCGACTATTCCGAGCATTCGCTGCAAAGCGGTTCCAACGCCTCCGCCATCTCCTATGTCGAGATGGAACATCCGGGTGGACGCCTGTTCGGCGTCGGTATCAACACCAACATTGTCGCCGCTTCGCTCGAAGCGATCGTATCGGCCGCAAACCGTATCTTGGCCGGTAAGTAATTGTTAACCAAAGGGCCGGTTACCACGAGAGCGCCGCGCGTCCTTCCGGACGAATAATGGATTCTCTAACCCTTTGATCGAGCATCGGAATAGACCGAAAAGCCACTTAGGTTCTTCGGCCCGAGGCTCTGGGTAACCGGCCTTTTTCCTGTTCGCCTTTCCCCGGCCAGCGCTTGTCCGTAACGACAGGAACTCTATATGATCGGCCTTCTCGCCGGCCATGAGAGGTTCGACATTTGCAATCCGAAACGCCTGCCGCCCCCGTGGTGCGCAAGACGCTTGAACGGGTGCTCGCCAGCAACGCCTTCAGCCGCTCGGAGCGCGCCCGCGACCTGCTTCGATATCTCGTTGAACGCGAGCAGGCCGGTCAGGCCGATCGCCTGAAAGGCTTCGCCATTGCGGTCGATGTCTTCGGCAAGGATGTCGATTTCGACCCCTCGACCGATGCGGTGGTTCGTGTTCAGGCCGGACGCCTGCGCGAGCTCCTCCAGCAATACTCCGCATCCGAGGGCGCATCCGACCCGTTGCGCATCGTCGTTCCGCGGGGCGGCTACATACCTGAATATGTGCAGAATGGACCTGAGCCCTGCCCCGCCGATGTGGAAGAGGCGCAGCCTTCACAACCCGAACAGATCGCAGCCGATGCAACGGGCCCCTCCCTTTCGCGCCAGATCAATTTCATGTGGGCGGCCATCGGCTTGCTCGTGGTCTCGTTGGCGGTATTGTATCTGCGCCAGACGCAACCGGCAGGACATCAGCAGGCCAACATGCTGCCGGAGGCGTCGCTGACCGGAAGCATAGGCACGCAGGCGCCAGACACGCTTCCGGTAATCTATATCAGCACCGCCGGTGACGCAGTTGAACAGGCGGCGATGCTGGCCACGTTGCGCAGCGGCCTGTCCGGCTTCGACACCATCGATTTCATCGGTCGCGATTTCGAGGGTAAATCCGATCCCGTGTCACAGGCCATGAGCTTCGTGTTCAGGATCGGACCGGGACGCCAGCCCGGCGGCGTGACCGTGGAACTGCAGAACATCGGAAACGACCGCGTCCTGCTTTCCCGGACGTTCGAGGCTGATGAGATTGGCTCTTCACGTATCGAAGACAGCGTGGCGGCCTTGCTCAGCACCACCACGACAGCTTCCGGCACAATCTATGCCTACATCGAGCAGGCCGGCGTCCAGACCGGCCTCACACGCTGTCTGCTTCTTAACGACGACTATTATCAGGACCCGATCCCGGCGGTGCACAAGGCTGCCTATAGCTGCTTCGAACAACTGATCGGGGAAGGCGGAAAATCACCGCTCATCTACTCGGAAATGGCGGTTCTGCATTTGCAGGCGCTGACCAGCCGCTACGACTATCCCGAAAATGCGTCACACGAAAAGGCGCTGTCCATGGCTCATCGCGCCGTCCAGATGGGTGCGGCCAGCGCCTATGCGCATCGGGCCTACGGATATCTCAATTCGCGCCTCGGCAACGCCGAAGAATCCATACGCTGGATGCGCAAGGCCTACGAACTCAACACCTATGACCTGTCGATGGCGGCAGCCTATGGCTATGGCCTGATCTTCGCGGGCGATTACGTGCAGGGAACCCCGATCATGGCGCGCGCCGTCGATGGCTCCAGTTCACGCCCGTCCTGGTGGGATTTCGGATTGTTTCTCGGCCAGTTCATGCGCGGCGACATGAAGATGGCGGTAAACGCCGCCGAATCCCTCAAGCCGGCTGCGCCTCGCTCGCATTATCTGGCGGCGAGGCTGATTGCGGCTGGCTATACGAAAGATACAAGAGCGCGCGACCAGCTTATCGCCACCCTTTCCGAAAAATATCCGCGCTTCGTCGCCAATCCGCGACGGGTGTTTGAACAGCGGGAGTATCCGCCGGACATGGTGGAGAAGCTCGTGGAAGCGCTGCGTGCCGCGGGCCTCGACAAGGCGGATTAGCGGCGTCGAGATTGTCGCACCCATTCCGCTTTGAACGCGCAGTTGCTATGTTAAATGCAGCTTAACCATGCGCGGATCGGACGCCCCATGAAGGATGCCAGCGAAAATGTCGCGCCGCGCAAGCTCGCTACCGCCATTCGCGAGGTGAAGAACGGTCTTGCTGACCGTGACGATGTCGTTGTCGACATGCGTGAGGCGCACCGCATGCGCCTCGAACTCATGGCTGCCGAACTCACACCCATATTCGAGGACATCCCTGACGACATCGACATGTTCGATCTCGCGATATCCTCCGGTTTGCAGCCGCGCCTGTGGATCGACGCGGTTGCGCATGTCGCCATGGGTCGTGATCGCCGCACCTACCGCTTCGTTCGCGACACACGGCAAGGCCGGGTGGTGCTGGCCGAATCCACCGAGATCCCACCTGTCGCGGAACAGGTGACGCGCTACATCGCCGAAAGAATCGTCGAGCGCCAGCGCATGCTGGATGCGGGCGGAGAGGTTCACGTTTCGTCTGGCGCGCCAGTCGCCCCCGCCGGCGAACAGGATATGGAAGCCTCATCGAAGAGCAGCCACTGGGCGGCGTTTCTGTCCAGCCTCGCCTTCGTGGCCGCTGGAGCGGTGGCGGGCCTGGTTCTGTCGATCGTCCTGTTCTGGGACCGGATCAGGGCGCTTGGCTTCATCCTCTGAGCGAAAGCACCTTTTCCGTCGCTGAAGCCGTCAGTTCACGCGTCTCGAAATCCACGGGCGGCAGCGCGGCTCCCTCCAGCCCGCGCCGCGTCAGCTTGAGACGCCATCCCGCGCCTTCCGCCTCTATATCGATGAGATTGTACTGGGCGGGCGGCCGCTTTCCGCCCGGCGACTGCCCCGCCGCCGCCACGCCGACCACCGGCACCGGACCGCTGGCTCCTTCAAGATAGTGCAGAGACGGAATGTGTGAATGGCCATGCAGCACGAGTTCAGCACCTTGGCGCGCCATGATCCGGCCAAAGCGCCGGATGCCGAACAGTCGCTTGTGCTGCGGCACGGCATGGCGCACAGGCGGATGATGGATCATCACCACGCGGCAAAGCCCCCTCGCCGCAGTTTCTTCCAGCAGCGCCGCCAACTCCTTTCCCTGTTCCTCGCGCAGATAGCCGTTGGCCATGAAGGGGGCCGTAGCGCGCGCGGTGGAAACGCCGATCAGCGCCACCCGGCCACGCACCCGCAAATAGGGAAAGCTGTGCCTGTCCACGGGACGCAGTTGTCCGTCGCCGCTCATCCAAGGGGCCCAGGCGCGGCAGGCCTTGTCGAACGCGCCCGGCACATAGGCGTCGTGATTGCCCGGAACCACGGAGACATTCTCCGGCGCGCCCAGCGTCTCCAGCCACTGTCGGGCCAGCTCGATCTCGCCATCGAGCGCCAGATTGACGAGATCGCCCGTCACCGCAATATGGTCCGGCGCATTGGCTTTCATGTCGTCGACGATGGTGTCGATGACCGCATCGTGCATGTGGCGGCGGCGATTGCGCTGCCAGTTGATGTAGCCGACCGCCCGCTTGGAGGCGAGTTCGCGATAGGTTACATCGGGAAGCGGGCCCAGATGGGCGTCGGACAGATGCGCAAGCCTGAACATGGTCGCCTTCATAAGCGAGGCCCGCGCCTCTTTCCATACAGGGCTGGCGAAAAAGGCTCGCGGGAAACGGAAAGCACAATGCAGGATTCCAGTCGCAAGGCCACCATCGAGGAAAAAGACGGCCCGCGCCTGCGGGTGCGGCTGTTCCATTTCTTCTTCATGCTGCACAGGCCGATGACGCTCGGCGTGCGCGGGCTGGTGCATGACCGGCAGGCCGGCGCCGTATTCCTGATCCGCCACACTTACCTGCCGGGCTGGCAATTGCCGGGTGGAGGCGTGGAGGTAGGTGAAACAATGCAAGAGGCGCTGGCGCGCGAACTGTCCGAAGAAGGCAATATCGCAATTTCAGGCGCACCGGCGCTGAAATCCATGCACTACAACCGTCAGGCGAGCCGTCGCGATCATGTCGGCCTCTATCTGATCGAGCAATTCAGCCAATCGTCGCCCAAACTGCCGGACAGGGAAATCGCCGAGGCCGGCTTCTTCCCGCTTCATGCGCTGCCTGAAATGACGACGCCGGCCACCCGCCGGCGTATCGCCGAAGTTTTCGAAGGCGTGACGCCCTCTCCCTACTGGTAGGCCGGGGAGCCGAAGCGATCCCGGTCATGCGGCGCATCATAGTCGATTTCGGGTCCGAGCGGCACGATGCCGGTTGGATTGATCGTCCCGTGGCTGCCGTAATAATGGCGCTTGATGTGCTGCATATCGACCGTGCCCGCCACGCCCGGCGCCTGATGGAGATCCCGCACATAGTTCGACAGATTCGCATAGTCAGCGATACGCTGCCGGTTGCATTTGAAGTGTCCGACATAGACCGGATCGAAACGCACCAGCGTGGTGAACAGCCGCCAGTCGGCTTCGGTGATGCGCTTTCCGGTCAGGTAGCGCTGGCGTGAGAGCCTTTCTTCCAGCCTGTCCAGCATGGCGAACACTTCGCCATAGGCTTCCTCATAAGCTTCCTGTGTGGTGGCGAACCCGGCCCGGTAGACGCCATTGTTCACCGCCGGATAGATTTCGTCGTTGAGCGCATCGATTTCGGCGCGCAGCGCCTCGGGATAGAAATCCACGCTTGCGTCGCCCCATTCATCGAATGCCGAATTGAGCATGCGGATAATCTCCGACGACTCGTTGTTGACGATCGTCTGGCGTGTCTTGTCCCACAGCACCGGCACCGTCACCCGCCCCGAATAGAACGGGTCGGCGCGCGTATAGATCTGGTGCAGAAAATCGAGGCCGTAGAGCGTATCGCCCGTGGCTCCGTCGCCGGCCTCGAACGTCCAGCCGTTTTCGCCCATGTGATAATGAACCACCGAAACCGAGATGACGTCTTCGAGCTTCTTCAAGGCACGGAAGATCAGCGTGCGATGCGCCCACGGGCAGGCCAGCGAAACGTAGAGATGATAGCGGCCGGGCTCCGCCCTGAAGCCGCGCTCCCGGCCTTGCGCCGGTGTCCCGTCGGCCGTAACCCGATCGCGCCACTGCGATTGCGCACGCTCGAACCTGCCGCCGCTCTTGCTGGTGTCGTACCAGCGATCCTGCCACTTTCCGTCGACCAGCAATCCCATGAGACATCCTTTCGTTTCCCTGGATATAGGGCGCAAAGGCGCGTTCCGCAGCCTGTAAAGGCTGAAACAGTGCGTCAACAGCCCTACAACTGCAAAAGGCCGATTGCGGAGGCCGGTTTTTGATGCTAGCGGGCATTCATCATGTTGGATTACTTTGCAGCCATCCGGTTCGCCCGACGACGAAAGGACGCCCGCGCCTGAGCGCACTGGCGAACGTCGCCCTTGGCGGCGCCCTTTAATCGCATACCGGACTGCAAAGACATGAGCCTTGCCGACGTCGCATACCTGCCGGAAACCCCGGCGCATGACTCCGAAATCGAATCCCTGAATGAAGAAGCCTTCGGGCCGGGCCGCTTCGCGCGCGCGGCCTACAAGATTCGCGAAGGCGGGCCGCATGAGCGCGCCCTCTCCTTCGTCGCAGTCAGGGAAAGCTCGGTCATCGCTTCGGTGCGTATGACGCCGATCGCGGCCGGTAAGGGCCGTTCGCTGATGCTCGGCCCGCTGGCGGTTCGCCCGGCCTACAAGAGCCTCGGCATCGGTCGCCGGCTGGTGGCGATGGCGTTGGAGGCGGCTGCCGGGGCCGGGTGGCCTTCCGTGTTGCTGGTTGGCGACGAGCCCTATTACGGCCCCTTAGGTTTCACCAGAATTCCGCACGGGCAGATTTCCATGCCCCGCCCCGTCGATCCCAACCGGTTGCTGATCCACGAAATCGTTCCGGATGCGGCCGCAAACCTGAGCGGCGAGGTCGTTCACGCAGCGGCGGCGCTGGTCTGATCTCCCAACGATCTCTCAGCATCTCCGCCCGCTGCAAATCGCCATGCCGCGCGCCCATGACATGCTTTGGTCGCATAGCGCCCGATATGGTTGCAGCCGCGCGGCGGACCTCGTAAAGCAGGCGCAGCTTTTGACGGAGAGGAGCCTGCCCATGAATGCCGAAGGCCAGATTGCAATCGTAACCGGCGCAGGCTCCGGCCTTGGTGAAGCCACCGCCCGCGCGCTGGCGACAAAAGGCGCACGCGTCGCCATCCTCGACGTCGGCATGGAGCGGGCGCAGGCGGTCGCGGCTGATATCGGCGGCGTAGCGGTGAAATGCGATGTCAGCGATGCGGACAGCGGCGTTGCGGCAATGGCCGAAGTGCAGCAGAGACTCGGTACGCCCCGCATTCTGGTCAATTGCGCGGGTATAGCCATCGGCGTGAAGACCATCGGCAAGGAAGGCCCCCATCCGCTCGATCAGTACCGCCGCGTGATCGAGATCAACCTCATCGGAACCTTCAACATGATCCGGCTGTTCGCCGATGCGGCGGCGACGCTGGAACCGCTGCACGGCGGCGAGCGCGGCGTCATCGTCAACACGGCTTCGGTCGCGGCCTATGACGGCCAGATCGGTCAGGCGGCCTATTCGGCCTCCAAGGGCGGTGTGGTGGGCATGACGCTGCCGATTGCGCGCGATCTCGCCCGCTCCGGTATCCGCGTCTGCACCATAGCGCCGGGCATATTCAAGACGCCGATGATGGCGGCGATGCCGCAGGAGGTGCAGGATTCGCTGGGCGCGGCCGTGCCGTTCCCGCCGCGCCTCGGCGAGCCGTCGGAATATGCCGGCCTGGCGCTGCACATCGTCGAGAACCAGATGCTGAACGGCGAGACGATCCGGCTTGACGGCGCGATCCGCATGGCGCCCAAATAATCGCATCACCAACAGGCGGGCCCCAAACAGTTGGGCGTCGCAGCAGCAGACCTCAACGCTTTGATAAGGGCTGCGCCTTTCCGTACGGAAAAACCCAAAAGGCATTTCCTGGCGCGGCGTCCAGTGCAGGAGACTGACTTTGGAAGAAAAGAAGAAAGACGTAATCCAGGAAACCGACGCCCAGGCTCGCCAACTGGCCAAGTCGCTGGTTCGCAGCGCCCGTTACGCCGCCCTCGCCTTCAACGAAAAGGACAGCGGCGTGCCGATGATCAGCCGTATAGGCGTGGCCACCGATCTCGACGGCACGCCGATCACGCTGATTTCGGGCCTTTCCGCCCATACGCAGGCGCTGGACGCAGATCCCCGGTGCGCCCTCCTCACAGGCGAGCCCGGCAAGGGCGACGCCATGGCCCATCCGCGCATCAGCCTCGTCTGCCGGGCGCGGCGCATCGAGCGCGGTACGCCCGAGCACGAGCGCATTGCGCGCCGCTATCTCAACCGCAATCCCAAGGCGAAACTCTATGTCGGTCTGGGCGATTTCGCGTTTTTCCGCCTGGAACTCGAGCGCGCCAGCATGAATGGCGGTTTCGGCAAGGCCTATCTGCTCGATCGCGACGACATCATCGCGGACAATGCGGTGAATGATGAGTTCGCCGTTCGCGAGCAATCCGCGATCGATCACATGAACGAGGACCATCGCGACGCCACCGCGATCTATGCCCGCCATTTCGCCAAAGCCGGAGACGGCGGCTGGACGGTCAGCGGCTTCGATTCCGAAGGCATGGACATTGTTTCGGGCGACCAGTGCCTGCGGGTGTTTTTCCCCGAGCCGCTGAGCGCCGCGCAGGATTTGCGCCGTGTCCTGGCCGAAATGGCGAGAGCCGGCCGAGCGGCGGAGGCGGCTCGGGACGGAACCCGTCAGGAACAGGGCTGAACTTGAGATTTGACGCAGATCGCTTAGGCTGCCTCTCCAAGCGGGTTAGCCCGGGGCTTGTCATCCTGGAGTTGCAGGCAGGACCCTTGCCTTTCCGGGGCTCCATGGAGAAGATCGGCGCGAGGGAGGGCGCATGGGTTCGACACAGGAGATCGTGACGGATCAGGCGGCCGCCTTCCTGGCGCTCATGGCCAACAGCAAGCGGCTGGAGATTCTCCTGCTCCTCGTGCGCGAAGAGCTTTCGGTCAACACGCTTGCCGGGCTGGTGGGGCTCAGCCAATCGGCGCTTTCCCAGCATTTGGCGAAGCTGCGCAGCAGCGGATTGGTCGAGACGCGCCGCGACCGGCAGACGATCTACTATTCATGCCGCTCCCATTCGGTGGCGCGCCTTCTATGCCTGCTCGAAGAACTGTTTATCGAGGCCGCCACCGGAACCGCCCTTCCCGCCTCGTCCTGACTGAAGTCCAAACCCAGATGAAACCGATCCGCATCGAAAACCCGCAAGACGAGCGCGTCTCGGCCTATGTCGATATTCGAGAGCGCGATCTGGTGGGACGACAAGGCCGCTTCGTCGCCGAAGGCAAGGTCGTTCTGGATGTGCTGACATCAACACGGCGTTTCGGGATCGAATCCGTGCTGGTTCTGGAAAACCGGCTTGCCGGGCTTCAACATATACTGGAGCGCTTGCCGCAGGATGTTCCGGTCTATGTGGCTGGCAGCGAGGTTCTGGATCGCATTGCCGGTTTCCATATGCACAGGGGCATTCTGGCGATTGGCCGGCGTGGTGAATTGCCCGATGCAGCCGGTCTTCTGGATACCCTGACCGGCGGCGCGCTCGTGGCTGTGCTTGTCGGCATTTCCAACCATGACAATGTCGGTTCCATTTTCCGCAACGCCGCGGCCTTCGGCGCGGACGCCGTGCTGCTCGACCGCACGAGCTGCGATCCGCTTTACCGCAAGGCGATAAGGGTGTCGGTCGGAGCCGCGCTCAAGGTGCCCTTCGCCGTGTTCGACGATCCTCCGGCATTGGCCGATATGCTCGCTGCAAGGGGCTTCACCCAGTTCGCGCTTTCACCGCGCGGTGAACTGGACATTCGCGATGCGAGATGTGAAGGCCCGCTGGCGCTTTATCTGGGCACTGAAGGCGAAGGCCTTCCCGAAGCGATTCTATCCCGGATAAGGACGGCCCGCATTGCGATGGCGCCTGGTTTCGACAGCCTCAACGTCGCGGCGGCCTCCGCCATCGCCCTGCATCGCTTCGCCAGAATCACGGAATAAACGGGGCGCTTCCTTGGCAGGCCGGTCAGGTGCCGGCCCCCATCCCTTGCAAGCTGCGAACGCGTTCGGCCAGACTGGGTGTTCCCGCCTGTGCGTTTTCGGTCGCGGAGAGAATCTGGAGGATGGGCGACGCCGTCCCTTCCCGCGCCGCAGTCATGTTCACGACTTCTGCCGCCAGCACGGCCATCTGCTCCCGCAATTCGTCATCCTTGCCGGCGTCCTTATCGTTCTTCTGCGTCAACCGCTGCCCCAGCCGGTCGCTGTCCGCCTTGAGGCGGGCGAACTGCGCTTCATCATCCGCCTGTGCGGACTGACGCTTTTTTGCAGAAGTTCTGGCTGGCGCGCGCTTTCTGCCCGCCACTTCCCCCACCTTGTCCTTGTCACGCATGCGTGCAAGCTCACGCTCGCGGCGTTCCAGCTTTTCATCACGGTCGGCGACTGTGGAAAGCAGGCGCTCAACCCTGTCATCGAGATCGGCGGAACGCTTCTGCTCAACCTTGAGCGCTTCCCGCGCGCTGTCTGCCTGCGACTTCGCCTCGCGAGCGCGCTGTTCCATTTCCCTCATCTGGCCGCGAATCTGGGTGATATCCATGGCTTGCTTGTCCAGTTCGGACTCGCGCCCCACCAGTTCAATCTGGCGGGTGCTGGCAAGGAAGGAAGCCTCCTCGTACTGGCGCGCCAGCTTGCCGGCCTCCTCCTCCCACTCCTGAAGTTTCTGGCGCGTCCCGGCCAGCAAAGCCTCTTGTCTGGAGGCCTTCGTCTCACCCTCTTCGATTTGCGAGGTCAACTGTCCAATCCGGTCTTCGAGCGTCGAGATGATTTGCGACAGCTCGGCCTTGTTCGCATCGACGGTCCTGGCCCTCTGCTCCAGCCGTCCAATCTCGACTTTCTGGCTGGCTTCCTTGTCCTGCAAGGCTGCTATCGTCATTTCCAGCCGGCGCGCCTGCATGGCGAAGTCAGCACGCACCCTGTCCTTGTCGGCCTGAAGCTCGGAGCGGGTGAGAGGCAGCGCGGCCTCCAGGCGCTTATGCGTCAGGTTAACTGCGCGCCGCCAGATGGGTGGCGCGACCAGAAGCGCGATGAAACCCGCACACAGAAAGCCAAGCAGGAAGAAAAGGACCGACTGGACCAAGATGCGCTATCCGTTCCAAGTGCCGCCAGCAGCGGCCTAAAGCCGCTTTCGCGCGACATGCCTAGGGATGAACCAATTCCGCCGGCCCGGCAAGACTGATTCGGGTCTTGCCGGGCCGATAGAACGTCGTGCGTCCTGTTGATCGGGCATCGGAACAATCCAAAAACCGCGTACAGTTTTCGGCCCGATGCCCTGACGGCTCAGAACGGATTCCAGGTCGCCGACTGCGTAAGTTTCAGATAGCCCATATTGACGCCAAGCCGCGCGCCCACCCCGGTACGGATCGGCACCAGCAGCATCTGGTTGGCTTTCAGCACATTGAACCCGACGCCGGCAACCACATAGGCCGAGCCGGAGACGCCGCCGAAACGGGTGTAGAGGTTGCTGATATCATCAAGATTGTAGACCAGAACCATGACGCGCGAGCCTTGCCCGCCGAAGTCCCAGCCAAGCGAAGGCCCCTGCCAGAACACCTTATGGTCACCGGCGTTCTTGGTGTAGAGCGTGCCCTCACCATAGGTCAGCCCGCCGATCAGAGCGCCGGAACCCTCCTCGCCCAGAATATAGCCGTTCGGCAAGCCATAGGAGGAGAATACTTTCTCGACCACGCTGGCGAGCCCGCCCGAGGTGGAACCGAAAAAGCGGTGTCCGGAATCCACGATCTCCTGGGCCGTGTATTCCTGAGCGCGCGACGCCGACACCGAAACGGCGAGCGCGCTCGCGAGGATGATGGTCGTAGCCAGAGCCCGGACGAAACCCAGCTCGCGGATTCGGGAAAACATGCAGTCAATCTCCGTAACGGAGCACCTTGCCTGCGCCTCTTGCATCCGCGATTCTGAACCGACCGCTTATGATGCTCGTTACGGCAAACTATGCCGTAATCCTTTTTCAACCATTAACCTTTCAGATGAAGATGGCGGTTCGAAGGCCGAAACTGCCATTTTGGGGACATCCGCCTGCGACACACAAAAGGATTTGCGGTCACGACGGCGCATCTGCCGATAGCGTTTCCGCAAGGTGTTTGGTGTTGACGCAAGGTGGCGTATGCACGTCGACAGACTGATTCTTGCAGGGACCGCCGCTCATGACAGACCTTTTCACGCTTTCCGCGCCTGATCTTGCCGCCCTTCTGTGCAGCCGCGTCTGTCACGACATCATTTCCCCGGTCGGCGCCATCAACAACGGGCTGGAGCTGCTCGACGAAGGCGGCGCCGACGAGGACGCCATGAACCTCATCCGCCAGAGCGCCCGCAACGCCTCGGCCCGCCTGCAATTCGCGCGCATCGCCTTCGGCGCGGCCGGCTCCGCCGGCATGCAGATCGACACCGGCGACGCCGAGGCCGTGGCCACAGCCTTCCTCAAGAACGAAAAGCCCGACCTGACCTGGACTGGCGGGCGGGCGCTGCTGCCGAAGAACAAGGTCAAGCTGCTGCTCAACCTCGTCCTGATCGCCAACGCGGCCATTCCACGCGGCGGCAGGATTTCCGTGGCGCTGGAAAACCTTGAAACCGAACCGCGCTTCGTCATCTCGTCCAGCGGACCAATGCTGCGGGTGCCGCCGAAATTCCTCGAACTGCATTCCGGCAACAAGCCCGAAGAGCCGATCGACGCCCATGCCGTGCAGCCCTACTACACATTACTTATGGCCCGCGAGGCCGGCATGACGATCGCAATCCGCGCCACCGCCGACGAGATCACCCTGACGGCGGCCTGAACCTTTTCTTCTCGATATCCGCTCCTCCGGACGTTTCGGAGGAGCCTGCCTTCCACCTTCGGGCCGGGCAAGTTTAACGAAAATTCTACCCGGCAAATTTCCTGCTTCTTTACCCGTATTCACTAACATGGGCCAAAGCTCGCAAAAAGCTTTGGCGCCCAAGCGCGATGCGGGAAGGAAAAATGAAACAGTTCTGTATGTTCGCTGACGGATCCAATGTGATTCGCCGCGTCGCCAAGCGCATCCTCGCCACCCCCGAACTGACCGTTCTGGAAAGCGGCACAGGGGCAGAGGCATTGGAAATCTGCCGGCGAACCATGCCGCACGTCGTCGTTGTGTCCACGAACCTGCCGGACATGGAGGCAGCCGATCTTATTCGGGAAATCCGCGCCATCAAAAACGCCGTGAAGCCGAGGATACTGATTTCACTGGTGGAGATGGATGTGGGGGCAATCATGCGGGCAAGGCGGGCCGGCGCCGAAGGCTACCTGCTGAAACCTTTCGATCGCGACCAACTACTGGGCAGCATTCAGACTGCAAAGATCGCCGCCTGATTCGGCGACCAAGTCGCCGCGCTCTTTCCGGTTCCTGCTCAGGCGATTGTTTTCACAGCTGTATTTTTCCGGGACAGGCCCCACTCAGGACGACATTCCCAATAGAACCAATAAAAAAACCCGGCAATGCCGGGTTTTTCAGATCGCGAAAAAACAGCCGTCAGGCGCTTTCGCGGATCTCTTCCGGCTCGCGCAGCACATAGCCGCGGCCCCAAACCGTTTCGATATAGTTCTGGCCACCCGAGCTGGCGTCCAGCTTCTTGCGGAGTTTGCAGATGAAGACGTCGATAATCTTCAGTTCCGGCTCGTCCATGCCGCCATAAAGGTGGTTGAGGAACATTTCCTTCGTGAGCGTGGTGCCCTTGCGCAGCGAGAGCAGCTCAAGCATCTGATATTCCTTGCCGGTCAGATGCACCCGCTGTCCGCCAACTTCCACCGTCTTGGCGTCGAGATTGACCACGAGATCGCCGGTGGTGATGACCGACTGGGCGTGGCCCTTCGAACGACGCACGATCGCATGAATGCGGGCAACCAGTTCGTCCTTGTGGAACGGCTTGGTCATATAATCGTCGGCGCCGAAGCCGAGTCCGCGAACCTTGTCCTCGATGCCGGCCATGCCGGAAAGGATAAGAATCGGAGTCTTCACCTTGGAAAGACGAAGGGTTCTCAAGACCTCATATCCCGACATATCGGGAAGATTCAGGTCAAGGAGAATAATATCGTAGTCATAGAGCTTTCCGAGATCGACGCCTTCCTCACCGAGATCGGTTGTATAGACGTTGAAACTCTCGGATTTGAGCATGAGCTCGATGCTCTGTGCCGTTGCACTGTCATCTTCTATCAGCAGAACGCGCATCTCATTCCCCTTTTCTGCCGCTGAACCTCTTCACGACCCGTCCTGGTCCACGGCAGCGATTGCCTGAATCGAAAACTGCCACCGAATGGTTAACAAATCCTAATTTCGTGCTTCGGACGATATCAGAATTTTTAACCTCTTTCCACACCCTGTTGAATCCAAAGATGATTCGGGAAAAGCCCAAATTCATCCACTACGTCAGAAAACCGACGTAAGTGACTCATCGGACTCTCTCGCCGGCGCAAAACCCGAAGCGGAATTTTTACCGGGTCTTAAGCCCTGTCTCTTATGATTAACAATGCGCGTAAACGAATGGTTACCGGGCGCGAAAAATCTTAGGACTTTGTTTTCCATTGGCGGGGCTCAGTGGAAAAACAGCGGGCGGAGGCGACTGCCATCCCGCCATAGCAGTGAGCGTAAAGAGTATGTGCGGAGTTGAGGGTCATGAAGTCACGTGAAAGCCTCGTTCGTCTGAAACAGTTCCAGGTGAACGAAAAACGGCGGCAACTGACGCAGCTCGACGCGATGATCGCCGAATTCGACCGTATGGCCGGCGAACTGGAACTGCAGATCGTCGCCGAAGAGAAGAAAGCAGGGATCACCGACATCAATCATTTCGCCTACCCCACTTTCGCCAAGGCCGCACGCCAGCGGCGCGACAATCTCCGGGACTCCCAGTCCGATCTGGCAAAGCAGCGCAGCACGGCCGAAACCCTACTTGCCGAAGCTGAAGCGGAGCTTGCCAAGGCCGAATTGCTGGAGATGCGGGACGGCAAGACGCGGGAGGCCGAGGCTGGTCCACGCAGCGCGATGATCGGCTGATTCTATAATTCATAAATGATTTCAACAGCCCTGTAGCCTCGCTACAGGGCTGTTTTGCAATGCAGGATGGCCACCATGACAGCGGTCAGGCCGTCCTTTGGATATGGCTCCAACGGCGAAAGACCCCGACTTTTCAGCCGCGGCTTTTCAAGCCTGGTTTTTCAATGGGCATGATGCCGGCAATTGCCCCGATACGGGAGACAGGCAGAATGGCTTCCATCCAGTCTGCCCAAACCGACCACAGGAGCGGGGCCCGGATAAATCCGGACCGCCGATCCTTCCGTTGGTTTGCCGCATCTGTGCGACGTCAGGTGAAGCCACCTGACTGCAAAGCTTTAATGCCTGTATTGCTGGATGCGCGTGGTGCGCAGGCCCGCCAAACCGTATTCGTCGATCGACGCCTGCCAGGACAGGAATTCCTCCGTCGTCAGCGCATAGCGCTGGCACGCTTCCTCAAGGCTCAAAAGCCCCCCTCGCACGGCCGCCACCACCTCGGCCTTGCGCCGGATAACCCAGCGCCGCGTATTGCTTGGCGGCAAATCGGCAATTGTAAGCGGGCTGCCGTCAGGCCCGATTACGTATTTGACTCGCGGTCTAACAAGATCGGTCATCATACTCTCTACTAAAAACACGCAAAAACCAATCGCTGCCACACTACCGCCACAGCTTTAAAAATTGCCTAAGCGGTTCCTAATGGATAGGTAACGAACATGAACGTCGCGTTAGGGAATGCGCTGGCATTTATTTCAGATATGGTTCAAATGCCGTGAAAGCTGCTTTGCGGGCCGCCGGTTAACGGAAAAACCGGTCTGGCAAGCCATTCAGGCCTGTCCTATATTTGCGCGACAGGCCCGTATCCGGCAAACCGGAATGCAATGCCCTCGTATCCTGTTTGGAATGAAGAGATGAACAGCCTTGACCTTCCCGCACGCCCGCAGGACACGCGTGTCGTCGTCGCCATGTCTGGCGGCGTCGATTCCTCGGTGGTGGCCGGGTTGCTCAAACGGGAAGGTTATGATGTCGTCGGCGTGACGCTGCAGCTCTACGATCATGGCGCAGCCACCCACCGGCCTGGCTCGTGCTGCGCCGGGCAGGACATCGATGACGCTCGCCGGGTCTCGGAAACGCTGGGCATCCCGCATTATGTGCTCGATTATGAACGGCGTTTTCGCGAGGCGGTGATCAACCCTTTCGCCGAAAGCTATGTGCATGGCGAGACGCCGATCCCTTGCGTTTCCTGCAACCAGACCGTCAAGTTCGCGGATCTTCTGGCCACGGCCAGGGAGTTGGGCGCCGACGCGCTGGCCACCGGCCACTATATCCGCTCACGCGCCAATGGTGCGCACAGGGCGCTCTACCGCCCGCTCGACGCCGACCGTGACCAGAGCTATTTCCTGTTCGCCACCACGCAGGAGCAGCTCGACTACCTGCGCTTTCCCCTTGGCGATCTCCCCAAGCCCGCCGTACGAGCGATGGCCGAGGAAATGGGATTGTCTGTCGCCACCAAGCAGGACAGTCAGGACATCTGCTTCGTGCCGCAGGGCAAGTATTCCGACATTATCGCCAGGCTGAAGCCGGGAGCGGCAAGCCCCGGCGACATCGTCCATATCGATGGGCGGGTGCTTGGCCGGCATGACGGCATTGTGCGCTACACGATTGGCCAGCGTCGCGGTATAGGCGTCGCCTCCGGCGAGCCTCTCTACGTCGTCCACCTCGATTCCGAGCGTTCGCGGGTCATCGTGGGACCGCTCGAAGCGCTGGAAACGCACCGGATTCACCTGCGCGACATGAACTGGCTGGGCGATACACCGCTGACGGAAATCCCGGCCGAAGGCGTGGAGCTTTTCGCCAAGGTGCGTTCCACTCGTCCTCCCCGCCCGGCGGTTCTTCGCCAGCACGAAGACGCGGCCATAGTCGAACTGGTCGATGGCGAATCCGGCGTTGCCCCCGGACAGGCCTGCGTGCTCTATTCCGACGATGGCGACGAAGCACGCGTGCTGGGCGGCGGCTTCATCGGTCGCTCGGAACGCGGCGCTGAGGCCGAGGCCATGCTGTCCCGTCTTGGCGCGACGCCGGCGCGGGCGCAGGGCTGATCACACCCGGAAAAGGCCGGAACAGGGGAAACGCTTCCTATGACGCGCCCTGGTGGCGCACCGTGCCTGCCGTCAGCACCTGAAGCACACGGATTGCCTCCTGGCCATTCGTGCGCGGCTCTTCCCGTGTCTGGATACACTGGATGAAGTGCTCCAGTTCGCGCGTCAGCGGCATGCCCTGCTCGACCGCGATGTAGTGCGGCTCGTCGGCGGTGAACGCCCACTGGCCGCTGTCCTGCCAGATGGAGTGATGATAGACGGCCAGCTTGCGCTCCCAGGGCTCGACGTCATCGAACACGGCCATTCCCTTGGTTCCGACAACCGTAAGCCGCCGCTCCCGATAGGGATTGAGGCGCGACGCGAACAGGTGGCCGCGCAAATTGCCCGGGAAACGCATATGGAGATGCGCGAAATCGCTCAGATGATCGAGCGCCGCCGCCCCTTCCCCGTGCACTTCCACCGGGGCGGAGCCCGTAATGGCGAGGATCATCGACAAATCGTGCGGGGCGAGATCCCAAAGCGCATCGTTTTCGGTATGGAACTTGCCGAGGCCGAGCCGATGCGAATGAATGTAGCGCACGTCGCCAAGTTCACCCTCATCGACAAGAGCCTTGAGCTTCTCGAAAGCCGGATGGAAACGCAGCACATGGCCAACCATATAGACGCGGGAATTGTCCTTCGCCGCCTTCACGGCGCGCTCGGCATCCTCGACGGTGAGCGCCACGGGCTTTTCCACAAGCACGTCCTTGCCCGCCTCGACGGCACGGATGGCGGTCTCGGCATGGAACTGCGGCGGCAGGGCCATGACGATGGCGTCGATTTCCCCTCGCTCGAAAAGCTCGTCCGGCGCAAGCGCCAGACATTCCTGCTCGCTGGCGAAGCCTTCGGCGCGATCGCGATTGGCATCGGAAACCGCGTAGAGGGCTCCGAGCGCCTTGAGGGTGCGGACATGGTTGCTGCCCCAGTATCCGCATCCAAGGACGGCAATACGCGGTTTCATCAATCGTGGACTCGAAATTTTCGTGGCTGACACATAGCGGCGAGGCGATCTGAACTCAACCCCGCGCATTCAAGGTTGCGCGGTTCCATACATTTCAAAAATAGATCGCTTCGCCCCTCGAACAAGTCGTTTGCATGCTTGACAGGCTCGCCATGCCCCCCTTATATCCGCCCGACCTCGCGAGGGTTCGCCGGCAACGAGCCGCAAATCGAACCATCACGCGCCGGGGCGGAGTAGCTCAGTCGGTTAGAGCAGAGGAATCATAATCCTTGTGTCGGGGGTTCGAGTCCCTCCTCCGCTACCATCAAATTCCTGAATAAAATCAATTTTATAACCTTCGCCAATCGGGCAAATTTGCCTCTTGCCTGTCGCGTTCATGTTGCGACTGACAATCCTTGATTTTAAAGGATTTTGACTGAGGCGCGGCTATTCGTACTCGCGCCCCCGGTCGAACAGCGGAAGCCGCCATCTGTCATGCGAGCGAGCCAGTAAGGCATCGCTAGAACCGGACGGAGGGCTCGGAAGGCGGGAGGCAAAGCCATGGCCGATCACCTCCTATCCCAAACCAAGCGCCCGAAGCTCATAGTCGTCGTCGCGTTCGACCGCGGCGAAAGCTCTTGTCGATAAACTCGTCAGTGTAACCCAAGGGCCGCGAGGCCAATTCTGACGATCACGGTTCACCAAGCCTGAGCTTGGCGATCTCCATGCAATGCAAGGAATCTAGTCTCAGCGGGGCCATGTTTCAAAACGGACACCGCCATGCCAATATTGCTGGGAGGGGGAACGTCTCTCGCTCCTTGGGCAGGGGGTAGATAGGGGTAGTGCATCAGGACGTCTCGAAAGCACTCGATCTGATCTACGAGGCGGCTTTTGTGCCAGAAACCTGGTCAGTTGTTCTGGACAACATGGCTCGCGCGATTGGTGCGGAAGGAACGGTGCTCTTCAATACACGCGCCGCAAGCAGTCGGTGGCTTGCGTCCGCCGGCATCATGGGCTTAATTAATCGCATCGTCGAAGAGAACTGGACCAGTCGCAATCCGCGAGCCGAACGCTTGCTGGCAGTCCCGCATCATGGGTTCCAGAACGAGGCGGAACACTTCACGAAGGAAGAATACAACCAGTATCCGATCTATACGGAACTTATGAAGCCGAGCGGCTATGGATTTGGCGCTGCGACGGCTATCACAGTTCCGAATGGCGACAATCTGATCTTCTCCGTGGAGAAGAAACTGGCCAACGGACCCGTGGATCGCAAGGGTATCGACTATCTCGACTTGCTGCGACCACATCTTGCCCGCTCGGCTATGACATCCAGCCGCCTCGAATTCGGGCGCATCACGGCAGCCGTTGAAGCGCTGCAAATGACAGGTCTGCCCTCCGCAGTTATTGGCTTCGACGGCCAGATTCTGGCGGTCAATTCACTGCTCGAAGAATTTGCACCTCAGGTGAAGCTGGGAGCGTTCGATCGCCTGCTGTTCGCCCACCGCCCGGCCAACCTGTTTATGACGGAAGCAATCGCGCGGGCGGAGGACAGTGCTGGACCTTCAGCCTTTTTGAGCCGGTCGTTCCCGCTGCCGCAATTGGGCAATGCGCCTGCCGCCATCGTGCACCTGGTGCCAGTACGCGGCAATGCCCGCGATCTATTTTCACGTGCAGCGTTCTTTCTCATCATAACCCCGGTCGACAGGAAGCGCGTTCCCGCCGCAGAAACGATCCAGGGTTTGTTCGATCTTACTCCGGCCGAAGCCCGTGTCGCCCGCTGTCTTGCGACCGGCGGCAACGTGCCGGCAGTCGCTGGAATGCTTTCCGTTAGCCCGGAAACCATCCGCAGCCACATCAAGTCGATCCTGTCGAAATCAGGAATGGCGCGTCAGGCTGAATTTGTCGCAGCCGTCATGAGTATCCGACCGGTCGGCTGAAACGAGACTAGCGGTTGCCCAATTTCGTGGTCGCAGATCGAGATTTTGAGCACCTCTCACCAACTTGGGTGATGTGAAGTCGGCCTGTCCCTGCTTTGATCCCCTCTCTATGTAAGCGGAGGGAAAGACATGAGACGGATCATCATATGCGCAGCCATGCTGCTTATGCCGCATGTTGCACTTGCTGCGGACACCCCAGTGCCTGCCGCGGAGCTAAAAGCGCTGGTTGCCGGCAAGACGATTAATTCTTCAGGCGCAAAGCTGCGATACGGCGCTGATGGCCGCTACAGCTACAATGGCGGCTCGCCCGGAAAATACACCGTTTCCGCCGGCAAGATTTGCGTGAAATTCGACGCTGGAAACAGCCGCTGCGACCGCATTGTCAAATCAGGAAAGAAGTATTTCCTGATCAACAGCGGCGGAAAGCGCTTTCCATTCAACTGAAGACGAAGACCTTCAGAATGAAAGTCGACAGTTCTGCTCATCAACGATGGAGCCAGAGCCTTCGATTACGTTCATGACCCTTCATCCCGTCGGGATGGCCCCAGGTTTCTGTTCTGAAAACGGTCTCGGGGAAAACGGAGGGGAGCGCGGGTCTCCGGGTCGATCGCGTCCGGACTTTTGACCTCCCGTTTCGGATCGGCTTGGCTCCTCACGCGTTGTCGTCTCACAAATGGGAGATCCAGCAATGAACGTCGCCAATCTGCAACTTGAAGGCTTGTTGATGGCCATCGCCTCGGTCAATCATGCATTGGTCCGAAAAGGCATTCTGTCGGCGGAGGACATCGACACCGCTTTACGCAAGGCTGAGGCCAACGAGACCGATCAGAACAGGGCAGATGAATTGTCCACCTCCAACCGTGACGCCATCAACTTCCCCATCAGGCTTCTGCAACTCGCCAATCAGTGTCAGACCGAAGCCGACTTGCCCTCGTTCTCAGCCCTGACAAGGATGGTCGGGCAAATGAAAGAACCCTACAACGACGAGATGTAATATTACCGGTTGGATGGTTCGGATCCACAGGCCTGCCGTCGATGTCGCTGCCAATCGTGTAGCCGCGCGCTTCCTCCCGTTGGATCAGCGCGTCGTGGCAGGACCTGCAAACGGCTTCCCTGTTCTCCAGTTCGAAGAACAGGATCTCGTCGCCTTTGTGCGACGCCTGACGACTGCAGCGCGGGGATGATGCCGGTTACCGGCGACCATCAGGCTATTGCAGCGCTGGCATGTTTAGAGGTCGCGGACCAGCGACTGCTGGCGGATGCCGTGCGAACCGCACCAGTGCTTGTCGCGGTAGAGACTGGGTGCTGCTCGGCTTCAGCGGAGCGGCGAGGAAGGTGAGCACGAGGCTCGGCGATCACGCCAGCTTTCAAATCGCGGCGGCGGTCGAACGGCTGCGCTTCTTCCGATAAAGATCACTATCCGTTTGCTCCATCATTTCTCTGAACGTCGTGCTCGGCTTGCATTTCTGATGCCCGACGGAAATAGACAGCTTCAGGTCCGCCAAACTTCTCCTGCGGACGAACTCCCGATCTGCTGCGACACTAATTTCAGTCAGCAACTGATCCATGCTGCTTTTTTCGAGGCGAGGAATGAATGCACAAAACTCGTCTCCGCCTATCCGCGCGATCAGACTTTCATCACCCAGAGTCGCCTGCAAAGCCACAGCGGTAGCGATAATTGCGTCATCTCCTACCAGATGGCCGTATTCGTCATTAATGGCTTTCAGGTAATCGATATCGGCTATCAAGAATTTGCCTGCCACCTTGTGAGCCATCGCGGAATTGAACTGTTCCTCGAAGCTGCGCCTGTTGAGAAGCCCGGTTAGGGGGTCGGTATTTGCGCGCTTGGCCAGATCAGTCGTCTGCTTGAGGAGATTGCGATAGGCTGTCTCCAATGCTTCCAGTCGGCCGAACCATAGAATCGCGATGGGTGGTGCGATCAAGAATGGGAGCAACAGCCGCACAAGCACAGTAATCGTGTCTGCCTTCGCCCCGACAAGAAGGCGAAGACCGGTGGAGATCGAGATAGAAATGGCTGCTGCGATCAATGTGACCTGCACGGTTCGCTTCAGCACGTATCGGGAAGGTAATTTCAAATCGCCCGCCGCATCGCCGCATGAAAAACCATACTGCACGAAGAAAGTAACGCCCGTGCTAACGACGCCGGGGCATGTGCTCCCAGGATCGGATTCTCGTGCACTTGCCGATTTATTACTGCTTGCAACAATTATGTGATACGGTTTTCGTCTCGCACGTAATCTTGCGCGCCTGTCCTAACAAAGATCGGACACCACTATGAACATTCCTGAATGGACCAAACCCGCCGTTTACGGCGCGGGCGCGGGAGCCATTGCCCTGGCGATCATAGGCTTTACCTGGGGTGGCTGGGTCACCGGCGGCACAGCCGAGAAAATGGCGGACAAAGCCAGTGTTGACGCTATCGTATCCGTGATGACCCCCTATTGCGTCGCCCAATCCAAAACCGCTCCGAACTCAATGGAAGTCCTTGCCGCACTCAAAGGAGCAAGCGCCTATGAACGTCGTGGCATTATCGAAAAGGCAGGTTGGGCAACTCCCCTTGGATCCGAAAAGCCCAATAGCGCGCTAGCGATATCCTGCAATACGGCAATCACCACCAGCTAGGGAAATTTCCAGGAACAGGCAGAGCGCCATCAGCAGGATCCGGCTTGAGGTTTCCTTTTCTTACCGAAGGGCAGATCGCGAGCCGGATCAAATTCAAGAGTTCAGCTCAGTTCCTGCGCCGCTGCCCAAGATAGACCGGTCGTCAGCGGCCGCTTGTAGGCCAACCCCATCTATGGTTCCCTCAGGTCCAATTCTGGAGGTGATGGAATGGTGAAGTCGTCGTCAGCCTGCCTGATCTGCAATGCGCCCGCAAAACACGCTTCCGTCCGGGCGGGAGATTCCATCGAGATCCACTGCTCAGATTGCGGGCCGTACCAAGCCTCAAACACCTTTCGTGAGATTGCAGCGCGCCATTCCAAAGACGTCAGGCGGCAATCTCTGGAACGAGCCAGGATGAGAGCGCGATACGGCCTCATGCCAATGATCACGACTTACGATCTCCCCTGACCCATTCGCATTTACCCGCTTCACCGTTCCCTTGGGTAACTCCGGTGCGCCAGGTTGCGTTATGCCGCGTATCGCACTAGGCAGTCAGCAACATAGAAAGGACGAGGATGGCGAGACCACCAAACTACAACCAGGAGCGCAAAGAGCGCGATCGCGCCAAAGCTGCCAAGAAGGCTGAAAAGCTTGCTGCAAAAGCGGCGGCCAAAGAGCGGGATAATCCAGAAGATGGTGCGGCGGCGTCTCATCCTGTCGAGGATTAGACCGTCCGGTAACAGGGGAGCTACCCGCGTCGGGCCCGCTGGCATCCGATAGCGGAATGGCGACCTGAAACTGGAAATGAAAAACCCGCCTGACCGGGGCGGGTCTGACGACAACAGTCCAAGAAACTATACTGCCTGCCCTGCTCAAGCATCTCCGGAATGTGCCTCGGCGGCGCATCCGGCGCCATCCAGGCCGTGACTGTCGCCGTCTTGCCAATCTCGATACGCGAATTCGGCATCATTGGCATCACCCGCGTCCAGTTCGGGCCTTGTAACAATTGAGCGTTTTTAAGGATCGCGTCCGCAACGGCTTTGAAGGCACGATCTACACGACGCTCGGCCATACTACGCGACAGGCCGTTTTTCTTACAGAAGGACTAGAAGCGACCCTGCCCGCTTCGGTTTGGCCTGCCATGCGGCCCACTGGCCAGGAAGCCTTCTTCTGTCGTCTTCGTCGATATAGTCGAGAGGCCAACTAGACGGTCTTCGGTTTCGGCCCCTTCATTTCCTGCAGCTTGATCCTGATACGCAGCGAACCTCCTTGAGGGTGATCGATCTCAAATGCATTGGTCTTGCGGACAAGATCGCTCAGTTTTCGGAATCCGAAGGTGCGCGGATCGAAGTCGGATGCGAGATTGGCAAGATGCGTGCCGACCGCTCCGAGCGGCACCCAACCGTCCTCATTTTCCATCTGCGCGATCACCTTACGAAGAATTGGGACCGCTGCAGACGGCGGCTGGAGCGACTTCGCGCCCGGCGCAGATTCCGTCCCGTTTCCGGGTGTGGAAGACAGCAGGTTCTCAGTGTAGACGAACCGCCGGCAGGCCTGCCGAAAGCTTTCCGGCGTCTTCTGCTCACCGAAACCAAACACGTCGACGCCCTGCTCGCGAATTCTCGCGGCAAGGCGGGTGAAATCGCTGTCGGAAGAAACCAGGCAGAACCCATCAAGACGCCCACTATGGAGAAGGTCCATTGCATCAATGACCAAGGTGATATCGGAGGCGTTCTTCCCGGTCGTGTAGGCGAATTGCTGCTGGGGGATGATCGCGTGCTTCGACAGCACCTCCGCCCACGCTTTCGACCGGACGCCCGAAAAATCACCATAGATACGCCGGACGCTCGCCTCTCCGATCTTGGCGATCTCCTCGAACAGACCGTCCGCGATCTTCGCGGAGGCGTTGTCGGCATCGATGAGAACGGCAAGACGGGGTGATCTGGGTTCGGATATCATGAGATTCTTTCGCCGAAGAGGACGCAGCTTCACGGTGCGGTAAACGCCGGTATGATGATCAGGGACGCAGACGAGAGTTTATAGGAGAGCTGCCGCGTCCGGCAACACACCCCTCCTCCCCCAAAGAAGCTCCCGAAGCTCATTGTCGTCGGCGCGCTGGGCCGTGTCGAGGATGGCGAGCTGTTCTCCCGCATTTGCTCCCCGATCAACAGTTAGGAACGTGCGATCCGAACCTCAAGCGCCGGAGACGACATGCCGATATCGGCCCGAAGCGCTCGTTCCGCGTTTATGACGGCAACACGCTTACAAGGCGAACACCGAGGGGGAGCAATCCCAATGGCTCAGTCGCGCTCGAATCCGCTTCCATTATGTTCGCCGAGTTGCGGCGACCTGTGCGACACGCAAAGCTCGGCTTCAGAGAAGCTGATCGGCGAACGTACGCCCTTCACGCCGTCATTCTCGACCACCATGGCGCGATGGACGATCTGCGGATCCGAAAACACATCTTCAAGCGTGTTGATCGGTCCTGCCGGAACGCCAACCTGTTCCAGCGCCGCCAGAAGTTCGTCGCGGAGCCATGTCTTCGTCCGCGCCTCCAGGATGTCGGTCAGCGCCGTGCGGTTGTGAACGCGTAGCGGGTTGGTCGCGAACCGCTCCTCGGTTGCGATGTCGCCCACACCGAGCGCGGCGGTCAGCTTGGCGAACTGGCCGTCGTTCCCGCAGGCAATGATGAGATATCCATCCGAAACCGGGAACACCTGATAGGGCGCGATGTTGGGATGGGCGTTGCCGAGACGCTTTGGCGAAACGCCGGAAGCCAGATAATTCATGGCCTGATTGGCCAGAACGCCGACCGTGCTGTCGAACAGCGCCATGTCGATATGCTGGCCGCGACCGGTCGTCTCGCGCATGATCAATGCTGACTGGATCGCGATCACCGAATAGAGCCCGGTGAAGATATCGGCGAAGGCGACGCCCACCTTTTGCGGCTGGCCCTCCGGCTCGCCGGTCAGATGCATGAGCCCGGCCATGCCCTGAATGATGAAGTCATATCCGGCGCGGTGGGCGTAAGGGCCATCCTGCCCGAAACCGGTGATCGAGCAGTAGATCAGGCGCGGATTGATCGCTTTAAGCGTCTCGTAGTCGAGCCCGAACCTGGCCAGATTGCCGACCTTGAAATTCTCGATGACGACATCAGCTTGCGCGATCAGATCCTTCACCCGCTGAAGGTCGTCGGGCGACCGGAAGTCCGCGGTGATGCTCTTCTTGCCCCGGTTGCAGGCATGGAAATAGGCGGCCGCCCTGTCGTCGCCGCTTTCGATGAAGGGCGGGCCCCAGCGGCGCGTATCGTCGCCCTCCGGCGCCTCGACCTTGATCACGGTCGCGCCAAGATCGGCCAGTGTCTGGCCTGCCCACGGGCCAGCCAAAATCCGCGCCAGTTCAACGACGCGCACACCTTCGAGCGGATATTTCATGCTGCTGCCCTGGTTGAAACTTTGGGGCCGGCGCTGTTCGACGCCGGCCCTGATTCCCCTTAGAAGAACGCCTGAAGACCGGTCTGGGCGCGGCCGAGGATGAGGGCGTGCACATCATGCGTGCCTTCGTAGGTGTTGACCGTCTCCAGGTTCTGCGCATGGCGCATGACGCCGAATTCGATCTGGATGCCGTTGCCGCCATGCATGTCGCGGGCCACACGCGCGATATCCAGCGCCTTGCCGCAGTTGTTGCGCTTGACGATGGAGATCATTTCCGGCGCAAGCCTGCCCTCGTCCATCAGACGCCCGACGCGCAGCGAAGCCTGAAGGCCGAGAGCGATCTCGGTCTGCATGTCGGCAAGCTTCTTCTGATAAAGCTGCGTTGCGGCCAGCGGCCGGCCGAACTGATGACGGTCGAGGCCATACTGGCGCGCGCGCGTCCAGCACTCTTCGGCCGCGCCCAGCACGCCCCATGAAATGCCGTAGCGCGCCCGGTTGAGGCAGCCGAACGGACCTTTCAGGCCCGAAACATTGGGCAGCAGCGCGTCTTCGCCTACTTCCACACTATCCATCACGATCTCGCCGGTAATCGAGGCGCGCAGCGAAAGCTTGCCGCCGATCTTCGGTGCGGAAAGGCCCTTCATGCCCTTTTCCAGCACGAAGCCGCGAATGGCGTCCTTGCCGTCCTCGCCTTTCAGCTTGGCCCAGACGACGAACACGTCGGCGATCGGGGAGTTGGAAATCCACATCTTGGAGCCATTGAGGCGATAGCCGCCCTCGATCTTTTCGGCGCGGGTCTTCATGCCGCCGGGGTCGGAGCCGGCATCCGGCTCGGTCAGGCCGAAGCAACCGATCCACTCGCCCGAAACGAGCTTCGGCAGATATTTCCTGCGCTGCTCTTCCGAGCCGTAGGCATAGATCGGATAGATGACCAGCGAGGACTGCACGCTCATCATCGAGCGGAATCCGGAATCGACACGCTCTATTTCGCGCGCCACAAGGCCATAGGAAACGTAGTTGGCGTTGGCCGCACCATAGTCTTCCGGCAACGTGACGCCAAGCAGGCCCGTCGACCCCATCTTCGCGAACAGCTCGGGATCCGTCTTTTCCTCCATATAGGCGGTCTCGATGATCGGCCTCAGTTCCTCGTCGGCGAAGGATTTGGCGGTGTCACGGATCATCCGCTCTTCGTCGCTCAGCTGATCGTCGAAAAGGAACGGATCGTTCCAGATGAAGGATGTCTTGCTCATGGCTGCTCCCGATTGTGCGCGCACTTGATTTTTGCCGGTGACAGTGAACATTGATGAACGGCGGCACAAGCCATATTTACTCAATTCACTTTGAGTTTTATGCAAAGCAATGAGCAATCTGCAACGCCGCCTCGTTCCCTCAACGGCATCGCTCACGGCATTCGACGCCGTGGCGAGGCTCGGCAGCTTTTCGGCGGCGGCCGGAGCGCTCAATCTCACGCCCGGCGCCATCAGCCGGCAGATCGCGGCGCTGGAAGAGCAATTGGGAGTGACGCTCTTCGTCAGGAACAACAAGGGTGTAAGGCTGACCGGACGCGGCGAGCGTTACGCAAAAGGCGTGGCGGACATCATCGAACGCATGCGGGTGCTGTCGCTGGAAGCCATGGCGCAAAGCGCCTCAAGCGTTTTGAGGCTGGCTTTCCCGCCAACCTTCGGCACGCGCTGGCTGCTGCCGCGCATTCCGGATTACGTGCGAAGCCACCCGGAAATGACGCTCAGCTTCTCAACCCGGATCGGCCATTTCGATTTCGACCAGGAGCATCTGGACGCGGCCATCCATGTCGGCACGGCGGACTGGCCGGGTTGCGACTGTCGTCTTCTGCTGAAGGAAATGGTGGCGCCGGTTTGCAGCCCGGATTTCCTTCGGCAGAACCGCATCTGCGACCCCGCTTCCTTGCTGAAGGTGCCGCTGCTGGAGATGGCATCGCGCCCTCACGCCTGGAAACTCTGGTTTTTACATTTCGGCATAGCGGACCATTACCGCGAAGGCATGCGCTTCGAACAGTTCATGAATGTCTCGCAAGCCTGCCGTGCCGGTCTCGGCGTTGCGCTGATGCCGTCATTTCTCATCGACAGCGAACTGGCCAGCGGCCAGCTCGTCAAGGCGCTCGACCTGCCCGTGGAGAGCGCCAGCGCCTATTACTTCGTCACCCCGCAGGAAAAGACCGCCGACGCCGGCGTGCGCTATTTCCGCAGATGGCTGACAGGGCAGATCGAGCTGTTCCAGAAAAATGGCAGATGATGGCGCCCCCCTTGCCACCACGCGCCGGAACCGGGCGGCGAGCATCGGCACTCGCAATGTATGACTGCTAGTGCCGTGAAATCACGAAGTTTTTGTTCCCTGAAGTATTCGGCTCTTGATTTTACGGGATGTTGGGCCACACTTTTCAAAGTGGGTGGCCGCGTACAGATCGGGCGGCTCAAGGAGCAGATGGAGCACCGCCGCCGCGCCGGGCCAGAGCTTCGCACCACCCGCATCCAACCGTCGCCTGGCGGCCGGGATGCAGGCGCGGTTCTTCAGAGCCAGCCCCGGCCGTGTGGAAGGATGCGCAAATGGCGACCACGGCCAGCAGGGATTTTCAGCTTCAGATGAACGGCTATGGCCTCACCACGGCTGAAATCCATTACCATATGCCAGACCACCCCAGCCTGCTTCAGCTCTACATCTGGCAGGAATATGATCTTGCGCCGCACTTTCCCGAGTTGAGGGGTTTTCTGGACTACTGGACACGAGAGCTGGACGGCCCGTTGCACTCGGTGCGGGTCGCCCATCACCATCTCATCAGAGCCTCGGAATGGCGCGCGGTTGACGGCATCCTGACCATTCACTGAATCGTGCGGCAGGGGCTGGATTGCCTGGCGGTAACGGGATTTTACAGCGATGCCGGGCGGCCGTCCAGAAAGAAGACTCTGGTGCGGCGTCGTCTGGGAGGTATTGTCTGAAACCTGATGACCGCAGAAGGAGAAATTCGATGAGTTCAACCCGCCCCTTCATCCTTCGCCGGCCCTTTCTTCTGGCATTCTCGACCGCGATTGCCGTCGTTCTCGCCTCCGGCGCCGTGGTATGGACCCGTGATTTCAATTCCGCCGGACCGAACACGGATTATCGTCCGGCCTTCGAGGGCCAGACCCGCGCTCCGGTCATCGCCGACGAGATCAAGCTCGACCGCACCGTCATCGCCAGCGGGCTGGAAAACCCGTGGGGCATGGCGGAATTGCCGGACGCAAGCTGGCTGGTGACCGAAAAGCCGGGTCGCCTGCGCATTGTCGGATCGGATGGCGGCGTCTCCGATCCGGTCGCAGGCTTGCCGGAGGTGTTTTCGAGCGGACAGGGCGGGCTTCTGGATGTGGTGGTGCGCAGCAATTTTTCCGAGACGCGGCGCGTCTGGTGGAGCTATGCCGAACCGCGCGCGGACGGTCTCAACGGAACCTCGGTGGCCACAGGCACGCTGTCGCCCGACGGACGCGAGATGACAGATGTCCGCGTCATCTTCCGGCAGGAGCCGGGCTGGCGATCGGAAGCGCATTTCGGCTCCCGGCTGGCCTTCGACGACCAGGGCGCGCTGTTCGTGACGACGGGCGACCGCTCGGTGACGGATGCGCGGCCGCTGGCTCAGGACATCGGCACGCATATCGGCAAGGTCCTGCGCATCGACCCCGAGGGCGGGCCGGCGGCCGGCAATCCGGACATCGAAGGCGGACGTCCGGAAATCTGGTCATATGGCCATCGCAACCTGCAATCGGCGGCGATCGGCCCTGACGGCGCGCTTTGGACGGTGGAGCATGGCCCGCGCGGCGGCGACGAACTGAACCGTCCGGAAGCCGGCAAGAACTATGGCTGGCCGGTCATCAATTACGGCCTTGAATACCGGGGCGGACCGATCGGTGAGGGCCTGACGCAGAAGGAAGGCATGGAGCAGCCGATCTACTATTGGGACCCGGTGATCGCCCCAAGCGGCCTTGTCTTCTATGACGGCGACGTCTTTCCATCGTGGAAGGACAGCGCCCTGATCGGCGCGCTGCGCGGGCAGGCCCTGGTGCGGCTGACCCTGGAGAACAATCGCGTCACCGGAGAAGCGCGCTATCTGGAGGGATATGCGCGTATCCGCGACGTCGCCGTGGCGAAGGACGGAGCGGTGATGATCCTCACCGACGAGACCAATGGCGAGTTGATCCGCCTGACACCGGCCCACGACTGATCCGGCGCTGAAGGCTTCATGAGGCCTTCAGCAAATCCGCATAATGGCGTTCAGCCACGTCCGGGTGCGAGCGCAGGCGGCTCTTCAGCACGTTGACCCCGACATCGCGGAACAGCGGATTTTCAGGATCGCTGGCAGGCCCCTTGGCTTCGGCCGCCAGTTCCTCATGCAGGTCGAGCAGCGGGATCGTCGCGTCCAGACGCGCGCCGAAAAAAAATGGCGCAGAATAGCGCTCCGCGCCGCGCGGCGGCGTCACCACCCTATGCAGCGTTGCGCGCAGATAGCCGTTGGAGGCCAGTTCCAGAAGCTCGCCTATATTGACCACCAGCGTTCCCGGCACCGGCTCGACATCAACCCATTTGCCGCCATATTCGACCTGAAGACCGCCGACATTGTCCTGCAGCAGCAGGGTGAGGAATCCGCCATCCTTGTGTGCGCCGACACCCTGATCGTCGTCCGTCCGCTCGCGGCCCGGATAGCGCACGATCTTCATGCGGTGATTGGCGCCCTCGCCGTATATCGGCTCGAAGACGTCTTCCGGCTGCTCCAGTGAAAGTGCGAAAGCCTTCAGCAGCCGGATCGCCACGTCGGCCACCTTGGCCTGCCAGTCGAGAACCGCCGGGCGCAGTTGCGGCAGCGCTTCCGGCCACTGGTTCGGCCCGTGCAGCCTTGTCCAGGCCGGCTGCCTGCCGTTCTGGGGCACGGGCTCGCGTTCGATGCCGAAGTCGAGTTGCTCGCGCCAGTCCGTCTGCCCGCGCGTGCGTTCGCCAGCCACCCGCGTATAACCGCGGAACTGCGAGGAGTTCACCATTTCGATGCGCAGCTTTTCCTGCGCCGGCAGATCGAAGAACTGCCGGGAAAGCTCGAACAGGCGATCGATCTCGTCCAGCGTGATGCCGTGCCCGTCGAGATAGAAGAAGCCGACATCGCGCGCCGCATAACGCAGATCCCTCAGGAAAGTGGTGCGCGCCGCCGGCCCCTGCTCAAAGAGCGAGAGATCGAGAATGGGGAAAAGACGGGCCATGAGTGCCTCCTTCCGCTGCCTGTTCGATGAAGCCGCCAAATTCTGCGGCCGATCTGTCGCCGCATGATCGGGGACGGCCAGCATCGAGAAAAGAAACAGCAGCCCACCCATTGTCGCCTTACGCGACAATGGGTGCTAATCGCGCCGCCTGTCATGGAAACGTTTTGCTTGTCAGGCCGACGGGCTGAACGGGCAGGCCCATCAGGCATGCGGAAAGGGGCTCGCCGCCTCCGGAGCGGCGACGCTTGCCTCATATGTTGCGGCGCTTGCCTTCCATAAGGTCGAGCACGGCGCGGGCCGCATCCAGCACATTGGTGCCGGGGCCGAACACGGCGGCGACGCCATGGTCGAGCAGATACTGGTAGTCCTGACGCGGAATGACGCCGCCGACGACGACGATGACCTCATCCGCGCCGCGCGCCTTGAGCGCCTCCACCAGTTGCGGCGCCAGCGTCTTGTGGCCGGCCGCCAGCGACGACATGCCGACCACCTGCACCTTCGACTTGACCGCGAGGTCGGCCGCTTCATCCGGCGTCTGGAACAGCGGGCCGGCGATCACCTCGAAGCCGAGGTCGCCGAAGGCCGAGGCGATAACCTTTGCGCCACGGTCGTGACCATCCTGACCGAGCTTGGCCACCATGATGCGCGGCGAGGAACCGAGCGCGCTGGCGAACTGGTCCAGTCGATCAACGAGGTTCTCGTATTCCGGCTCGCCCTCATAGGCTGGCCCGTAGACCTTGCTCACCACCTTCGGCACAGCCGAATGATCGCCAAAGACATCACGCATGGCGTCGGAAATCTCGCCCAGCGTGGCGCGCGCCTGCGCCGCCTCCACGGCGGCTTCGAGGATGTTGCCCTGTCCGGAGCGCGCCACCTCGCGCAGGCGCGCCAGCGTCTCTTCCGCACGTTTCGGGTCGCGCTGGCGCCGTGTGCGCTCGATGCGGGCGATCTGCGCCTCGCGCACCGCCTTGTTGTCGATGTCGAGAATGTCGATGTCGTCCTCGGTTTCGAGGCGATACTTGTTGACGCCGACGATCACCTCGTCGCCCCGGTCGATGGCCGCCTGCTTGCGGGTGGCCGCCTCCTCGATCAGGCGCTTGGGCAGGCCCTCGTTGACCGCCCTGGTCATGCCGCCCATGGCCTCGACCTCCTCCATCAGCTTCCAGGCGGCGTCGGCAAGCTCCTTCGTCAGACTCTCGACATAGTAAGAGCCGGCCAGCGGATCGACCACCTTCGTCACGCCCGTCTCGTGCTGGAGGATAAGCTGGGTGTTGCGGGCGATGCGGGATGAAAATTCCGTCGGCAGCGCGATAGCCTCGTCGAAGGAGTTGGTATGCAGCGACTGCGTGCCGCCCAGGGCCGCCGCCAGCGCCTCATAGGCGGTACGCACGATGTTGTTGTACGGGTCCTGCTCCTGAAGTGACACGCCCGACGTCTGGCAATGGGTGCGCAGCATCAGCGAGGACGGCTTCTTCGGCTCGAATTCCTGCATGATGCGCGTCCACAACAGACGCGCGGCGCGCAGCTTGGCCGCCTCCATGAAGAAGTTCATGCCGATGGCGAAGAAGAAGGACAGACGCCCGGCGAACTCATCGACGTCGAGCCCCTTCGCCAGTGCGGCGCGCACATATTCGCGCCCGTCGGCCAGCGTGAAGGCCAGTTCCTGCACCAGCGTCGCGCCGGCTTCCTGCATATGGTAGCCGGAGATGGAGATGGAGTTGAACTTCGGCATCTCCTTCGAGGTGTATTCGATGATGTCCGCGATGATCCGCATCGAAGGCTCGGGCGGATAGATATAGGTGTTGCGGACCATGAACTCCTTGAGGATGTCGTTCTGGATGGTGCCCGACAGCTTGCCGCGCGGCACGCCTTGTTCCTCGCCCGTTACGATGAAATTGGCGAGCACGGGAATTACCGCGCCGTTCATGGTCATCGACACCGAAATCTGGTCGAGCGGAATGCCCTCGAACAGAATCTTCATGTCCTCGACGGAATCGATGGCGACACCCGCCTTGCCGACATCGCCGACCACGCGCGGATGGTCGCTGTCATAGCCGCGGTGGGTGGCGAGGTCGAAGGCGACCGACACGCCCTGCTGGCCCGCCGCCAGGGCCTTGCGATAAAAGGCGTTCGATTCCTCCGCCGTCGAGAAGCCGGCATATTGGCGGATCGTCCACGGACGGCCGGCATACATGGTGGCGCGCGGCCCGCGCACGAAGGGCGCGAAGCCCGGCAGGCTGTCCAGATGGTCGACCGCGGCCAGATCGTCAGCCGTATAGAGCGGCTTGACCGGAATGCCTTCCGGCGTGTTCCACTTCAGCGTGTCAGGGTCGCGCTTGACTTCCTTTTCAGCCAGAGCCCGCCATCGGTCGATCCTGGGTCCGGTCATCAAAGCCTCCCGCACATGAAATCGAATCCGTTCATCATTCGAACTCCATGATGAGTTCATCGACACCGAGGCTCACGCCCGGCTGGGCGGCGACGCGCTTGACCTTGCCCCCCTTTTCGGCGCGCAGCACATTTTCCATCTTCATCGCCTCGACGGTGGCCAGCGCCTGCCCTTCCTGCACCTCGTCACCCTCCTGAACGGCGATGGAAGTGATCACGCCGGGCATGGGACACAGCAGCATCTTCGACGTATCGGGCGGAAGCTTGACGGGCATCAGCCGCGCAAGCTCGGCGACACGCGGGCTGCGCACATAGGCCTTTGCGTCGACGCCGCGCCATCGCAGGCGCATGGAGGAACCGTTGAGCGTGACCTTCACGCCCATCGGTTCGCCATCCACCACGAAACCCGCATGGCTGGCGCCGGGCATCCAGTCGCTCGACACGCTCACGCTGGGCCCATCCCCGAAGATGATGACGTCGCCGCTCTCGCCCTCTGTCACTGCAAGCGCGAACTCCTGATCGTCCACCAAAGCCACCCAATCCTTGCCGATGGCGCGTGGATGGTTGGCGAGCACGCCGGAAATCTGCGCCGCACGGCGAGCGCTCTTCAGATGCACGAAGGCGGCGACAGCCGCCAGCAGACGCGCCTGATCGGGGTCTGGCGTGACGCCGGCGAACCCGTCAGGAAACTCCTCGGCGATATAGGCCGTGGTCAGCCGGCCCTCACGGAATCGCTGCTGATCCATCACCGCCGACAGGAACGGCAAATTGTGGCCAATTCCCTCGACTTCGAAATCATCAAGCGCGCGGCCCATGGCCTCGACCGCGCCGAGACGATCGGGAGCCCAGGTGCACAGCTTGGCGATCATCGGATCGTAATGCATGGAGATTTCGCCGCCCTCGAACACGCCGGTGTCGTTGCGGATGATGGTGCCGTCCTCCCGTCTCCCCTCCGCAGGCGGGCGATAGCGCGTCAGGCGGCCGATGGAGGGCAGGAAATTGCGATAGGGGTCCTCGGCGTAGAGGCGGCTTTCAATGGCCCAGCCGTTCAGCTTCACATCGCTCTGGGTGATGCGCAGCCTTTCGCCGGCCGCCACCCGGATCATCTCCTCCACCAGATCGATGCCGGTGATCAGCTCGGTCACCGGATGCTCGACCTGAAGGCGGGTGTTCATTTCGAGGAAGTAGAAGTTCCGCTCGCCATCGACGATGAACTCGACCGTGCCGGCCGAAAAATAGCCGACCGCGCGTGCCAGCGCCACGGCCTGTTCGCCCATGGCCTTGCGAGTGGCCTCATCGAGGAAGGGTGAGGGAGCCTCCTCGATGACCTTCTGGTTACGGCGCTGAATCGAACATTCGCGCTCGCCGAGATAGAGGATGTCGCCGTGCTTGTCGCCAAGCACCTGAATTTCGATGTGGCGCGGCTGGGTGACGAATTTCTCGATGAAGATGCGGTCGTCACCGAAGGAGGATTTCGCCTCGTTCTTCGACGACTGGAAGCCCTCGCGCGCTTCGGCGTCGTTCCACGCGATGCGCATGCCCTTGCCGCCGCCGCCGGCCGAGGCCTTGATCATCACCGGATAGCCGATCTGGGAGGCGATGCGCACCGCCTCATCCGCGTCTCCGATCAAACCCATATGGCCGGGAACGGTATTGACGCCGGCTTCCGCCGCCAGCTTCTTGGAGGTGATCTTGTCGCCCATGGCCTCGATGGCCTTCACCGGCGGGCCGATGAAGGCGACGCCCTCCTGCTCAAGCGCCTCGGCGAAAGCGGCGTTCTCGGAGAGGAAGCCATAGCCCGGATGAACGGCGTCAGCCCCCGTCTTGCGGATCGCTTCGAGGATTCTGTCGATGACGATATAGGACTGCGACGAAGGGGCCGGCCCGATATGCACCGCCTCATCGGCCTGACGCACATGCAGCGCATCGCGGTCGGCGTCGGAATAGACCGCGACCGTCCTGATGCCGAGCTTCTTCGCGGTGCGGATGACCCGGCAGGCGATTTCGCCGCGATTGGCGATGAGGATCTTCTTGAACATCAGCCCGTCTCCAGTCCCCATAAGTTCACTCTTTGAATTTCTTTTCATAAGGCATCATCAGAAGCGCCGAGGCCGTGACCACGCCGCCGAACACGAAGGCGAACGGCGCCACCAGCAGCAGAACCGGAATGACCGGGTTTGCCGCCCGGTCGATGCGCGCGCCGATGCCCCCTATATCGAGCCAGATGATGGCGATGGCTGTCAGCGCTCCGATCAGCGCGCCGAGCGCGGCGTTCACCGCCATGAAGCGCAGCATCCGCCAGTGGTCCTTGCGGGCCTCCTCCGGCGTCAGCTTCGGCTTGTCCATCGCTTCCTCGATCCGGCTTTCAGAGCGGCATCGTATCGTGCTTGCGCCATGGGCCTTCCACGCGCTTGGTGCGCAGCGCGGCAAAGGCGCGCGCGATGCGACGGCGCGAGGAATGCGGCATGATCACCTCATCGATGAAGCCGCGCTCGGCCGCCACGAAGGGGTTGGCGAAACGCTCTTCATATTCGGCGGTGCGCGCCGCGATCTTCTCCGCGTCGCCCAGTTCCGAGCGGTACAGGATCTCGGTCGCGCCCTTGGCGCCCATCACCGCGATCTCCGCCGTCGGCCAGGCATAGTTGATGTCGGCGCCGATATGCTTGGAGGCCATGACGTCATAAGCCCCGCCATAGGCCTTGCGGGTGATCAGCGTCACCATAGGCACCGTGGCCTGCGCATAGGCGAACAGTAGCTTCGCGCCATGCTTGATGACGCCGCCATATTCCTGCGCGGTGCCGGGCAGGAAGCCCGGCACATCCACCAGCGTCAGCAGCGGAATGTTGAAGGCGTCGCAGAAACGCACGAAGCGCGCAGCCTTGCGCGAGGAGTCGATGTCGAGGCACCCGGCCAGCACCATGGGCTGGTTGGCGACGACGCCCACCGTCTCGCCCTCGATACGCATCAGGCCGGTGATGATGTTCTTCGCGAACGCCTCCTGAATCTCGAAGAAATCCCCCTCATCGGCGATGGCCGCGATCAGTTCCTTCATGTCGTAGGGCTTGTTGGCCGAATCCGGCACCAGCGTGTCGAGCTTCATGTCGATGCGGGCCGGGTCGTCGTGGAAGGGCCGCACCGGCGGCTTTTCGCGACTGTTGAGCGGCAGGTAGTCGAACAGCTTGCGAACGCCCTCCAGCGCCTCGACATCGTTCTCGAACGCGCCATCGGCGACGGAGGATTTCTGCGTGTGGGTGCGTGCGCCGCCCAGTTCCTCGGCCGTCACGATCTCGTTGGTGACGGTCTTCACCACGTCCGGCCCGGTGACGAACATGTAGGATGAGTCGCGCACCATGAAGATGAAATCGGTCATGGCCGGCGAGTAGACCGCGCCGCCCGCGCACGGCCCCATGATCACCGAAATCTGCGGCACCACGCCGGATGCGTCGACATTGCGCTTGAACACATCGGCATAACCGGCGAGCGAAGCGACGCCCTCCTGGATGCGCGCGCCGCCGGAATCGTTGAGCCCGATCACCGGCGCGCCGTTCTTCACGGCCATGTCCATGATCTTGCAGATCTTCTGCGCATGAGTTTCCGACAGCGAGCCGCCGAGCACGGTAAAGTCCTGGCTGAACACATAGACCAGCCGGCCGTTGATGGTGCCCCAGCCGGTCACCACGCCATCGCCCGCCACTTTCTGGCTGGCCATGCCGAAATCGGTGGCGCGGTGGGTGACATACATGTCGAACTCCTCGAAGGAGCCCTCGTCCAGAAGCACCTCGATGCGCTCGCGCGCCGTCAGCTTGCCCTTGGCGTGCTGCGCGTCGATGCGCCGCTGGCCGCCGCCGAGGCGGGCTTCGGCGCGGCGGGCCTCCAGTTGCTCGAGAACGTTGCGCATCAGCGGCTCTCCCCAACAGATCGGAGAACAGGCACGAAAAGCATTGTCGGCATGGTCTCTCCCTGACCGGCACACTGAGCCGGCTTCTTTCATGCTCCACTAGATCGAAGCGACGCCCAAGAAAATGCTGGAACGGGTGGATTTGCATAGTATAGAATGTTGCAAATTGCGAATTGTGAAAATGCGAACATGTCAACAGGCAAGCTTTATATCGGCCGCAAGGTGCGCGAATCCCGCCTCGCCCATGGCCACACACAAGCCGCTTTCGCCGAACGCCTGGGCATTTCGACCAGCTATCTGAACCAGATCGAGAACAACCAGCGTCCGGTTTCGGCCACCGTGCTTCTGGCCCTGGCCGAGAAATTCCAGATCGAGATGTCCGAGCTTTCGGCCGGCAGCAGCGACCGCCTGCTTTCCGCCTTGTCGGAAGCGCTGGCCGATCCGCTTTTCGAGAACTATTCGCCCGGCATGCAGGAACTCAAGCTGGTGGTGCAAAATGCGCCCGGTCTCGCCCATGCGCTGATTGCCTGTCATCAGGCTTACCGCCGCAACAGCGAACAGCTTGCAGGCTTCGACCAGATGTCGCGCACCAGCGGGCTGGCCGATCCCACACCTTATGAGGAGGTGCGCGACTTCTTCCACTTCATGGACAATTACATTCACGAAATCGACATGGCCGGCGAGAAGCTGGCCCAGTCCATCGGCGTTCCGGATGCGGAAACGGGCGCGGCGCTCGCCGCCCATCTGGAAATGCGGCATGGTGTGCGCATCCTCAAGGCGGCTGAAGGTGAGGAAGTTCTGCGCCGCTACGACCCCTCGTCCAAGCTTCTCTATCTCAACGCCTATTCACCCGCCTCGACACGCCATTTCCAGATGGCGTACCAGATTGCCTCTCTGGAACTGAAGACGGAGATCGACACCATCGCACGCCGCGCCGAATTCCGCTCGCCGGAATCGGTCGAGATCTGCCGCATCGGTCTGCGCAATTATTTCGCCGGGGCCGTCACCCTGCCCTATCAGGCGTTCCTGACCGCCGCGCGCGAACTGCGTCACGATCTGGAACTGCTTGCCGCCCGCTTCGGCGCGAGCCTCGAACAGGTGGCGCACAGGCTCTCCACCTTGCAGCGGCCGGGCATGAAGGGCGTGCCTGTGTTCTTCGCCCGTTTCGACCGGGCCGGCAACATCACCAAGCGCCACAGCGCCGCCAAGCTGCAATTCGCCCGCTTCGGGGCGGCCTGCCCCCTGTGGAACGTGCACCAGTCCTTCGAACTGCCCGGCCGCATCATCAGGCAACTGGCCGAGACGCCGGATGGCGTGCGCTATCTGTGCGTGGCCACTGAAATCGCCAAGTCCGGCGGCGGCTTCAGCGCTTCGCGCCGCCGCTACGCGATCGCGCTTGGCTGCGAGGTCACCTATGCCGGCGACTTCGTCTATGCGGACGGGCTCGACCTCACCAACCGCGCCGCCTTCGATCCGATCGGCATTTCCTGCCGGATCTGCGAACGCGCCAATTGCGACCAGCGCGCCACTCCGCCCTTCAAGCGCCGCCTGCATGTCGATCACGATCTGCGCTCGCCGGTGCCCTACAGGCTGGAATGAAAAAGGCGGCGTCGCCGCCGCCTTTTTGCCATGTCAGATCCTCATTCGATATCGAATGACACGCCCTGTGCGAGGGGGAGCTCTTTGGAGTAGTTGATGGTGTTGGTGGCGCGGCGCATATAGGCCTTCCAGGCGTCGGAGCCGCTCTCGCGCCCGCCGCCGGTCTCCTTCTCGCC